>NZ_JBSHBW010000012.1:0-204953 GCF_053612185.1 Streptomyces sp. NPDC054757
CGGTTCGCCCGGCGCGTCGCCCGGCCGTGCGCTCCGGTCGGTGACGTCCGTCGGTTGTCGCGCCATACGAGCCTCCGTTTTCCGCGGCCACACTTTGAATGCCGTTCTAAGTGTTAGAACGGCATTCAAGATGCGCCCCGCACCGGTGGAACGTCAAGACCTCCGGCCGACTTGACGGCCCCCGGCCGGGGATAGGGTCGTCGGTGTCCGGAGCAGACCAGCGTGAGCGGGGCGGAAGTGGCACATCGCAAGGACGGGCGGATCGCACGGGACCGGATGCTCGAAGAGGCCATGACGGCCATCGCCGAGAACGGGCTCGCCGCACTCACCATGTCCGCGCTCGCCGAACGCCTGGGGACCAGCGGCGGCCACATCCTGTACTACTTCGGCAGCAAGGACCGGCTCCTCCTTGAGGCGCTGCGCTGGAGCGAGGACGCGCTCACCGGGGAACGCAGGACGCTGCTCGCGGGCCGCACCGCCGCGCCGCGCCGGCTCGACCGCTTCCTCCAGCTGTATCTGCCCAAGGGTCCGCGGGACCCGCGCTGGATGCTCTGGATCGAGCTGTGGGCGCGCGCCGGCTCGGACGAACAGCTGCGTACCGCCCAGGAGGAGCTGGACCACGGCTGGCAGGAGGACCTTGAGGCGGTCCTCTCCAGGGGTGTGGCGGAGCACCGCTTCGCGGTGGACGACGTACCGGGCCGCGCCGGTGAACTCCTGGCGCTGCTCGACGGGTTGAGCACCCGGGTGGCACTGGGCCAGCGGGGCGCCGACCGCCGGGCGGCCCTGGCGTCGGCCCGGTCGGCGGCGGCGCGGCTGCTCGGCGTCACCGGCAGGCCCTGAGGAACCGGGCTGTCAGGCGGGTGCGAGCACGATCCAGGTCCTGCCAGGCCGCAGCGGCAGGGTCCGGCCGTCATGCGTGTACGTCGTCCCGGCGCCGGACGTGGGCCTGCTCCAGTGCACGTCGTACGCACGCCCGTCCCGCAGCACCACACCGGAGCCGCTGCCGACCGTCTCCGAGAACGGGACGTACCCCGTACGGCTGTGGAAGCGGGACTCCTTGACCCGGACCCGCTGGATGAGGACGTTGTCGGCGGTCCAGGGGGAGTCCGAGCCGTCCATGACGACCCGGTACCGCGGCGCGTCCCATCTGAAGGTGAAGGCGGCGGAGGGCATCGAAACCGATGTGGCGGGCGCCTGCCGACCGCCACCGGGCGCCTTCGAGGCGAAGCGCAGCCCGATGTCCCGGGCCACTCCGGCGCCGTCGGCGAGGCCCTTCGTACGGACGTACTCGTTGTGCGGGGCAGGCCGGGCCGGGTCGCGGAAGAACGCGCCGGTGCCGGTGCGGACGACGATGTCCGAGCTCCTGAGCACGGGCAGCAGTCTGCTCTGGGCTCCGGAGAAGGCGAGCGCGGGCCTGTCGTACGCGGCGAGCAGCTGGAGGTCGGTCTCCCGCGCGCTGCGGACCGGCCCCACCGTCGGGGGCAGATGGCCGCTGTCATAGACGGCCATGAGCCGCGAGAGCCCGCCTTCGACCTCGATGGCGTACACGAGGTCGGCGTCGTTGAGCCCGGTCTGCGGTCTGGCGGCGCGCACATTGTCGACCTTCACGGCGAGCACCCGTCCGGCCGCCCCGCTCTTCCCGGTGAGGACGGAACGGGATGTACCACCGCCACCACCACCGGTCGAACAGCCCACAGCGAGTCCCACGACAAGGGCCGCGGCCGCGGCCGCCCGGAGTGCTTTCGGTCCGTACATCCGCGCTCCTCATGCCCGCGCCGGCCACGGCCCGCGACCGGCCCTCCTCACCCGCTGACCCACTGGACGATACCGGGACATAACACCCGGCGCAGAGAGGGGCCACCCGGGCGCGGTCCCCTCCCGGAGGGGCCCGCGGCCCTCCCCGTCCGGTCCGCCGGGCCCGCCGCCATGAGACCCGGACCCGCAGACCGTAAAGTCGCACCCGAGGCATTCTCCCGGCTCGGCCGCCCGGTGGCTGCCGGTCCTGGAAAGCCGCCCACTCCGGCTTCGGACCGGATCCGGAAAAAAATCCGGCGGCGATGTCGAGAACGCGTGACCGGCTCCGTCCCCGCTATGAACGCAGCCGAAACAGGCCGCACCAGCACCGAGGAGAACCACCATGGCCAAGTACTTGCTGCTCAAGCACTACCGAGGCGCCCCGGCGTCGGTCAACAACATCCCCATGGACCAGTGGACGCCCGATGAGATCACGGCCCATGTGAAGTACATGCAGGACTTCGCGGACCGCCTGGAGGGGACCGGCGAGTTCGTCGACGGTCAGGCGCTGGCACCCGACGGGATGTTCGTCCGGTACGACGGCGAGGGGCGCCCGCCGGTCACCGACGGCCCGTTCGCGGAGACCAAGGACCTCATCGCGGGCTGGATGGTGATCGACGTCGACAGCCAGGAGCGCGCGATCGAGCTGGCCGGGGAGCTGTCGGCCGCTCCCGGGGCGGGCGGGAAGCCGATCCACGAGTGGCTGGAGCTGCGCCCGTTCCTGACCGAGCCGCCCACCATCACGGAGTGACAGAACAGGTGAACGAGGCCCTGCTCCGGAGCCTCACACCGAGCGTGCTCGGGATCCTCGTCCGCCGCGGAGCCGACTTCGCGGCGGCCGAGGACGCCGTGCAGGACGCGCTGGTCGAGGCGGTCCGCAGCTGGCCGGCCGACCCACCGAGGGATCCGAAGGGCTGGCTGGTCACCGTCGCCTGGCGCAGGTTCCTCGACGCGACACGGGCGGACACCGCCCGCCGCAGGCGTGAGGACTCCGTACACGAGGAACCACCGCCCGGACCCACGTCCGCGGTGGACGACACGCTCTACCTCTACTTCCTGTGCGCCCACCCGGCGCTGACCCCGTCGTCGGCGGTCGCGCTCACCCTGCGCGCGGTCGGCGGGCTGACCACCCGCCAGATCGCCGATGCCTATCTGGTGCCCGAGGCGACCATGGCGCAGCGCATCAGCCGGGCCAAGCGCACCGTCTCCGGCCAGGGGGTCCCCGCCGGTGGAGCGGGGCCGGGCGCCCGGGGAAGGTTCGGCCGTCCCGGCGATGTCGCCACCGTGCTGCGCGTCCTCTATTTGGTCTTCAACGAGGGCTACTCGGGCGAGGTCGACCTCGCGTCCGAGGCCATCAGGCTCACCCGGCAGCTCGCGGCCGCCATCGACCACCCCGAGGTGGCGGGCCTGCTCGCCCTGATGCTGCTCCACCATGCCCGGCGCGCCGCCCGGACCGCGCCGGACGGCAGCCTGGTGCCGCTCGCCGAGCAGGACCGTACCCGGTGGGACACCCGGTCGATCGCGGAGGGCGTCGGGATTCTGCAGGCGGCCCTGGCCCGGGACCGGCTGGGCGAGTTCCAGGCGCAGGCCGCCATCGCGGCTCTCCACGCCGACGCGCCGACCGCCGGGGAGACGGACTGGGTGCAGATCGTCGAGTGGTACGACGAGCTGGCACACCTGACCGACAGCCCGGTCGTCCGGCTCAACCGCGCGGTGGCCGTGGGCGAGGCCGACGGGCCGCGCGCCGGCCTGGCAGCCCTCAGGGAGCTGGACGAATCACTGCCCCGCCGGTCCGCCGTGGCGGCGTACCTCCATGAGCGGGACGGCGATACGGCGGAGGCGGCACGGCTGTACGCGGAGGCGGCCCGTACGGCGTCGAACCTCGCCGAACGGGACCATCTGACACGCCAGGCGGCCCGCCTCAACTCCGGCCTGACACGCTGACGGGCCGGGCCCGGCCCGTCCGGGAGGGCCCGGCCCGCCCTCCGACCGTCAGGGAGGGCCTGCCCCGCCCCTCGACCGGAGGGCCTCCCCCGCCCCTCGACCGTCCGGGAGGCCCTGCCCCGCGCCTTGACCGGAGGGCCTACCTCCGCCCTTCGACCAGGCCGGACTCCCAGGCCCAGGCCGCGACCTCCACGCGGTTACGGGCCGAGAGCTTGCTCTGCACATTGCCGAGGTGGGTCTTCACCGTGCCCACCGAGATGGACAGCCCGGTGGCGATCTCGGCGTTGGTCAGCCCTCTGGCCACCAGACGTACCAGGTCCTTCTCCCGCGCCGAGAGCGAGGTGTGCGGCTCCCGGGCGGCGGGCGCGGACTCGCTGAGGCGGCGCAGCAGCCGGACGGTGATGGCCGGGCTCACCAGGGCCTCGCCGGAGGCGGCGGCCCTGATGGCCTCGACCAGCAGGGCCGGGCCCGAGTCCTTGATCAGGAAACCGGACGCGCCCTCGCTCAGGGCGCGCTGCACATACTCCTCGTCGTCGAACGTCGTGACCACCACGACCTTCGGCGGATTCACGGTGCCGGGGCGGGTCAGTCTGCGCAGCGCCTCAAGACCGTCCATCCGGGGCATACGGATGTCCATCAGCACCACGTCGGGCCGGTGGCGCTCGGTGAGTTCCACGGCGTGCACCCCGTCCGTGGCCTCCGCGACGACGTCGATGTCGTCCTCAGCCGCGAGGATCATCGCGAACCCGGCACGGACCATGGCCTGGTCGTCCGCGATCAGCACCCGGATCGTCATGACGCCGCCACCCCTGCCGTGGCGACCGGGAGCGTCGCCTCGACGCCCCAGCCGCCGCCCGTCACCGGGCCTGCCTGGATCTCTCCGCCGATCAGGCCCACCCGCTCGTCCAGACCCTTCAGCCCGAAACCGCTGTGGGAGACATGACGCGGCCGTCCGTCGTCGTTGATCCGTACGGTGATCCGGTCTCCCGTGCGGTCCACGCGCACCCGCACTTCGGTGCAGCCGTGGGCGTGTTTGCGTACGTTGGTGAGGGCCTCCATCACCACCCGGTGCGCGGTCGTGGAGACCTCGACCGGCAGATCGCCGAAGCTCCCCTCCAGCTCCAGCCGGGCGTGGGCGCCGCCGACGGCCGAGAACTCCTCGACGAGCGTACGTACTTCACCCAGCCCTGCCAGCGGCGTCAGGGTCACTTCGCCCTCGGCATCGCGCAGCATCCCCACCATGTGCCGCATGGAGGTCAGCGCCTCCGAGCCGGCCTGTTCGATCCGCTGGAGCGCGGGTGGCACCAGTTCGGGCTTCCGGTCCGCTATCGCCTGGGCTCCCTGTGCCTGGACCACGATGCCGGTGACATGGTGGGCGACGAAGTCGTGCAGGTCCCTGGCGAACTCCGTACGCTGCTCCAGCCGCAGGGCCGCCGCCCGCCGCCGCCGGTCCTCCAGGAGCAGGCGCATCCCGAGGCCGATCCCCAGCGCCATGACAGCCGCCAGGGCGAAGAACAGCGCCATGATGGTGGTGGACTGCCGCACCGAGACCGACACCGGCCGCACCACGATCGCCATGAACAGCAACGGAACGGCCGCCGTCGTCCACGAGGGCTGTCCCCGTCGGGCGACGACCAGCAGCAGCCACACCAGCGCCGCCGGTTCGGCGAACCCCAGGGGCTGCGAGGCCGGCGCCGTCCTGAGGCTGAACAGGACGGAGAGGCCCAGGGAGAGGCACGCCAGTACGCAGGCGGCCACCGGCAGTGCCCGGCGGCCCAGCCGGGGCGAGGCAGCGACGAGAACGACGGCCGGCAGCACGACGAACGGCTTGGCGTGGGCGTAGCTGTCGATCACGTAGAAGCCGCCCGCCAGGTCCAGCGGGACGAGCCCGGCCAGGCACAGGAACAGCAGCAGCCACGCCGTGACGGGCATGATCCGCTCACGCCCCTTCCCTCCGGTGGCCATGGGTGGGGCCGTGCCGTTCATCGCCTTCGCCATCTCTTTCGTCGTTCCCCCTGCCGACCGGCCGAAAGTCGCAGCCGGCCGGCAAGGATCTGTCTTTCGCCCGATCCGTCGCGGGACCCGGTGGAGAAGAGTGGTGTCCACCGGACGGCGTTCCCCATCCAGTGCATCCCTCATCTGCGTGCACCACGGCCGTTCCCCACCCGCGACCCGCACAGGAGCCACACATGGACCATACGCAGACACACCACGGAAGTGGAACGGGGTACGGGCACCCCGCCGGTGAGTCGGCGATCGAGGCCCATGGCCTCGGCAGGAAGTACCGGCGCGGCTGGGCGTTGCGGGACGTCTCCTTCCGGCTGCCGACCGGACGGGTCTGCGGCCTGGTCGGCCCCAACGGCGCCGGCAAGAGCACTCTGATGGGCCTGGCCACCCACATGATCCGGCCGACGACCGGCGCCCTGCGGGTGTTCGGCACGGAGCCGGGGTCGACGGAGGCGGTCCTGCGTACCGCGTTCCTCACCCAGGAGAAGCCGCTGTTCAAGCGCTTCACCGTGGCCGAGACCCTGCGGCTCGGCCACGAGCTCAATCCCCGCTGGGACCAGGAGGTCGCGGAGAGCATCGTCGCCGCGGGACAGGTACCGCTGGAAGCGAAGACCGGAACGCTGTCCGGCGGGCAGCGCACCCGTGTCGCCTTCGCACTGGCGTTCGGAAAGCGCCCGGATCTGCTCATCCTCGATGAGCCGATGTCCGATCTGGACCCGCTGGTACGCCGTGAGCTGATGGCCACCCTGACCGCGGAGGCCGCCGAGCACGGTACGACGGTGCTCGTCTCCTCACACATGCTCGCCGAGCTGGAGAACATCTGCGACTACCTGCTCGTCATCACCAACGGCGGGCTGCGTCTCGCCGGCAGCGTGGACGAACTGCGTTCCGCACACGCCCTGTTGGCCCCGGACGGCGGCTCGTTCCCCGCAGTCGCCCCGCATACGGTGATCGAGTCCCGCAGCGACGAAGGCCGTCCGGGCCTCCTGGTGCGGCGCGACGGCCGGACCGAGTACGGCGGGCGGGCCGAGCCCCCCACCCTGGAAGAGCTTCTGCTCGGCTATCTGCGCTCACCCGACGCGCCCGCGCTGATCGCCCCCAGCGCCCGCGTCGGCGACATCCACGACATCATCACCCGCGACCGCCAGAAGGCTGTGACCGCATGACCACGCTCACCCAGGGCCCGGCCCGCCCGACGCCCACCGGCCGCCCGCGGAACGGCCGCGCTCCCCGGCGTACCGGTCCCCGGCTCGGCGGCCCGGTCTGGCTCGTCTGGCGCCAGCACCGCGCCGCGTTCTGGACCCTCATCGGCCTCACCCTCCTGGCCGTGATCGCCATGGTCTGGCTGCGCGGGCAACTGGTGGACTTCCTGGACTCGGCACCGCAGAAGCACGGCAGCCCGCCGTCCGGTCTTGAGGAGTACTCCACCCGACTGTTCAGCTTCGGGGGCTATCTGGGCTACGTCCCTCTTCTGACGGGCGTCCTGCTCGGCGCCCCGCTCATCGCGGGCGATCTGGAGTCCGGCACCGCCAAGCTGGTGACCTCGCAGTCCGTCAGCCGGCTGCGGTGGCTCGCCGCGAAGCTCACCATCCCCGCCGTGCTGATCGCGCTGTCCACCGCCGTGCTCGCCGTGGTGTTCACCTGGTGGTGGGGGCCGGTCAAGGGAGTCGACAACACGCTGGACTGGACCAGCGGCGCGTTCTTCGACGTCACCTGGGTCCTGCCGGTGGCCTACGCGCTGCTCACGTTCGCCGTGGGCGTGGCGGTCGGCATGCTGCTGCGCCGCACGCTGGTGTCGATGGTGGTCACCCTTGGCATCGTGGTGGCGATCGGGGTCGTCTGGGACCGGTTCCGGCTGAGCCTCGGGCATGTGCTGTCGGTCAGCACCGACAAGGGCGTCGGCCCCGACGCCCCCCAGCCGAAGCTGCCCGCCGAGGCGGTGCAGCAGGGCCAGGGCACCTACTTCCTCACCAGCTCCGGAGGCCGCCTGGACTGGACCGCCTGCCTCGACAAGATCGACAACGACAAGGCGCACACCGCCTGCCTGGAGTCCAAGCACGTCATCGGCTACTCCATGGACTACCTCCCCCTGTCCCAGATGCACACGATGCAGTGGCTCGGAGCAGGCATCATGCTCGCCGCCACCGCCGCCATCGTCACCTTCGTCATCTTCTGGGGCCGCAAGCGACTCCTGTGAGCCGCTGCCTCCGGCGGACTCCCCCGGCGCCACGCCGCCCGCTACCGGCGTGGCGTCCCGTGGTGAATCATGAGGGCGGCAGATCCGACCGAGGGCCCGGAGCGGGCTGACACCAGGTCAGCCGCTCCGGGCCCTCTGCTAGTGAGACGAGAACAGCATGCCTCTCAGCGGCGAATACCAGCCGAGCCCGGACCAGTGGGTGCGCGACCAGGTCGCGTTGTACGAGAGTTCCGGGGGCACCGAGGGAACGACCATGAAGGGTGTGCCCGTTGTCGTCCTCACCACCCTCGGGGCCAGGAGCGGCAAGATCCGCAAGACCCCGCTGATGCGGGTGGAGCACGGCGGGACGTACGCCGTGGTGGCCTCGCAGGGCGGTGCGCCCACCCACCCCACCTGGTACTTCAACGTGGCCGCACACCCGCAGGTGGAGCTGCAGGACGGCGGCGTACGGCAGGACATGGCGGCCCGCGAGGCCGTGGGCGCCGAGCGGGAGCTGTGGTGGTCCCGCGCGGTCGAGGTCTGGCCGGACTACGCCGAGTACCAGACGAAGACGGACCGGGTGATCCCGGTCTTCGTACTGGAGCCGGTGGGCGACGGCAGCTGATCCCAGCATCCCAGCGAGCGCAGCACGGCGAGTAGTTGGTGGGGGCAACCACGGATCGCGCGCACGACGGCCACGGCCGGTGTGACGGTGCCCGTGGCCGGCCCGCCCGCCGTGCTGCGGCCTCCCCCGGGGAGGCCGGGGGTGAGGAAGAGAGTCCCGGTACGGCAGCCGTCAAGGGAGCAGAAAGAGCCAGGACGTGGTGGTGGGGTAGCGGAGACATTGTTTGTACGCCGACAATGCGGTCACCCTTCGCCGTCCGGGGGCCACCGGGCTCCCGGGGCCGAACCGAGAGGACCGACCACCACCATGCGCAAGCCTCTCCTCGCCACCCTCACCGCCGTGACCCTCGGTGCCGCCGCCCTCGCGGGCACCACGGGCACGGCAGCCGCAGCACCCGCCGGAGCGGACGGGACAACCCCCACCGCCGCGCACCCCGCCACCGCGCCCGCCAAGGCGGCAGCCGCCTCCTTCGCGGGCACCGTGGCGCTCAGCAACTGCTCGGGCTCCCTGATCCGCATGCCGAACTCGCAGGCCTCGGACCCGGGCCTGGTCCTGACGAACGGCCACTGTCTGGAAACCGGCTTCCCGAGCGCGGGTCAGGTCATCACCGGCCAGTCCTCCACCCGCAGCTTCACCCTGCTCAACGCCTCGGCGGGCACAGCCGGAACGCTCAAGGCGAACAAGGTCGTCTACTCGACGATGACCGACACGGACGTCACGCTCTACCAACTGACCAAGACCTACGCCCAGATACAGCAGTCCACCGGAATCGCGCCGCTGACCCTGTCCGCCGGCCACCCGGTGCAGGGGCACGCGATCAACGTGGTCTCCGGCTACTGGAAGCGGGTCTACTCCTGCTCCGTCGACGGATTCGCGTACCGCCTCAAGGAAGACCAGTGGACCTGGAAGGACTCCGTCCGCTACACCCCGCAGTGCCAGGTCATCGGAGGCACCTCGGGCTCCCCGGTCATCGACACGACGACCGGGCAGGTCACGGCGGTCAACAACACCATCAACGAGAGCGGTGAGCGCTGCACGCTCGACAACCCCTGCGAGGTGAACGAGCAGGGTGCCGTCACCGTCCGCGAGGGGATCGGATACGCCGAGGAGACGTACGGCATACCCGCCTGCTTCACGACGGGCAACAAACTCAACCTGTCGGCCGCGGGCTGCACACTGCCGAAGCCGGCAGCGGCACGACCGGCTTCCGCACGCTGAATCGAGCGGGGCGGGGAGGGGAAGGCTCCGGTTCCGGCCGGCTCCCCTCCTCCCCCCATGCCTCTGCCACCAGCTCGTTCCTGGTTGATCACCCGAGGGCGGGGTAGCGGAGTGGCATGGCCCCCGAGAACGCTTCCACTCCTGAGACCGGTTACGTGCAGCCCGAGATCGACGTCTCCTCGCTGACCGGCGTACTCGACGGCGAGTACGCCGGGATCCGCGACCTCGTCCGCACCAATCTGACGACGTACGCCTCCCTCCTCGAAGAGGCCGACGAGCTCGGCATCGACGCCTTCCGTGAGCGGGTGCGTGAGGTCGTCGTCAAGATGGCCGCGACGGGCCAGACCGGCATGGGCTTTCCCACGGAGTACGGCGGGGGCGGCGATGTCGGCGCCTCGATCGCCGCGTTCGAGACAATGGCTTTCGGCGATCTGTCGGCCCTGGTGAAGGTCGGCGTGCAGTTCGGACTCTTCGGCGGCGCGATCCTGCAACTGGGCACCGGACGCCACCACGACGCCTACCTCCAGGACCTGATCACCGGGGAGCTCATGGGCTGCTTCGCGATGACGGAGACCGGGCACGGCTCCAACGTCCAGGCGCTCTCCACCGTCGCGCGGTACGACACCGCGAGCCGGGAGTTCGTCATCACCACCCCCCACGACCAGGCGCGCAAGGACTACATCGGCAACGCGGCCCGCCATGCCGAACTGGCGGTCGTCTTCGCCCAGCTGGAGGTGGGCGGCGACTCCCAGGGCGTGCACGCCTTCGTCGTACCCCTGCGCGCCGGCGGGAAGACGGTGCCCGGCGTCCGGATCGAGGACGACGGCCGCAAGATGGGGCTCAACGGTGTGGACAACGGCCGCATCTGGTTCGACGGCGTGCGGGTGCCACGCGAGGCGCTGCTGAACAGGTTCGCCGACGTCACGCCCGAGGGCGTCTACGAGAGCGGGATCGACAATCCCAACCGGCGCTTCTTCACCATGCTCGGCACTCTGGTGCAGGGAAGGGTCAGCGTCGCAGGTGCGGGCATCAGCGTCGCCAAGGTCGCCCTGACGATCGCCACGAAGTACGCCGTACAGCGACGGCAGTTCGAGGCCGCACCGGACACCGGCGAGCAGGTGCTCCTCGACTACGGCCTGCATCAGCGCCGTCTGCTGCCGCTCATCGCCCGGACGTACGCCCTGCACTTCGCGCAGGACGAGGTACGTACCCAGCTGCACGAGGTCTTCTCCGGCATCGAGGACAACGCGCAGGCGCGGCGCCGGCTGGAATCACAGGCCGCGGGTATCAAGGCACTGGGGACGTGGCACGCCACCCGGGTCGTCCAGGAGTGCCGCGAGGCGTGCGGAGGCGCCGGTTATCTCGCCGTGAACCGGTTCGCCGCCCTCAAGAGCGACAGCGATGTCTTCACCACCTTCGAGGGCGACAACCATGTCCTGCTGCAGCTCGTGGCAAAGGGGCTGCTCACCGACCACGCGAGCGAGTTCGAGGACCTCGACCAGCTCGGCACGGTCCGCTATGTCACCAATCTCGCCGTCGAGACGGTCATCGAGCGCACGTCGGCCCACAAACTGCTCGAACGCGTACGGGACCTGCTGCCCGGCGGCGACGAGTGGGACCGGGAGGCCGGCCTGCTCGACTCGGAGTACCAGCTCGCCATGGTCCGCTTCCGCGAGCAGCACATGCTCGCCGGCCTGGCCCGGCGGATCAAACGCGGCATCGACCAGAAGAATGATCCCGGCGCCGTCTTCTCCGAAGTGCAGGACCACGTCATCGCACTGGCCCGCGCGCACGTCGAGCGGCTGGTGACAGAGGCGTTCGTCAACCGCGTGCGGGCGCTGCCCGAAGGCGCCGAGAAGACGGTGCTCGCCCTCCTCTGCGACCTGTTCGCCCTGTCGACCATCGAGGCGGACCGGGCCTGGTTCATGGAGCACGGGCGGCTGACCGTCCAGCGTTCCAAGGCGATCAGCCGTGAGGTGAACGCCCTCTGCCGCAAGGTCCGCCCCCTCGCGGTCGACCTCGTCGACGCGTGGGGCATCCCCTCGGCCGTACTGCGGGCGCCGGATCTCGTGGACTGACCCGACGCGCGCCGTTCCTGCTCACCGAGCGAGGACCGCTCGCGACGCGAGAACCGCTCACGAGGCCAGGACCGCGGCGAGCTCACCCGGCCTGGCGGCGAACGGGCTGTGGCTGCCGGGCAGCGTATGTACGGTGAACGGGTTGCGCGGGAAGGCCCGGTCGGCTTCCGCGATCATCAGGTCCTGCACGGCCGGTGCCAGCGCCCGGTCCTCTGCGCAGCGCAGGAAGGTGCGCGGGAGCCGCCCCCACCGCGCTGCGGTCACGGTGACCGGAGTCGTCGGGATCGCCAGCGGCAGATCGGGGCTCAGCGCGGACCGCCACCGGTCGAAGCGGTCCAGGGGGGTGTCGTGGTAGTGGGTCTCCCGCAGTTCGTCGAGGTAGGCGGGGCTCGGTGAGAGCGGATTGATCCGTACGGCGCCCAGGGCCCCGGGGTCGCCGAGGTTCAGGTTCTGGCCCAGCGCGGTGGCGTTCTCGGGTGAGCCCAGGTAGTCGGAGAACCGCGGTCTGCCGGCCGGGACGAACGCGGACAGGTAGACGACCCGGTCCACCAGTTCGGGCGCCCACTCCGCGGCCAGGGACGCGGGACCGCCACCCGCGCTGTGCGCCACGAGCACGACGGTGCGGTGGTGGCGTACCTGGCGCAGGACCCTCAGCACCGCCTCGGCGCAGTCGTCCAACGTCACGGTGGCGAGCCGTGACTTCTCGGTCAGCAGGCCGGGCTGGCCTGGCAGCAGGTAGCCGGAGGGCAGGGGTGCGTCGAAACCGTGCCCCGGCAGGTCGACGGCCAGGCTCGCAGCGCCCAGACCGGCCAGCGCACGCTGTGTCGCCGACCACTGAGCGGAGCTGTGCCAGGCGCCGTGCACGAGAACGAAGACGGTGCCCGTCCTCGGAGTTGCGTTCTTCATGGCTCCATTCCAGACAGGAACCTCAGCGTCATCCATTCCTAGATCTGGTAAGCGGCATGGCAATATCTCTGAGGTATCGCCGGAAGAGGGCAGCCGACGGGTAGAGGGGGGTCATGGAGGCGCGACATCTGCGGTACGCGGTTGCTCTCGCCGCTCACGAACACTTCGGCCGGGCAGCGGGCGAGCTGGGCATCGCGCAGCCGCCGCTGTCCAAGCAGATCGCCGATCTGGAGCGCGAGGTCGGGGCCCGGCTGTTCGACCGCACACGTCAGGGGGTGTTCCCGACCGCCGCCGGCGAGGCGTTTCTCGTACGGGCGCGCCGGGCGCTGGACGAGATCGCCGCGGCCACGGTCGACGCGGGCCGGGCCGCGCGTGGCGAGACGGGACGGCTACGCCTCGGCTTCATCGCCTCGGCGCTGCTCGACCCGCTGCCGGGCGTCCTGAGCCGGTTCGGCCGTGAACGGCCCGATGTGCGGCTGGAACTGCACGAGATGTCGACCGGCCGCAGCAGCACCGCTCTCGTCGCCGGGGAGCTGGATGTGGCCATCACTCTCGGCCCGCCACGGGGCTCCGGGGCCGAGCGTCTCGTATCCGTCCCTATCGGACGCGACCATGTGATCGCCGTGGTGAGTACGGTGCACCCGTACGCGGGGCAACCATCCGTGAGCGTCGAGCAGTTGCGGCGACAGCCGCTGATCGTCTCCGCCGGCGAGGACGAGCCCGCCGTCGTAGCCGGACTGCGTGCCCTTCTGGGCGCGGACTCATCGGCTCTCGGCGGTGCGACCGTCGCGAGGGACGTGCACACGATCATGGGCCTCGCCGCCTCCGGCGTGGGCGTCGGCCTGGGGCCGTCCCGCATGAGGGCGGTCCCCCGTCCGGGGACGCGGTTCTGTGAAGTGACCCCGCGCACGCCCCTGCCCGATCTCGTCCTGTCCTTCACGGTCCGCGACCACTCCCCGGTGCTGCACGCCTTCCTCGACACCATCCGGAAGAACTGCCCGGCCGTCGGCACCGCACTCGACGACCGGCTCCGACTCTCTGCCTGATCTCCGGGGCGGTCATCCTCCGCACGCACGCTGACCGGCCTTCCGGCGCGACCTGAGCGTCGCACCCGACAACAGGGCGAGAACGCTTGCGCAGTCTCGCGCGGGACGTCGTCGGCTCAGCGGCCCGTTCCCAGCTACGCAGCCACCGGGGCGCTGCCCAAGTCGGCAGCGCCCCGGCACACTGCCCTCATGGGGACGAGCGAAGCAGCACCGGAGGCGTGGAGGGAGTGCCGGGCATGCGCGGAAAGCATCCGCAGGGCTGGGGATGCTCACGCCCCTGACGCGGCCGCCGGTCGCCATGACCGCTTCCGCACCTGGAAGATCAGTACGGAATCCGGTGAAGCACTCACCACCACGCTCATCGGCCTGGCGATCCATGCCCAGCTCCAGGACCAGCGTGCCGCAGCACCACCCGCGACCTCGCAGAACGTCCTGGGCGGAATGCCGCTTCAAACATTGGCGGAGGACCTCAACTCCCGCCCGCGCCACGAACTGTTCTCCGGTCTCCCCCAGGGACTTCCCGTCGAGGACCGGACCCGGATCGAGGCCCTGCGGCTGATGACGTACAGCGTCCGGCCCACAGCGGCTCTGTCGCTGGAGCGCCTCATCCAGACAGCGCGCACCGTCATCCTGGAAGCGGCCGGATCAGCTGGTTCAGGCGGCCCCGCGGCGACTCCGGGGCGATCCTGACCCGGATCCCCGCCGGAAAGGCTCGGCGCGCCGGCCCAGCGGGATGCACCGGCGGCCGCAGCAGAACGGGCATGCGCGGGCGAGGACTGGGCCCCAATCGGTCGTGTCGGTGTCGGAGGCCGTATCGATCCGCAGGCATCCGTCCGTGCCGAACATCTCGGTCAACAGCGACAGGTGGGCTCGGGCCATACTGCGGCCGGAGAATTCTCCGGCGGTCACCCGCGCCCCTCCAGGTTCGCCCACACGACCCTTCCCCAACGTCGCTCATCCGTACCCCAGTCGGCCGCCGGCGCCGTCACCAGTAACAGGCCGCGCCCCTCCTCGTCACCGTCGCCCGCCTCGCGCACCACGGGCCGCGCCCGTGAGAAGTCCGCGACGGCCACGCGGACCCTCCGCACGGCCGTGCGCTCCACCACCACGCGGATGGATTCCCGCCGGGCGTGCTGCACGGCATTGGCCACCAGCTCGGAGAGGGCCGTCGTTCTCGCCGGTGGTGGAGACCCCGGGCGGGTCGCCCAGGAGCGTGGTCAGCTCCACACCGAGGCCGTTCGCCAGAGCATGCAGCGTAGGGAGGCGGGCCGAGTGCTTACGCCCCTGCTCAAGCTGACGGATCACATCGACGGACACGCCGGAGCCCTCGGCCAGTTGTTCTTGAGTCATGGAGGCCAGACGGCGCAAGCGGCGCAGGGTCCGTCCCAGGTCTTCGTTTGCCACCTGGCCACGGTACGCCGCCGGGCTACGGTGCTTCTTCAGCAGCAGGCAGTTTCGTGAGCCAGGGAGGCTTACTGAAAGGATCTCCCTGGCGCCGATCCCCGGTACGTCCTCGACCGCGCACCCGGAGGAGAACGTCGCGGCGGCGACGGTGCGACTGAGCCCGGTCTCGGCGGACCCGCTTCCGGCACCGTGAAGGCCGGTTGCGGCCACGCACCGGCTCCCAGGTGAGTTCGTACAGGACGACGGCCGGTACCCCGTACGCACCGGACAGAAAGCCCCCATCTGCACAATGTTTCGAGGGAGTTGACACCCAAGAGAGGGTGAAGTATCGCTTTGCTCAACCCTGCCCCTCCTTTCGTTCAACTGAGCTTCAGTGAACCCTGGCGCTGTGTCCTACTGGGTGTGCTACGCGCGTTGCGCGCTTCCTCGACTACGTCAGGAGCCCCCGGTGAACCCCACACACCGTCTGATGCCCGCCCTGGCCGCAGGCGCCTTGGCCGCCGTATGTGCCCTCGTGCCCGCCTCCGCCCACGCCGCGAGCGCCTACTCCCTCGTGGTCCTTCCGGACCAGAAGGAGGGCGCGATCTACGACTTCGTCAACTCGGCCAAGAAATCGGTCGACGTGACGATCTACGAGTTGCGCGACACCACCCTCGTCGACGACCTGGTCAAGAAGCAGAAGGCAGGCGTGAAGGTCCGCGTGGTCTTCGACTCCCAGCACGCGTCCATCGACGGCGCCGCCTACAAGGCGCTGTCCGCGGCCGGCGCCGGGGTCACGTACTCGTCCTCCTCGTACGTCTACACCCACCAGAAGACGATCACTGTCGACGGCGCCAGGTCGTACATCAGCACCGGCAACTTCGACACGAAGTACTACGCGACCTCACGTGACTACGGCGTCTTCGACTCAGACAAGGCCGATGTCGCGGCAGTCGAGAAGGTCTTCGACGCCGACTACGCGAAGACCGCCGTCACCCCGTCCGACGGCACCGACCTCGTCTGGTCGCCCACCGACTCGCAGAGCCGCCTGCTGGCCCTGGTCAAGGGGGCGAAGCGCAGCCTGGATGTCCAGGAGGAGGAGTTCGAGGACTCCACGCTGGTGAACGCGGTCGTCGCGGATGCGAAGCGCGGTGTCGCGGTTCGCGTCGTCGCCGAGAACGAGTCATCGAAGTACAGCAAGGAGCTGGCGAAGGTCACTGCCGCCGGTGGCAAGGTGACCACGTACACGAGTTCCACCGGCTTCTACATCCATGCCAAGGCGATCGTCACCGACTACGGCACGTCCGAAGCAAAGGTGTTCGCCGGCTCGGAGAACTTCTCCGCCAACTCGCTCGGCCACAACCGCGAACTCGGCCTCATCGTGAGCGACTCCGCGGTCATCAACGGCATCGAGAAGGCGTTCGGCGCCGACTTCCAGAAGAGCTCCGTGGTTCGGGCACACTGATGTCCCCGGCCTGAGCAGCTCACTGAGAGCGGGTGAGGCGTGTGTCTCCTGGTCAGGGTCGATTCTCAGGTCTCCTTGGTGCGGCCGGAGACGAGACGTACGACGGCCTTCGTTGCGTGCGGCGGTCGCCTCATGCATCCGGACCACGCCGCCGCCGCACAGACTGCTTCGAGCAGAAGGCCGGCTCAACGTCGACGGATTCGAGCCTGTACCAGAAGTTCAGGGACTCGCTCACCGGCTGGTATCGGCATCGATTCAATTGTATTCAAACCAGGTGAGAATGGCCTTGACTCTTCTGTTGTCTTCGCCGGGAGCCATGCCGAGCTTCGCGAAAACATTCGCCACATGCTTGCTGACAGCAGCGCCCGAAAGGAACAACTTCGATGCGATCTCCGCGTTGGAACTCCCCTCAGCCATGAGGGCGAGCACCTCTCGCTCGCGGGCGGTGAGTCGGGCAAGCGGCCCTTGGGGAGAGTGAGCGCGCGTGACGTGGCGGACGACCTCGGGGTCGATCACCACTCCGCCCCTGGAGACCGTTTCGAGAGCCCGTAGGAAGTCTGCGATTCTTCCCACTTTCTCCTTGAGCAGGTACCCGACGGCTCCGTCAGCGCCTGGCCCATTGAGGAGCTCTCGCACGTATGGTCCCGTGACATACGCGGAAAGGACCACCACCGGCAGATCCCGGTACCGGGAGCGCAGATCGATCGCAGCACGGAGCCCGTCATCTGTGTTTCCCGGTGGCATGCGAACATCCGTAATGACGATGTCTGGAGCGGTCCCGGCATGTGCCAATGCGTCGACAGCGGCCACCAGCTCATCGGCGTCTTCGCATTCGCGGATCACATCATGGGCGTTGGAGGCCAAGATTTCTCGGATACCTGCACGAATCAGCACACTGTCGTCCGCCAGGACAATTCTCATGCCCGCCCCTATCGGGTTGCTCAATCTGTCTCATTTACCATGGGGGTTGGCTGGGGGCGGACGCTGTAACCTCTGTTCCGCCACCGGCCGGGCTGAGGATTTCGAGATCCCCGCCGACACTCCGCATTCGCTCACGCAGTCCTGCGAGTCCGGAACCCGCGTCGATTCTCGCACCGCCGACACCGTCGTCACGAACGCGCACTTTCACGCCAGTTTTAGCGCATTTCATGTCGATCTGCGCGGTGCCCATATCTGCATGTTTCGCGATGTTCGTCAGAGCTTCGGAGACCGTGAAGTATACCGCCGTCGCTGTTGGCGACGAAAGCTGAGAGTCGTCGCCATTGCTGGTCAACTCGACACTCAGGGGTGATCGCGCAGCCAGTTCCCGGACAGCTGCGATGAGGCCGAGGTCGCTCAGCTCACGGGGGTGGATGTCACGCACCGTTTCCCGCAGCCGTTCCAGGGCGCGTTCCGCATGGGCCTGTGCCTGGCGTGCCAACTGCACGGTTCGCTCGTGGTCGGCGGCTGCCGCCTCCAGCATCCCAAGGCGCATGACGACGGCGACGAGCTCCTGCTGGGCTCCGTCGTGCAGATCGCGTTCGATTCGCTGTCGCTCGATCTCGAAGGCCGCAGTCAGGGACGCCCTGCTGCTGCGGAGCTCCTCAAGTTTCGCCAGCAGGTCCGAGTCCCGGCTTCTCGAGAAAGCGCGCAGGAGAAGGTCACGAAGAAGGGAAACTCCGGTCAACGCACTCACGGTGACTGCACCCAGAGCGATTCCTGCGGGCACGGCCAGAAGGGTTTGCTGTACTGACTTCGGCGTGAAAGGACCGACCTGTGCTGCGATACCAAAGGCCCAGAATACGGGAGAGAAAACCAAGGCGGCGGCGCCGATGAACCCGAAGAAGGAAATCAACAGTGAAAGCGCGGAAAGGAGCAACGTGGCGAGGAAAACAGGGAGGTCGGTTCTCCATACCGACTTTGAACGCAGCCGGAGTGTCACCCATCGCGTCCAGCTCTGAGCAGCGGGCCTCAGCGGCAGTACCTCAGCGCCACACCAATGGGCTCGTGAACGGTCTACCTCTGCCACCACTGGGGCCGCTACCGGGACGACAAGGAGAGAAAGCAGCAGAATCGGGAAGGTTATTGCTGCGACCAGTTCTGTCAGTACCCTCCGGGCCAAGCGAATCTGCGCCATGGCGAGCATTGTCGCACACCGCCGGAAGGTAGACCCAGGTCTACCTTCAAGCAGTGCAGGCACCCGTGCATCGGCCCTCGCGCGCTGCTTGGCTTGAGACATGCTTTTTTCAGCTTCCTCCTCTGTTCCGTGTATTCGATTGCGTGGACTTCAGATGGACTTTCCGGTCCCGGGGCGTCGACGCGAGACAACACGTGTGCTGCACGCTATCGACCTTGACGTTCCAGAAGGCCGGCTGACCGCCGTCGTCGGGCCGTCCGGGTCCGGCAAGTCGACGCTCCTGCTGTGCACGGCCGGCCTGGAGCGAGCGACCTCAGGCTCCATCGAGATCCTCGGGACGGACATCCTCTCGCTCTCGCCGCGCAAGCAGGCTGCATTCCGCAGCGAGAACGTCGGCTTCATCTTCCAGGAGTACAACCTCGTCAGTTCTCTGTCCGTCGAGGACAACATCTCCCTTCCGGCGCGGCTGGCCGGCCACCGTGTGCCCAAGTCCCGTGTTGACGACGCGATGACGCGGCTCGGCATCGCCAAGCACGCCCGGCGACGTCCCGACCGCCTCTCCGGCGGGGAACGCCAGCGCGTCGCAGTGGCCCGAGTCGTCGCGAATCAGCCCCGGATCGTCTTCGCCGACGAGCCGACCGGGGCGCTCGACCTCAAGTCCGGTCATGTCGTGCTCGACTGGCTCCAGGCGCTTCCCGCGCAGGGAACCACGGTCCTCATGGTCACGCACGACCCTCACGCGGCCGCACGGGCCGACCAGGTCGTGGTGATGGGGTCCGGGCGCATTCACGCAGTCATTCCCGGCGGCGACTCCCGCACGGTGAGCGATGCCGTCCTCGCGGCGCAGTCCGTGGATGAGGCAGGTGACGAAGCAGCATGATGCGACTCGTCTTGTCGGACATCCGCATGCAGGCATCCATGTGGCTGTGGACGCTCGTGTGTGCGGCGGTCGGCGCGGCATGCTCAGCCGGCTCGGTCATTGCCATGTTCACCGCTGTCTCGGCGGCGCGCGCAGCAGGCGATACACGCATGTCCTCGGCGTCGATCGCGCTGGGCGGAAACATCGTCTTCTTCACCTTGCTCGCCGCCGTGGGCATCGTCGCGTCCGCGGTCGGTCTGACGTTGAAGACCCAGCGACGCGAACACGCCCTGTGGGTGATCCTCGGGATCCCCCGCAATCGGGTCAGGCGCATCCTGCGCACCGAACTGATGGTGCTCGGCACGATTGCCGGTGCGCTGGCGGTGCCGCTGGCTCCTCTGGTCGCGGGTATCTCCCTCGATCAGTGGACGGCCACGGGACTCGATCTGCACGGAGCGACGGTCGGCTTCGAGCTCTCGCACGTGGGCGTAGCTGTGCTGTTCGGGGTGGTTCCGTGTCTGCTCGGCGGCTGGGGAGTCACACGCCGCGCCGCCAAGACACCGGAGATGCGCGCCTTCCGGGACCACTCGGATCCGCCGGCCCGGCCGGGCGCCGCACGCAGCGTTCTCGCCCTGTGTCTCCTCGCCGGAGTGGTCGGCATGTGGATTCCCGGGCTGGGGCTGGAACTCGAAGGCGGTGTCGAACAGCGGACGGCCTTCGCTTTCGCCGGCGACCTGTTCCTCATCTGCCTGGCGCTGCTGATGGGGCCGTGGGTTCTCACGCCCCTGATGAAGCTCTGGACCGCACTCGTACCGTCGCGCAGCGTCACCTGGCACCTTGCCGTGCAATCGTGCCGTGCACGGGCAGCTCGAAGCGTCACCACGGTGCTGCCCTTCGCGCTCTCCCTGTCGTTTGTCGGGCTCTTCATGGTGATGGGGAACGTCATGCCCGGAAGCACCGCCGGGCTGGGTGACGTCATGGTCGTTCTGGGCTGGGTCTTCGTCGTGTCCTGGGTCGGCGGCCTCGCCGTGATCGCCCTGGTCGGGCGGGAGCGCACCCGTGACTCCGCCGTCGTGACGGTCGCCGGCGCACGACCGGGCGTGGTCACCCGGTCAACGGTCTTCGAGGGAGCCATCTACGCCGGGACGGCAATCCTCTTCGGCGTGATCTCCATCGCCGTCACGAGTGCCACCATCGCCGCGGGAGCCAGGATCAGTATCGCCCGCGTTCTGAACGGTCTCCCGTGGGAGACGCTCGGCGCTCTCGCCGCTGTGACCCTCCTGACCACCTGCCTCGCCCTGGCCCTCCAGGCTGCCCGCGCATCACGCACGGTCGCGGCCCGGGCCCTGCGTTCGTAAATCCGGCATGACCACGCGCGTCACCGCCGCGCAACAAGATGAGGATCAACCCCAAATGTTCTCCAGGATCACTGGCTTCGTGCGCCGTCATACCCCGTCGGACCGCCAAGGCGTCGCCTTGCAGGAGCGCCCTCTCATGAACGGCGCCCACGCCGTCAGGCCGAAGGCACGACGACGGTCCCGCACCGTAGCCGTCGTCGCCGCCTCGACGGTCGCCGCGCTCACCGCTTCCGCGTGCCACACCGACACAACCGGCAAGCATCCTCCGGCTCCAGGATCATCGAGCGCTGCTGGAGTGAGCGCAGAGCTGCAGAGACTCATGCGAGGTGCCCCATGGTCCTCGGGACAGTGGGGTCTTCAGGTCACCGACCTGAAATCCGGCAAGGTCGTGCAGTCCGAGAACGCCACGTCCAAGTTCGTGACAGGCTCGACCGCCAAGACCTTCGCCGTCGGTGCCGCGCTCGACACACTCGGGAGCAGCCATCGGTTCCGCACCCCCCTTGTTCGCTCCGGTTCGGTATCGCGCAACGGCCGACTCTCCGGAAACCTCATCATGGTGGGAAGCGGCGATCTGACACTCGGCGGGCGGACCAACGCGCTCGGAAAGGTCGACATCCCGGATTTTGACCACACCGATGCAAATGCCGTGCCCGGTATGGCCACCCTCACGCGTGAAGACCCCCTCGCCGGCATCAACGACCTCGCCCGACAGGTCGCGGCGAGCGGCATCCGGCACATCGACGGAGACGTGGTCATCGACGACCGCCTCTGGGCCCCTGTGACGATCGGAAGCACACCCATCACGCCAACAGTCGTCAACGACAACCTCATCGACCTGCTGATCACCCCCGCAGCACCCGGCCGGCAGGCAACCGTCGACTGGCGCCCCAAGACAGCCGCGTTCACCGTCGACTCGCGCGTCACCACGACTCCCGCCGGGACGAAGCCGGCCGTGAAGACCGACTCTCCCGCTGCAGGACGCATCCGGATACGAGGTTCCGTGCCGGCGGACGCCACCGCGCCCTTCATCGCGACGTACCAAGTGCCCGACCCGGCCGCGTTCGCCCGCACGGTACTCATCGAAGCACTCGCCAAGCATGGCGTCTCCGTCGCCTCTCCCACCCTGGGGGACAATCCCGGCAGCAAACTCCCGCCGGTGCAGAAGGTCAAAAGGCTGCCCGTCTCCGCAAGTTACACGTCACCCCCCTTCAAGGAATACGCAAAACTGATCAACAAGGTCAGTCACAACCTCGGCGCCAACCTTCTGCCGCCCCTGATGGCCGTCCACAACGGCAAGCACACCTACGCCGACGGCATGAAGACCGAACGAGAATTTCTTACGCGTGCCGGCATCGACCGTGATTCCTTCGATCTCGTGGACGCCCAGGGCCTCACCCGTGACAGGGCCACACCGGCCGCCCAGACACATCTACTGCGGAATCTCTCCGGGAAGAACTACTTCGGCGTCCTGCACGACTCCATGCCGACCATGGGCGTGGACGGCTCGCTGGCCGGCGTCATCAAGCGCACCGACCCGGCCGCAGGCCACATCCGAGCCAAGACCGGCACCCTGATCGGTGCCGCCAACGGGAAGCTGGCCCTGACCACCAAGGCACTCGCCGGATACGTCGATGCGGAGAACGGCCGCCGTTACGCCTTCGCCATCTACGTCAATGACATCCCCGCACCGGGTAACACCGTGAACGGAGCCATCGACCTGGCGCTGAAAGCCAACAAGCAGTTGGGCGCCATGGCCGCAAGCATCTACCGGAACCCCAATCCCTGAGAAGCACGATCCCACTCAAGCGATGCTCGAACTCCGTGTCATGCGAGCGGACTCTCCATGAGTTCACCTCCTTCCAGGGCGTCCGCGCGGGCCCGCTCGACCAGTCGGCAGGACAGCTGGTCGGGCGGGCCCTCCCACATCGCAGCCGCAGACGCCGGCCGTGAACGGTCAGGCCACCTTCGGGGCCGCCCGCACCCCGTAGTGCACGTACGGCTCGCCGGTGGGCAGCGTGTAGAAGGTGACCGGGGTCCAGGTCCGTGATTCCGGCGCGAGGAACACGAACAGGCTGTCGGAGACCGGTACCAGGTCGTACTCCTGTGTCGGATCCGGCGCGAGTTCGGCCAGGGGGCCGGTGAGGGTTTGGCGCAGGCGCAGCCCTTCCCCGGTCAGCAGAACCTCGGCGCGCACCCCGGCCCGCTCGTACACACCGGCGTGCCGCCGCGCGTCCACGGCGGGAGGTTCGGCGGCCGGCTCAAGTGGACGCGACATGGCCACCCCGGCCAGCTCCGAGAAGATCTCCCGGTACAGCTCCTCGTACAGGTCGCGTGGACTGCCGCCGTTGGTGAGCAGCACCACCGCGAGTCCATGCTCGGGGAGCAGCCTCAGGAACGCCGCCTGGCCGATCGTGCCGCCGTCGTGGCCGATGATCTGGTGCCCGTCCCAGTCGAAACGTATCCAGCCCAGGCCCCAGGAGTCGCCGATGCTGTGCGGATCGGGCAGGTTCGTCTGCCTGTCGGCCATCGCGTCCACCGACGCCCGCGCGAGCAGGCGCTCGCCGTTGGGTGCCAGCCCGCCGGTCAGGTGCAGCCGGGCGAACGCCAGGACGTCCGCGGTCGCCGCGCTCACCAGACCGGCGGGGCCGACCGAGCGCGGCAGCCCCCAGACCGGCGCGGACGTCGGCTCGCCGCCGCCGGGCGAGACATGGCCGACCGCCGCGCGGAACAGCAGCGCTTCCTCCGGCAGCGTGATCGTGTGACTGAGGCCGAGCGGGGTGAACAGCCGCTCGCGCATCGCGAGGTCCCAGGTCTTGCCGGTCAGCTTCTCGATGACCCGGCCGGCGAGGACGAATCCCGAGTTGCAGTAGGAGAAGGTCGCCGCGAGCGGGTGGTTCTGTCCGACGCCCGCGAGCTGGTCGACGTAGCGCTCCAGGCAGTCGTCGCCACGGCCGGTGTCGGTGAACACGTCGCCGTCGATGCCGCTGGTGTGGGTCAGCAGGTGGCGCATGGTCACCCTCCTCGCCACCCCCGGATCGGCCAGTCGCAGCTCGGGCAGGACGTCCGCTATCGGCGCGTCGAGGTCGAGCAGCCCCTCGTCGACCAGTTGCATCACGACGGTCGTCGTCCACACCTTGGTGATCGAGCCGATCTGGAACAGCGAGTCGTCGGTGACGTCGACGCCGGTGTTCGTGCTCAGGACACCGTGGCGCGCCTGCACCAGCTCGTCGGCGCCGTCGGGGCCGACGCGCAGGATGCCGAGCGCTGCTCCGGGTACGCGATGTGCGCGCGCCAGTTCGCTCAGCCGGCGCTGCCAGTGGGCGTCGATCGGCACCCGCGCCGCGCTCCCCCTGGGCCTTGCGTGGCGCTCCACCCAGTCGACGACGCGTCGGTTGAAGTCCGCGCGGTGCGAGGGCCTGCCGTCGAGGATGAACAGGTGCGAGCTGCCGGGGTACAGCACCAGCCGGGCCGGGACGCCCCGCTCACGCAGCGCGGTGAACCACTGTTCCGCCTGACCCACGGGACAGCGCACGTCGTCGGCGCCCTGCACGATGAGCGTCGGTACCTGGACCTGGTCGACGTGGGTGAGTGGCGACTGCTTCGTGTACGCCCCTTCCTCCGCCCACGGAGTGCCGCCCAGTTCGCGCACGCCCATGTGGTGGCCTTCGTCCGAGGTGCCGGCCATGCTGGTCAGATCGCTGACCACCCCGCCCGCGACCGCAGCCGCGAACCGGTTGTCGCGGCTCGTCAGGTAGCAGGTCATGAAGCCGCCGTAGCTGTAACCGGACACGGCCAGCCGGTCGGCGTCGGCGACGCCCTCGGCGACGAGATGGTCCAGCGGTTCGAGGAAGTCCGGCGCGTCCGCCTGCCCCCATGCGCCGAGCGCCGCGGTGAGGAACTTCTCACCGTAGCCGTCGCTGCCGCGTGGGTTGAGCAGCAACACCGCCCAGCCGCGCGCGGCCAGCACCTGGTGGTAGATGTGGGTGGCGTCGGCTGTGCCGTTCCATGCGTTGTGCGGGCCGCCGTGGATGTCCAGTAGCAGAGGCGAGGGGCCGGTACGGGCCGGGTCACGGACCAGCCAGCCATGGACCACGGTGCCGTCGGAGATCGTGAACTCCCGCTCCTCACGGGCGAACAGCTCCACGTCGGCGACGCTCTCGCCATGGTGTGTGCGCGCCTCGACCGTCCTGTCGGCGAGGCCGACCGTCGCGATCTCGCCGAACGAGGACGGCGTGGCGAGGAGGATCGCCACGGTGTCGCCCGCGACGGCCAGGTCGCCGACGGTGTTCCCCGCGCCCCCGACGACTGGTCGCGGCACGCCGCCGTCGAGGTCGACCGAGTAGAGGTGGGTGCAGCCGCGCTCCCGCACACAGAACAGCACGCGGCCGTCCGCTGTCGGGCGTGGCGCCGCGCCGGGATAGCCGGGGCCGCCCGGCATCACGTTCCGGTCGAGGGCGGCCGTCAGGTCGATGGTGTCGGCGCCGTCCAGCGGCACCAGCAGTAGTTTGGTGTGCCCGATCTCGGTGTCCCCCCGCCCGACGACCAGCAGCGCCCGACCGTCAGGGGTCCAGGTGACCGTGGCTGCCGTGCCGTCGCCGGAGCCCGTCGACTGCGGCTCGGTGGTGCACCCGCTCAGGTGGAGGACGTAGACGGCGGACCGCAGCGTGAGGTCGGCGTCAGGCTCCCGGGCGCCGGGGAACGCCAGCCGGGTGCCATCGGGCGACCAGGCGGGATCGCCCGCGTTCCAGTCTCCCGATGTGACCTGCCGGATCTCCCGTGTGCCTACGTCGAGGACGTGCACGTGCCTGCGCAGGGTCCGTACCAGACCTGTGCCGTCGGCCTTGAAGTCCAGCCGGTCCGCCACCACCGGGGCATTCGCCCGGCGTGCGCGTGCGGTGGCGTCCTCGCCGTCCGCCGCGGCGAGGTCGACCGGCGCCGCGAAGGCGATCTTGCTGCCGTCCGGGCTCCAGACCGGCGCGCCGGCGCCCAGCGGGAGTTGTGTCACCTGCTCGGCCTCCCCTCCGGCGGCGGGCAGGAGCCACAGTTGCGGGGCCGAGTCCCCGGCGCGCAGGAACGCGATGTGTGTGCCGTCCGGCGACCACGCCGGTGCCGCGTCGGCAGTGCCCCGGGTGAGCTGCCGCGCCTCGCCGCCCGCGGCGGCGACCTGCCAGAGCGCCCGTACGTCCCGGTCGCCGTCACGGTCGGCGGCGCGCAGCACGTACACGATCCGACTTCCGTCCGGGGAAACGCTCGGCTGCTCGGGGACTGCCAACTCGTACAGATCATCAATGCCAAGGCGTCGGGTCATCGCAGGAGACCTCCTCGCTGGCCGAGCGTGCCTCCGTCGTGGCCGACCACCATGCCACCGGGCCAGTCGAAGGTGGCCGTCCAGACCTTGGTGATCGAACCGATCCGGAAGACGGAGTCCGCAGTGGCCTCGACGCCCGTGTTCTTGTTCAGCACCCCGGCCGCCCGGTCGATCGTCTCGCCGTGCGCGTATACAGCGATCGACGCGGCCGGCGCCTTGTGTTCGGCCAGCAAGTCGGGGAGGCGACTTTCCAACCAGCCACAGCGTTCATTGAGTTCGGACATGTGCACCTCTTGTCTCGGCGAGGGAGAACGGGTGATTCCGGGAGGGTATGACCTGCGCGCCCATGGCCGATTCGTGAGAAGCGACGAGAAAAGGCGCAACCTTCATCGTGGCCGACGAAACACCGGGCCGCCGGTATCGGTTACCGCCTGAGCCAGTCGACCGCCTGGGCGGCCGCGAACCCGATGAAGGCGTCACGCTCGGGAACCCGCGAACGGGCGTCGACGGCCCTGGTGAAGACGCCGACCGCGTACCGGCCACCGTCCGGGTACTCCACCACGCCGATCTCGTTGCGCAGCGAGGGCAGCGTGCCGGTCTTGCCGCTGATCCTGACGTCGTCGTCCGCGAAGCCGGAGCGCAGCCGGTGCGGCCACACCTGCAGTTCGAGCCAGCGCCGGACATCGGCGCATGCCGCCGCGGGCGCCGCTTCGTCGCGCCAGATCAGGCCCAGCAGGCGGGTGCTCTCCGCGGCGGTGGTCCGGCAGGTCTCTTCGGGTGTCAACGCGCGCAGCCCGGCGAGTTGTCCGGCAGGCATCGCGGCCAGGATCCGTTCGTCGTCCTGGTAGTCGATCCCGAGGTCCTCCCCGATCGTGCGCAACAGGTCCCCGCAGCCATGGGGGACGGCCGTCTGCGGGAGGCCGAGTCGGCGCAGCGTCTCGGCCACCGCGGCCTTTCCCACCTTGCCGAGGATCAGGTCCGTGGCGACGTTGTCGCTGATGCCGATCATCAGGACGGCCAGGTCGTACCAGGACATCGTGACGGCGTGGAGGAACGTCGCGAGGCCGTACGGACTGGCGGTCGGATGTCCCGGCGGCACCGTGATCCGCTCGGCGAGGTCGAGTTCACCGTCGGCCGCCTGCCGGGCAAGCTCCACCGCTACGGGGACCTTGAACACGGACGCGGTGACCACCGGTTCGTCGGCGTCGATGCCCACCTGTCGTGGGCTGTCCAGATCGGCCGCGTGCAGCCATACCCGGACGCCGGCTTCCGCCGCCCGCCCGGTGATTGTCTCGACCAGTTCCGATTCGGTGGCCATGGGGTCCCTTCTCTCTGTCGGGGTGGATTTCTGTCCGGACGGGATCTGCTTCCCGGGTACACCGGTCGACTACTTGGTGCCGGCAGACTCCTTGGTTCCGGCCGGCGGGAAGTTGAACTGTTCGGCTCGCTGCGGGACCCAGAACGCGATCACCGCGGTGAGCAGCGTGGTGCAGATCAGGAAGCCGAACGCGGCGGTGTAGGAGAACGCGTCCGCCAGCCGGCCCATCACCAGCGGCGCGATCACGCCGGCGACCTGGCCGCCGAAGTTCGTCACCCCGGAGCCCAGGCCGGCCACCGCCGTGGGAAGCACGCGCAGCGGAAGGCCGAAGACGCACATCATCGCCAGCCCGAACACTCCGACGGCCAAGGTCTCGTAGAGAGTGAACGTCGCCGCGCTGTCCGCCGACACCATCAGGACAAGCAGGACCGCGGTCACCGTCGCGATGGACACCAGGTACCACCTGGCCTTGTCATGGAAGTACCGGTCGAACAGCCGGCCGCCGAGGATGGTCGTCGCGAAGCCCACCAGACTCGGGATCGCCGACAGCACCCCGGTCTCGTTCAGCGACAGGTGTCTGGCCTCGAGCAGATAGCTGGGCACCCAGGTGACGAGGCCGTAGCTGAGCATGTTCATCGCGCAGAACAGCACCGCGAACTTCCACACCGCCGGGGACCTGAGTACTTGTGCGCGCGAGACTGCGGGCATCGTCGCCGTCGTCTGCGGAAGCCGGCTCAGCCGCTCCGGCAGTGCCTTGGGCAGAAGCGCCCACAACCCGATGCCGATGGCCACACCGCAACCCGCCATCCAGAGGAAGGTGTGCCGCCAGCCGATGCCCGTCAGCAGCGGGGCGACGAGCAGGGGCGCGAGGCCGGCGATCCCGCTGGCGGACAGCATCACGCTCGTGGCGGTCCCCCGTCCCGCCGGTGTCGTCCGTTCCGCGACGGCTTTGAACGACGCCGCCGGGAAAGCGCCCTGACAGGCACCGAACAGACCGCGGAACAGCAGGAGCAGACCGAATGTGCCGGCCGTCCCGGTCAGCGCGGTGAACAGCGACCACAGCACGAGCGTGATCAGCATGGGTCCGCGGGAGCCGTACCGATCGGCCAGGAAACCCGCGGGTATCTGGCAGATCATGTAGACCAGCGCAAAGACGGTGACGAGCGAGCCCTGTGCCGTCTTGCCGAGTTGGAACTCCTCTCCGATCGACGGCAGAGCCATGCTGATCGAGAAACGGTCGATGTAGTCGATCGACCAGGCGCACAGCATGACCACCATCGTGATCGTTGCCGTCCGGTTGACCCGCTTCGGTGTCCAGGTGTCCTCGGTGATCACCGCCGTCATGACTACCTCCGTACCGTTGCGTCGGGGTTGATGGCCCATCCTGGACATCAGGTGACGCAGCGGGTTCGTGGAGTTCCACGAACCTTCAGGTGGTGTTCGGGCGGTGGGGACGAACGTCGTGTCGTTGCGATGTCCGGCTGCTACGAGCGGTGGTGGGCGGGGTGGAGCCGGAGTTGCAGCATCGCCGCGAACCGCTCGCCGGGGTCGTCGAGGTTGATCTCACCGACCTCCGCGACCCGTCGCAGCCGGTACCGGAAAGTGTTGGGGTGCACGTAGGCCGCGGCGGACGCGGCGGCCACGTCACCGAAGGCGTCCAGCCAGCACGAGAGTGTGTGGACGAGCTGCGACTGGTGGCGGGCGTCGTAGTCGAGCAGGCGGGCGACGGGCCCGGTCGCCACGTCCCCGCGCGCGGCGGCCAGATCGGCGAGGTCCAGCATGAGTGCGTCGACGTGGACCTCCTCCGCCGTGGCCACGCGCCGGGCGCCCCCGTGGGCGAGCAGCACTCTCAGTGCCCGGTCCGCGCCGTCTCGCGAGCGGCTGAGCACGGAGCCGTCGGGAGCGGGCGGGCCGATGCCGATCGCCGCGTCCACGCGCTGCCCGGTGCGTTCGAGGAAGGTCGACGCGACGCGGACCGCCCGCTCCCGGCAGTCCGCCTGGCTCCCCGGCATCGGCACGATGCCGTAGGCCACGTCGCCCACCAGTGCCACGGCCGAGTGCGCCTGGACCGCACTCAGGTGCATGGCCAGCGCGTCCGCGACCCGCTGGCGGTCCGCGACCCGGCGCAGACCGTCCTCCGTCGACGGTTCGGCGTCCGAACCGCCGAACAGCCCCAGGGCCAGAACGATCGCGGGCTGTCCCACGAGCCCGAGCCGCGCAATCGCCTCCGGTGCTCCGTTGCCGCCTTCGAGTGCGGTGCTCACCAGGTCGGCCCGAAGTCGGCGTTCGACGTCGGCGCCCGCGCGCAGACGCAGCAGGTGGAGTGCGACCAGCTTGCCGGCGTCGATCAGGGCCTGCGTCCGCTCCTTGGACAAGGGCCCGGGCACGGCCGCCCAGATCGAGCCGAGGATCTCGTCGCCGGCCCGTACCGCGAGCGCCACCCGGGGCACGGTCATCGACTCGTCGTGGAGCGGATCGACGTAGACGGGCGCATGGCGTCGATGAAGTCGCTCGAAGACGCCGTTGCGCGCCAGGCCGAGGGTGAACCGTTCCGGGACCTGGCGCCCCAGGATCGTCTCCACGCGGGACTGGTCCGCCTCGTCCTGGCGGCCGGAGAAGGCGAGCACCCGTGAGCTGCGGTCCTCGATGGTGACCGGCGCGTCCAGCAGCGCGGCCACGGCGTTGGCCAGCGCGAACAGGTCGCCCGACGGCATGCCGCCCAACGTCTGCGGCGAGATGTCGCCGATGTCTCCCTCGACAAGCAGGGTGCGGAGCATCGCGGCGACCTGCGCCCAGGAGGCTCCGCGGGTGAGTCCGAGCAGGGCGACGCCGGACTCGTCGGCGGCCCGCCGGATCTCCACGGTCGCGGTGAACGGTGACCGGACGACGAGCGCTGCCGCGCCCTTGCTGCCGAGGTCGTACAGGAGGCGGACCACGTCGTCCGGTTCGTGGACGCCCACACCCAGGACGACTGCCCGCGCCGGGAACTGCGCCTCGTCGAGCGGGTCGTGGATGACTACGCCGCTCAGTTGCCGGCGCGTACTCCCGCCGCCGGCGATCGACTCCAGCAGCACGTCCCCGAGGTCGTCGAGAACGCGCGCCAGGCTTGTGTGTGGCTTGCCGGACGTCGGTGTCAGCACCGCCCAAAGGTAACTCCGGACGCACCGGAACCTGTTGGTCCGATCCGACCGGATTTCACAGCGAATTCGTCGCGTGCTACGAACCGAGCCACACCTTCGAGGTCGTGACCTCCGCCAGCAGGTCGGGAATCGGCGTGACACCGAGGCCCGGCCCCTGGGGCACCGGCAGGTGTCCGTCCTTCAGGACGAAAGGTTCGGTGATGTCGGTCCGGTAGAACCGGTCCGACGCCGAGGTGTCTCCTGGCAGGGTGAACCCGGGCAGCGAGGCGAGCGCGACGTTGGCCGCCCGGCCGAGCCCGGTCTCGATCATGCCACCGCACCACACGGGGATCCCGTGGGCGGCGCAGACATCGTGCACCCGCCGCGCCTCCAGGTACCCGCCGACCCGGCCGGGCTTGATGTTCACGATGCGACAGGCGCCGAGCGTGATCGCGTCGGCAGCGGACCGGGCGGACACGATCGACTCGTCGAGGCAGACCGGCGTGCGGATCCGACGGGCCAGCTCGGCGTGGCCCAGGAGGTCCTCCTCGTCCAGGGGCTGCTCGATGAGGAGGAGCTCGAAGGGATCCAGACGGGCGAGCTGGGACACGTCGGACAGCGTGTACGCCGTGTTGGCGTCGACCTGCAGCAGCACGTCGTCGCCGAAACGCTCCCTCACCGCTCGCACCGGCTCGACGTCCCAACCGGGTTCGATCTTCAGCTTGATCCGCACATAGCCGGCGTCGAGATAGCCGCCCACCGCATCGAGGAGTTGGGGGACGGAGTCCATGATGCCGACCGAGACCCCGCACGGAACGGAGTCCCGTGCGGACCCGAGCGCGGCGGCGAAGGACAGGTCGTGTGCTCGCAGTTCGGCGTCGAGCACGGCCATTTCGAGCGCGGCCTTCGCCATCCGGTGCCCCTTGAACCTGGCCAGAAGGGGCGCGACCCGGCTCGCGGTGCCCTCGCCCGCCTCCATCAGGGCCGGGACCAGGAAGTTCCGCAGCACGTGTTCGGCACCGTCGACGTACTCCGAGGAGTAGAGCGGCCCTCCCATGGTGACGCACTCGCCCCAGCCCTCGCCGTTCGGCGTCACGACGCGCACGAGGAGCAGTTCCCGTACGTTCTGCGTACCGAACGACGTTCGGAACGGTGCCACCAACGGCATCTGCACACGCAGAAGTTCCACACCACTGGGCTTCATGACGACTTCTCCCTTGAGACCACGTACCAGCCGGCACGATCGAATCCGATGACCCTGGCTTCCTCCGCCATCAGGCCTCCCAACACCTCCCGCAGCGCCACGCGCCATGCCTGGCCCTGACCCGGGTCCATGCGCCGGAGTGCCTCGATGTCCGGCGGCACACCGACCAGGACGACCGGCCCGTCGGCCACTGCGGTCAACGGGCCCCCGTCAGGTGCGACGGACAGGGCAGCTGCCGCACCGTGCTCCCGCAGCGCGGCGGCATCGACCCGGGCGGGCTCACCGAGCGAGGCGGCGGAGGCCGCCGGGCCTGACAGGTCCCAACGGACCATCAGCCGGTCGGTGTCACCACCGCCGTTGATGCCGTCGCGCATCGGCCCGTAGAAGTCGGGCAGGTAGCGCGCCGGACCGGCGCCGAGCTTGGCCAGGTTGAAATGCGCGTTCCGCCGGACCAGGGGATCGAACGTCCAGGTGATCAGCGAGACGTGCTGGCGCAACGCCCAGGCGCGCTGGTGCAGTTTGAGGGCGAACCCGATTCCCCGGCCGAGGCCTCGCGGCGCGACCCCGGCGATGTGACTGTGCAGGCTCGCCTTGGCCGGGCTGCCGAAGAAGCCGAGGCAGGCTCCCAGGAGCTCGTCCCCTTCATACGCCCCCGCGACATAGTTCCCCGCGGCGGCCATCGCCCGCAGCAGCTCGGTCGTCACCGGTTGGGCGGCAGCGCCCGGCTGCCAGATCGAGGCGAAGAGCCGGCAGACCTCGGTCAGGTCGGACACCTCGGTCAGGTCCCGGATATCCACATGTGAGGCGGCGGCCGCAGCGGTCGCGGCGGCCAGCGCGGCCACGCTCACGGCCGGGGAAACCAGAGCTGCCTCAGGTGTCACAAGGTCGGTCACGGGACTGTCCTTTCCGGGCTTGCCCGGCGGGCCACGGTGGTGGCGCGCCAGGGTTGTCCGCCGCGTTCGTCGTGGCGCACGGAGCTCATTTCGCCAACACAGCGTCGATCAGAGCCGTCAGCAGGGCGGTGCGCCGCGGCAGTTCGGCGACGACGACGTGTTCGTCGTCCGCGTGCGCGCCGCCGCCCACGGCGCCGAGGCCGTCGAGGGTGGGAACCCCAAGGCCTGCGGTGAAGTTTCCGTCCGAGGCACCGCCGACAGCGGCGGCGGTGAGGTTTCCGAGGCCGAGTTCGCCGGCGAGCGTCGCGGCGAGGTCGAACAGCCCCGAGGACGCGTCCGCCTGCAGCGGCGGGCGGTTGATGCCACCCGAGATCCGGATCCGAGAGCCGTCGAGTACGGGCCTCAGGTCCCGCACGGCCTGATCGACCCGCCGCTGTTCCGCTTCGTCCCACACACGTACGTCGACCGCCACACCGGCACGCGCGGGAACGGTGTTGGTCGTGGTACCGGCGGACAGGGCCGTCGGTACGACGGTCGTACCCCGTTCGGCGTCGGCGAGTCCGGCGACGGCGAGGATCTGGTGCGCCACCTCCACTCCGGCGTTCACACCCTTCTCCGGTTCGAGCCCGGCGTGCGCAGCCCGGCCGTCCACGTCGATCCGGTACAGGGAGACGCCCTTACGGCGGCACTTGAGCGCTCCGCCGTCGGCCGACGCCTCCAGCACGAAGACCGCTTCGCAGCCGCGAGCCTCATCCTCGATCAGGCACCGCGACGACGGGGAGCCGATCTCCTCGTCGCCGGTGACGAGGACCGAAAGACCCGAGCGGTTCCCGGCGGCCGCGGCGGCGTGCAGCGCCATCACGACGCCCGCCTTCATGTCGAAGCAGCCCGGCCCGCGCAGCACTCCGTCCAGGACGGAGTACGGGTGCGTCTCCAGCGATCCGGTGGGCCACACGGTGTCGTGGTGCCCGAGCAGCAGCACACGCGGCGCCTCGCCGAAGCGCCACTTCAGATGCGTACACCCGTCGATCACCACGCGGTCCGGTTCCGCGTCCAGCAGCCTGCGCCCCAGCGCCGCCACGACGTCTGCGCTGCGGGCGACGGCTTCATGATCGGAGGACGGCGACTCGCACCGCACCAGGGTCTCGATGTCGGCGAGGAGCGCCTCCACCGTCACTTCGCAACGCGTCGCCGTCATCGCGGCTCACCTCGCAGCGGCTGTCCGGCGAGCGCGTCGACTTGAAGCTCCCCCGCACTGACCACCGGAACACCACCGACGAACAGGTGCCGCACGCCCACGGACGGCCGCGTGGAGTCGAAGTAGGTCGCGCAATCGGTGATCGTCACCGGGTCGAGGACGACGATGTCGGCGTCCGCGCCGACGCCGAGGTGTCCCTTCCCCCGCGCGCCCGGCGCCACCTCGTCGAGGACGCGCGCCGGCAGGTGGGCACAGCGCCGGAACGCTTCCGGCCAGTCCCAGGCGCCGCTCTCCCGCACCATCACGCGCAGCGTCTTGGTGAACGTTCCCGCGGTGCGTGGGTGCGTCGTTCCCCCGGGCGGCAGCGGCCACTCGGTGCTGTCGTTGCTGCCGTCGGGCCAGTAGACCGGCATCGCGTCACTGGCCACGATCGCGTCCGGGAAGGCCAACGACTGTTGCAGCATGGCGAGATCGCGCGGGTTGCCCTCGTCGAGGAACTCCAGAATGCAGGGCGCGCCGGGGTCAGCGTTGCGCAACTGCCGCAGGCGCCCCTCGTCGGCGATGCGTTCGCCCGATTCGAGCATCACGACGCTCGACGGGGACAGGCCCTTCATCCGCAGGCGTTCGGCGTCGAGGAAGGCCGCGCCGATCGCGGTGCTGCCCGCCCCGTAGGGGTAGGCCTCGACCGTCACCCGGGATCCCGACCGCCGTGAGCCGTCCAACGCGCCGAGTACCCGGTCGATGTGGTGGCCCGACGTGCTGTTGACGTGGCAGTGGTGCATCGCGGCGCCGGTCTCGGCCGCGGCGATGACGATCTCATCGGAGCCGTCCGCCGGAGTGCCGGGATCCACCTCGACCAGCTCACGGACGTGGGTGTACGTCGGCACACCGGCCTTCGCGGCGAGCCGGGCGACGGCGAGGAACTCGGCCGGATCACTGTGCGGCGCGTACCCGAGGAGGACTCCGATACCGAGCGCTCCGGCGGCCAGCTCACCTTCGATCACGGCCAGCCACTCCGCGAGTTCACGTTCGGTGGAGGAGCGCTGCCATGCCGGGTTTCCCAGGACCGCCAGGCCGCTCCCGATCTGTGCGTCCGGCTGGATGCCGGCGAGCACCTGGGCCCGGGCACCACCCCACGAGGCGGAAAAGCCGTAGTGCAGCGGCCGTCCGTCCGCAGCGGCCTCGGCGTACGCGCGCCCGATGGGCATGAGGCCCGACTCCAGGTCGAGGGCCGTCGTCACACCGTCCATGGCCTGCAGCCGCTGACCCGCGATGGAGTGCACGTGGCTGTGCAGGTCGACGAACCCCGGACCGACGACCAATCCCGAGACGTCGACGACCTCGCATCCCGGTGGCGCGTCGAGCCCCGCGGCCAGAGCTCTGACCACGCCGTCGGACACGAGGACGTCGGCGATGCCGTCGAACCCTGTTCCCGGATCAATGACACGACCGCCACGCAAAAGTGTCTGCACGCTTTCGTCTCCTTGTCGAGGACGCACTGGAGCACCTGCTGGTCTCCAGTGCGACCCTAGGAGGGGGATCAGGCACCGCTGTTGGTCCATGCCGACGAATCCATGGCCGCCTGTTCATACGCGCCGACGAACCCGGCCCGGAGCACCGCGAATCCCGGGTCGCACGTGAACGCCCACTGCCGTCCGGCCGCCGCTTCCGTGAGGTGGCCGCGGAGCAGCGCACGCGTGGGCAGACAGGCGGCAACCGGCCGGCAGAAGCTCTACAAGCAGGCCGAGGCGTTCGTGGCCGCCTCCTCAAAGCCAGTACTGAGGCTGGGGAGATGTCGTCCTCTTCGCCGCGAGTACCGCCGCCCGAATCGGAGAAATCTCCGGGTGCCGCGTCGCAGACATCGACACCAGTCAGTGCATCTGGACAGTACGGCGTCGGACCATACCCGCACCTGGCGGACTGACCGACAAGGGCACCAAGGCCGAACGCGTCCGGACTGTGCGGCAGGACCCCCTGGTCCCCAGAAATGATCGAGGGGCGGTTCCGGATTCCTCCGAAACCGCCCCTCACCTGCGACTCCATAGAGTCGGGACGACAGGATTGAACCTGCGACCCCTTGACCCCCAGTGAACGAAACACCGTCCACAGGGGTCTGTGCGTTCCGGGGAGTGCGCAAACGTCCAGGTCAGGGCCAGCTTTTCCGGCTCGTTCCACGGAGTGCGTGAGATCTGCGTGAGACGGCGAAGCCCCGGCTCGGTGGAGTTCACCGGCCGGGGCTTCGCCACGCCTGGGGGCGGTCAGTTCTGCTCGTCACCCTCGGCCTGTGCGCCGACGGCGGGCGGCTCGGGTTCAGCCGGGGCCGTAGTGATCCGCAGGCATCCGTCCGTGCCGAACAGCTCGATCAACTGCGACAGATGGGCGCGCGCCGCGCTGCGGCCGGGTGTCTCTCCCGTGGTCACCCGCGCCCCTCCAGGTCCGCCCACACGATCTTGCCCCAGCGCCGCTCATCCGTGCCCCAGTCGGCGGCCAGCGCCGCCACGAGGCGCAGACCACGCCCGCCTTCTTCACTGTCGTCGGCTTCGCGCTGCACCGGCCGCGCCCGGGAGAGATCCGCGACGCCGACACGTACCCGCGCAGCGCCGGGACGGTCGATGACGACCCGGATGGACTCCCGCCGGGCGTGCTGCACGGCGTTGGCCACCAGCTCCGAGACGATCAGCGCCCCATCCTCGGCCAATGCGTCCAGCCCCCAGACGGCACAGGCGGTACGAAGCAGGCGCCGCGCGGTGGCTGCGCTCTCGGGCTGCCTCGGCAGGGTCTCGCTGTACCCGGGGTGTCCGATCTGACGGGCCCGGGTTGTAGGTTGCGGCATGTCGGTCTGCTTCCTTCAGATCGGCCAGCCCCGGGGCCGTTCGCGCGGTCGCCGGGGCGCTTCGCGTTCAGGTAACCGGGGTGCGTGATCATGCGGAGGAGCCAACCAGGGGGCCAGGGAGGGGCCACACTAGATATGGAAGGGGGCCACCATGAGCGACACCACCGAGCGACGCCGCGAGTTCGGCGCCTACCTCGCCGGTCTACGGCGCCACTCCGGCCGCTCGCAGCGGCAGTTCGCCGCCGTGCTGTGCGCCGTGTCCGGCGCCCAGTCGATCACGCGGAACGAGGTCTCCCGGTGGGAGCGCGGGGAGCGCATCCCGGACGTGTGGCTCCCCACCTTCGCCCAGGTACTCGGTGTGCCGCTGCGCGAGCTGGAGCAGGCCGCCGCGTACGCCCGGGGGGATGCTCAGGCCACCCTTCCCGGGGTCGCGGCCACCCTCGCGGACCTGCTGCCCGACGGGGGCGCTCTGGAGCCCCTGGCGACCCCCCGTGGCCGTCGGATCGGCGCCACCACCGTGGACGGCCTGGCGGCACGCGTCCACGGCCTCCGGCTCGCGGACGATGTGCTGTCCGGCGGTGACCTGATCGCCCCTGCCTTCCGTGAGCTGCGCGCCGCCGTCCGCCTGTACCGCGAGTCCGAGCACTCCGAGGAGACGGGGCGCGGCCTGCTCGTGCAGATTGGGGAGTTGGGCCAGATCGCCGGATGGATCGCCTCCGACGCCGGTCGGGGTGAGGACGCGGAGCACGCCTACCGACTCGGTCTCTCGGCCGCCCGACAGGCCGGGGACGCGCCGCTGGTGGCACAGCTCGCGGGCAGCCTCGCCTACCACCTGACGAACAGCGGCCGGGAACGGGAGGGCCTGGAACTGGCGAAGGCAGCGATCTCCGAGGCCGGGCCGGACGCTCCGGCCACAACCCGCGCCCTGTTCCTGGACCGCGTGGCGTGGGCGCATACGCGTGCCGGACAGGCTCAACCGGCCCTGCGGGCGCTCGGGGAGGCCCACGCCGTCCTGGACGCCACGGGCGGCCCTCCCGCGCCGACGTGGGCCTACTGGGTGAACCGCGAGGAGCTGGAGATCATGGACGCCCGGGTGTTCACCGAGCTGCGTCGCCCACTGCGCGCGGTGCCGCTGCTCCAGGACGTGCTGGGACGCTACGACGCCACCCACGCCCGGGAAGTCGCGCTGTATCGCTCATGGCTGGCCGTGGCGCTGGCCGACGCCAACGAGCCCGAGCAGGCCGCCGAAGAGGCCCGCCGCGTCATCGACACGTCCGGCGATCTCTCCTCGGAGCGCACGGCGGAGCGGGCCCGGACGGTCCTGCACCGGCTGAAGGAGTACGAGGACGTGCCCGAGGCGCGCGAAGTGCTCACCGACTACGGGCATCTGCTGCTCGCCTGATCGCAGCGGTCGCCCTCCTTACCGGTCCGCGTACAGCCCACGGAGATGATGACTCAACCGGTCCTGAAGGGCGTCAAGCGCCGTCCGGGCTGCTTCAGCGTTCTGGTGCGCGCCCAGCCACTCATGCACGCTGGTGGCCAGCTCCCGGTTTTCGAGTCGGGCTATGAGCGCGTGCAGGTGCAGTGCTGATTGCGTGGCTGCTGCTCTGAATTCGGGACTCAGCGTGCGCCCTCGTGCGGGGACGTTGGCCGCCATGACGCCTTCGAGCGCCTGTTGAATCTCCATGATGGTTTCCCGCTGAAGCGTCACCCGCTCCGCCGCCAGCCGCTCCTTCGCCTCTTCCTTGGCCAGCAGCCGGTCACGCCGGAGCGTGCGACCGTCGGAGAGCTTCTGTCCGAGCAGCGTGCCGAGACTTCCCAGAATCACGCCGACCAGGGGCGCGATCGTTTTCCACCATTCCATCGGGGGATCGTAACCAGGGCCCGCAACGTCGGACTCTGGTTCGGTAGTAGCAGGCCGGCTGACCGTTTACACCCTAGGAAGCCGCAGCTCACACGAGCTGCGGCTTCCTGGCGTTCAGGCGGTGGGCAACTCCGGCCGCCCCTCGGCGGCCATGCCGCGCAGGAGACCGAGCATCACCTTTGGGACGCGGGCGCGCTGCGCGACCGTCAGCTCCAGGGCGTCCAGCGCCCGGTTCATCGCCTCGTACATGATCTTCGTCTGGACCTCGGCCAGCGTCACCAAACGCTCTTCCACGCCCATGCGGGCCGCGAGGTCGCACATCTTCAGCAGCCGGTCCCGTTCCTCTCCGTATAACCGCACCCAGCCGTTCACGGCCGCGCTGTACGTGGTGTCCACGCCGGGGAACTCCCCTCCCTGGCGCTCCACTTCGGAGGTCATGCCCCACACCAGGGCTTCGGCCTCGGTCTCCTGCACCCGCTCCAGCAGCCACGCCACGTGGCCGGACGCCTGCCGGATGAGCCGGGAGACGACGACCGCCGGATCTTCCTGCGAGCCGTCCACGTCCCCGTAGGTGCGCAGGAACTCGGCCGTGGCCTCCCTGCGCTGCGCGGCGGTCCGCACCTGTGGTGCTGCGCCACCGTGCATCGGGCACACGGTCGCCCCGGTGACCGCCATGCCGCGACACCGGCCGCCGGACCGCGTACGCGCCGTGCAGCGGCCGTCCTCGAGGCCGGGAAGCGCACGCTGCCCCTGCCGAAGCCGGTCCTGCGGGCGCTGAAGGCGTTCCGCGCCGCGCAGGCAGCGGAGAAGCTGGCCACCGGGGAGGCGTACGAGGACAGCGGGTACGTCCTCGTGGACGACCTCGGTCGGCCGTGGAAGACGGACAAGCTCCGGCGTGAGGCGCACAAGCTGATGGCCACCACGGGTGTACGGAAGGTGCGGTTGTACGACGCGCGGCACGCCTGCCTGTCGTGGATGGCGAACAACGGGGTGCCGGACACGGTGGTCTCCGCGTGGGCCGGTCACTCGGACCTCGGGGTCACGAAGCGAACCTACGTGCACTCCGACCCGCAGCCGCTCAAGGCGGGTTCGGAGAAGCTGGCCGAACTGCTCGGCTGACCTTGATCAACAGCGTTTGTGAGAAATTGTGAGACGGCGGCCCTGGAAACGATCAAGAGGGGCCCCGAAGGACCCCTCTGACCTTGTACTTCACCGTCGGGACGACAGGATTTGAACCTGCGACCCCTTGACCCCCAGTCAAGTGCGCTACCAAGCTGCGCCACGTCCCGATGCCTGGCTGACCTGGGGTTTCCCCCGGCCTGACCTGCATGAGAACCATACCCCACTCCGGCCACCGGACCGACTCCGCCATGAGGGGCGGCAACAGGGGCACAATCACCGGATGGACGAGAAGAGCGACGGCTCACGCGACACCCCCAGGGATCGCGACGCGGAGGGCCGGGCACGCAATGCCCGGCCCCGGGACGGGCTCGGGCGGCCGCTTCCGTACGGGGCCGAAGGGGTGGAGCGGCAGCCGGAGGGAGTGGCACGCACCCCTGCGGAGACTCTGCGGGAGGCCCAGCGGCTGCTCGACGCCGGGATGCCCTTCCACGCGCACGAGGTGTTCGAGGATGCCTGGAAGGCGGGGCCCGAGTCGGAGCGCGCCCTGTGGCGGGGGCTGGCACAGCTGGCCGTGGGGCTGACGCACGCCGCACGCGGCAACACCACGGGCGGCGCGCGTCTGCTGCTCAGGGGTGCGGGCGGACTCGCCGCGTACCCGGAGCCCAGGCCGTACGGGATCGACACCCGCGGGCTGACGGCCTGGGCCGAGCAACTCGCGGGCGGGCTCGTGGGACCGGTCGACGCGAAAGCCTCGGCCCCGCGCCTGACGACCGCTGCTTGAACAGGTCCGACCTGTGCTTGGACAGGTCTCCGGCCACGCCGGGACGCGGCCATCCGTCTTCCGCCTCCAGGGCCGCATTCGGTCGGCGGCCGACCGTGGCCCGGTGACGGCCCGGCCGCGTGAACCCGGAGCGACCCGGGGCCGGTGGACAACCCGGCGGAGGCCCGGGCCCCGTGGTCATGCGTCAGACTCGGTGGGTGAGAAAGATCTATGTGATCGGCATCGGCGCGGGTGACCCCGACCATCTGACGATTCAAGCGGTGAAGGCCCTCAACAAGACGGATGTCTTCTTCCTTCTCGACAAGGGCGCGGAGAAGTCCGATCTGATCCGGCTGCGCCACACCATCCTGCAGCAGCACATCGAGCCCGGCCGCGGATACCGGCTCGTCGAGGCGCGGGATCCCGACCGGGACCGTACGGCCGGCGGCTCCGGGTACGCGGCGGCCGTCGACGACTGGCGGCGGGCCCGCGCCCGTATCTACGAGCGCATGCTCAGGGAGGACCTGGGCGAGGACGAGTGCGGCGCCTTCCTGGTGTGGGGCGATCCGGCGCTGTACGACTCCACGCTCGCCGTGCTCGAAGAGGTCCTGGAACGCGGGGCCGTGGCCTTCGAGTACGAGGTGACCCCGGGCATCAGCAGCGTGTCGGCGCTGGCTGCCCGGCATCGCACGGGGCTGAACCGGGTCGGGCGTCCGGTGCAGATCACCACCGGACGCCGGCTCGCCGAAGGCTGGCCCCCCGGGGTGGACGACGTCGTCGTCATGCTCGACGCGGAGCAGGCATTCCGTCATTACGTCGCGGAGGATCCGCTGATCCACTGGGGCGCCTATCTGGGCACTGAGGACGAGATCCTGGTCTCCGGTCGGCTGTCGGAGGTCGCCGGGCGGATCGAGGAACTGCGGTCCGATGCGCGGGCCCGGAAGGGCTGGATCATGGACACCTATCTGCTGCGCAGGGACCGTCGACAGGACTGAACGGGCCGGGATACGGAACGACGTACGGCCGGGACGCGGACCTGCGGATGGCCCCGGGGTACGGACCGGACCAGGAGACCGAACGGCCCCCGGACCGGGACGGCGTACAGGCTCACCCGGCCACCGCCACCGGCCCGCCCACCCGGCGCCGAGAGTGACGCAGCCCATTATGCAACTTGTTGCACAAATAAGTGCGGCTGGTCTAGAAAGAGCTGACCACCACTGCGCACCGGAGGCGCCGGATGAGCCCGTACCCCCACCTGCTGAGCCCCCTCGACCTCGGCTTCACGACGCTGCCCAACCGCGTCCTGATGGGATCGATGCACCTCGGGCTGGAAGAGGCGCCCGACGGCTTCGAGCGGCTGGCCGCGTTCTACGCGGCGCGCGCACAAGCCGGGGCCGGGCTCATCGTGACGGGCGGCATCGCCCCCAACGAGCAGGGGCGGACACGGGACGGCTCCGCCAAGCTGACCAATGCGGCGGAGGCCGCACAGCATGCGGTCGTGACCGCCGCCGTCCACCGGGCGGGCGGCCGGATCGCGATGCAGATCCTGCACTCCGGCCGGTACGCCCACCACCCCGGCGGGGTGGCGCCGAGCGCGGTCCAGGCACCGATCAGCCCCTTCACACCGCACGCCCTCACGGACGACGAGGTCGAGCGGACTGTCGAGGACTTCGTACGGGCGGCCGGACTTGCTCGTGACGCGGGGTACGACGGTGTCGAGATCATGGGCTCCGAGGGCTATCTGATCAACGAGTTCATCACGGCGCGCACCAACCACCGCGAGGACCGCTGGGGCGGATCGTACGAGAACCGTGTCCGCTTCCCCCTGGAGATCGTGCGCCGGGTGCGCGAACGGGTCGGGCCCGACTTCATCCTGATCTACCGGCTCTCCATGCTCGACCTGGTCCCCGGCGGCTCCTCGCAGGAGGAAGTGGTCGCGCTCGCCCGGCAGATCGAGGCGGCCGGCGCGACCCTCATCAACACCGGTATCGGCTGGCACGAGGCCCGGATCCCGACCATCGTGACCTCGGTGCCGCGCGGTGCGTACACCTGGGTGACGAAGAAGGTCATGGACGCGGTCACGATTCCCGTGATCACCAGCAACCGGATCAACACCCCTGAGCTGGCGGAGGAGTTGCTGGCCGGCGGCGGTGCGGACATGGTGTCGCTCGCCCGTCCCTTCCTGGCCGATCCGGAGTTCGTCGCGAAGGCCGGGCAGGGCCGCTCCGAGACCATCAACACCTGCATCGGCTGCAACCAGGCCTGTCTCGACCACACCTTCAGCGGTCTGGTCACCTCCTGCCTGGTCAATCCCCGGGCCTGCCGGGAGACCGAACTGGTCCTGTCACCGACCCGTCACCGCAAGCGCATCGGTGTGGTCGGCGCGGGCCCCGCCGGCCTCGCCTTCGCCGTGTCGGCCGCCGAGCGCGGCCATACGGTGGTGCTCTTCGACGCCGCGGACGAGATCGGCGGACAGCTGAACGTGGCGCGGCGGGTACCGGGCAAGGAGGAGTTCGACGAGACCCTGCGCTACTTCCGTGTCCAGCTCGGCATGCACGGTGTCGACGTCCGGCTGAAGACCCTGGTCACGGCGGAGATGCTCACGGCGGAGGGTTTCGACGAGATCGTGCTCGCCACCGGAGTCGTCCCGCGCACCCCCGACATCCCCGGCCTCGACCACCCCAGCGTGGTCAGCTATCTGGACGTCCTGCGGGACGGCGCGCAGGTGGGGCAGCGCGTCGCGGTCATCGGAGCCGGCGGCATCGGCTTCGACGTGGCGGAGTTCCTCACCGACAGCGGCGATTCGGCGAGCCAGGATCCGGCGGTCTTCTTCCGGCAGTGGGGCGTCGACACGGAGCACCGCACACCCGGCGGCCTGTGCGCCCCGGTCCGGCCCACCGCACCGCGGACCGTGCATCTGCTCCAGCGCAGGACCGGCAAGGTCGGCGCGGGGCTCGGGAAGACGACGGGGTGGATCCACCGTACGGAGCTCAAGCACCGTGGCGTCACCACGGTCGCGGGCGCGACGTACGAGCGGATCGACGACGAGGGCCTGCACATCACGGTCGACGGAGCCCGTCAGGTGATCCCGGTCGACACCGTCGTCCTGTGCACCGGTCAGGAACCGCGCCGGGAGCTGTACGAGGCGCTGCGCGCCGCCGGGCACCCGGTGCGGGTGATCGGAGGCGCCGACGTGGCAGCCGAGCTGGACGCCAAGCGGGCCGTGCGGCAGGGGACCGAGCTCGCCGCGCGGGTCTGAGCCACCGCATCGCGACACCACCCGGCCGGCCCGCGGCAGCACCCGCCCCGCCGGGACCTCCTTAGGATGCCCGCATGTCCCTCCCGCACGCGATCCTCACCGCCCTGCTCGAAAAGCCGTCGTCGGGTCTTGAACTGACCCGGCGTTTCGACAGGTCGATCGGTTACTTCTGGTCGGCGACGCATCAGCAGATCTACCGCGAGCTGGGCAAGCTGGAGAAGTCCGGTCTGATCCGGCCACTCCCCCAGCAGCCCTCTCGTGGGCGCAAGCGTGAGTACGAGGTGCTGCCCGAGGGGCGTGCGGAGCTGACGGCCTGGGTCGCGGCCCAGGAGGATCCCAGGCCGTCACGCAATCCCCTGCTGCTGCGGCTGCGGGCGGCCGCCGTGGTCGGAACAGCGGGCCTCGGAGCGGAACTGAGCCGTCATCTGCGCCTGCACGAACAGCAGTTGGCGGAATATCTGGCCATCGAGGAGCGTGACTTCGCGCGCCCCGGCCTGTCCGCCGACGACCGCCTCCAGCATCTGGTGCTCCGGGGCGGCATCGATCTGGAGAAGTACTGGATCGCATGGCTCACCGAGGCGCTGGCGGAGATCCCCGGCCGTTGAGATCCGGCCGGCCCGGCATTCCGCGCAGCCCGTGCAGCCCTCGCATGGCACGCATCGGGGCCCCCTGGTCCCGATTCATGTGATTTTCACGGAGCCCGGCTACGGTGGCGGCTGTGACCCAGATGAGCCCGCCCGGCTGGCACCGAGACCCCGGGTATACAGGAATAGGCCCTGTCCAGGAACGCTGGTGGGACGGCGCCCAGTGGACCGACCAGCTGCGTGTGCCGCCTGCCGACACCCGGCGGCGCCGGTTGCGGATCGGCGCCGCGGTCACGGCGGCCGTGGTGGTCCTGGCGGCCGTCGGAGGCGGCATCTATCTGCTGACGAACGGATCGGACTCCGGGCACACACCGGACGCGGCCACCGCACCGTCCGGCGCACCCAGCCGCCCCGGCATGCCGGGCGGCAGCGGCGGAAGCGGCCAGAACGGCGGCGGCAGCGAAGGGAACGGCGGAAACCAGGACGGTGGTGGCCAGGGCGGCGGAGACCAGGACCCCGGGCAGCAGGCACCGCCGACCGAGGACGGTTACGCCACCGACGCGGCCAGCGGGATCAGCATCCCCGTACCCAAGGGCTGGACCGGCCAGTCGGGGACCGTCGGCGCGGGCGTGACCATCGGCAAGTACACCTGCCCGGACGGTAAGGACACGGACGGCAAGCCCGCCCAGTGCGTACGCGGCGGGGTGTTCTCCGAACCCGCGATCGCCCTGAAGATATCGGCGACCGACCCGAAGACCGTGGCGAAGAAGGACATCGCGGGCAACGCCAAGGAGTCGTACGGGGAGACCTCTTCGGGGATCACCTCGCACCAGCTGCTGAAGTCCGAGGCGGTGACCGTGGCCGGGCAGCAGGGCTATCTGGTGCGCTGGAAGGTAGTGACGAAGAAGGGTGACGACGGATATGTCCAGTCGCTCGCCTTCCCGTCCCCGCAGGCCGACGGCGAGCTGATCGTCGTCCGCTCCGGCTTCGACGTCAACGCCAAGGCTCCCGCGCTCTCGGTGATGGACGAGATCACCAAGGGCATCAAGGAAGCGTCCACTTCGGGTTCGGGAACCGGCTCGGGCCAGGGCGCCTGACCCCGGACACGGTGCGGTGCGCCGCCGCGTGCGGGGTACGGGGTCAGGGCGCGCCGCACGCGGCGGGGCGCGGGGTCAGGGCAGTACGAGCCAGTCCGCGGCGACGGCGGCCACCAGACCCACGCACAGCAGCCAGCTGGCAATCCTGGTACGGCCGCTGCGGCTGAGTTCGATGACCACACCGCAGAGGATCAGCGCCATCCCGTAGTCGGCCACCACCAGCAGGGACGACCTGCTGGTGAGCCGCTCCGCGAGCACCAGCGCGACCGCGGCCATCATGACGGACGCCACCGCTATCCGTATCCGCCGGGCTTGACGGGGCGTCATGCCCGGCCTCCCTGGCTCGGTCGGATCCGTGTCCACCGCTTCGCTCTGGTCAGGAGTGCTCATGAGCGGGAATCGTAACGGAGGGCGCGGTCTACGACCCCACCCCGTGCCGGTTCACAGGGCTATCACGATTTTGCCGTGCACGTGCCTCTCGGCCTGCGTCGTCACGGCTTCGCGGATCCGCTCGACCGGGAAGGTCGCCGCGATTGGCACCGTGATCTCGCCGGCATGAATCGCGTCGGCGATCCGCTCCATGGTGCCCGGGCCCGCGTCGAGGGCGCCCGCCGTGCGCACACCGGGCGGCGGGGCGGGGCCATCGGCCACGACGGAGATCCTCTCGGGTGCCACGCCTAGCTTGAGCGCGGTCTCGGCCGCCTCCCTTCCGAACAGGTCGGTCGCGGCGGTGATCCCCTCGGGCGCCAGGGCCCGCACCCGGTCCGCCAGGCCGGGGCCGTACGTCACGGGTTCGGCGCCGAGCCCGCGCAGGAATCCGAAGGTGCGCTCGGAGGCGGTGCCGAGCACCCGGGCACCCGCGAGCTTCGCCAGCTGCACCGCGAAGATGCCCACGCCACCCGCCGCCCCGCCGATCAGGACGGTGTCCCCGGCGCGGAGTCCGATCGCGTCGAGCGCGGCGGAGGCCGTCAGGGCGGACACCGGAAGCGCGCCCGCCACCTCGTCGGCGACGCCCTCCGGGGTGGGCCACAGATCTGCGGCGGGTGTCTTGACCAGCACGAAATCGGCGACGGACCGGCCAATCGCAGCCCCGAACACCCGGTCGCCTGCAGCGAATCCCGTGGCCTCGGCGCCCACCTCGTCCACCACTCCGGCGAAGTCGCTGCCGAACCCGGCCGGCAGGGTGATGCCGAACCGCGCCGCCATGTCGGGCTGTGTGGTGATCTGCCAGTCCATCGGATTCAGCCCGGCGGCGGTGACCCGGACGCGGACCTCGTCCGGTGCGGCGTGCGGCTCGGGTATCTCCTGCAGTTCGAGCACTTCGGGACCGCCAAAACGCCGGTAACGGACAGCTTTACTCATCGGTGACCTCTCCTGGCCAGTGATGGGACTTGGTCTCATCGACCGTACACCAGTGATGGGACCAAGTCCCGTACACTGCTCCCATGGCTCGCTGGCAACCCGACGCACCAGGACGACTCGCCGCCGCCGCTCTCGACCTCTTCGAGGAGCGCGGCTACGAGGACACGACCGTCATCGAGATCGCCGAGCGTGCGGGGCTCACCAAGAGCACGTTCTTCCGGTACTTCCCGGACAAGCGCGAGGTGCTCTTCGGCGGGGGCACGGTGGCCGGTCTGCTCGTCGAAGGGATCGCATCGGCGCCGCCGGCGGCCGGGCCGCTCGACGCGGTGGCGGAGGCACTCGACGCACTCGGCCGGACGTTCTTCACCGCCGACCGCCGCGAGTTCAGCGGCCGGCGCCAGGCCGTGCTGAACGCCCATACGGAGTTGCGCGAACGCGAAGCCCTGAAAAGGATCGACCTCACCGCCTCGATGGTCGAGGCCCTCGACCGCCGCGGAGTCCCGGGCCTGACCGCGCGCGTGACCGCTCAACTGGGCGCGCTCGTCTGGGAGATCGCCTACGACCGGTGGATCGGCACCGACACCGGCGAGGGCTTCGGCGCGCTGGCACGGCAGGCGCTCGCCGCGGTACGCGCCGAAGCCGCGCGCCTGGGTCCTTCCGCACAGAACCCGTAACCGGATCCATACGGGGATCTCCCCGCCTGACCTGCCGGAACTAGCCCGCCAGTTCGTCCTCCAGCCACGTACGCCCCCGGGTGCGGGCGCTCAGCCTGACCTCGCCCAGGGGGACGGCGAGGCGCTCCGCCTCGGCACGCACCACCGCCTCGGCGTCCGAGCCGACGTCCTCCAGGAAACGGCACACGATCTCGCCGCTCCGGTCCTGTGCCCAGCCGCCGACGATACGGCCGTTCCACCACAGCGAGGGCCCGATGTTCCCGGCCCGGTCGAAAAGGCGTGAGCCGTGATCGCCCAGGAACCAGGTGCGTTCATGCCAGCCCATCGGGGTGGAGTCGAGTGCGGGCAGCAGCGCCGCCCACGGTTCGGGCGGCGCGGTCTCCTCCAGGTCATCGGGCAGGAGCAGGCCCGTCGCGCCGCTGCCGAGATCGGCCTCGACGGGATTCAGTTCCCTGAGCACCCGCTTGACCTGGGTCTTCGTCCAACCCGCCCACCACCGCAGGTCGTCCGCCGTGGCCGGACCGAAGGCCCGCAACCAGCGCCGGGCCAGTTCCTCCTCCGCGCGGTGGACATCCCACTCGGCGAGGCCGCCGGGAAACCAGTCGGTCAGCGGCGCCCAGCGGTACTGGTGCGAGGTCCAGGAGCCGCGCGGCCGGCCGCGTACCACGCGCCCCTCGGCCGCGAGCAGAAGCAGCAGCCTGCTCGCGACCTTCTGTGTGCCTTCGTAGCTCTTGCCGGCCGAGAGCACGACCGTCGTACTGAGGCGAGGGTCGTCCCCGGCGAGATCTGCGGCCGTGGCCTCGCCCCGGGCGGCGAGCGCGCGTACGGCGATGTCCTCGGTCTCGGCCAGCCACTTCCGTACGCCCGCCTCGTCGTCCGCGACCTCGGACGCGGCGAGGAACCCGAGGAGTTTGCGGCGTTCTCGCGCGGCAACCGCCTGCGAGCAGGCTGCCTGCATCACCGGAGCCACGTCGAGGGAGGTGACGAAGACGGTGCGGCGCATTCCGAGGAGCCGGATGAGGGTGCGGTCCTCGTACAGCGCGCGTTCCACGTCCTGGACCGAACCGCCGTTCGTCCGCGCCCAGATGGCGACGTACACGGAGGACGGGTCGGTGCTGTGCAGGGCGACCAGGTCCCGCGCCACCTCGACCGGACCTTCCGCGCGGGCGACGGGCGCCAACCGGTGCCGTACACCGAGCCGTGCCCGTCGTTCCGCCACGTCGATTCGTCGCACTGCCCGTCACTCCTCTGTGCCATGTGCCGCGTTGCGGGCTTCTTGCCCACGGGGTGGACAGCGTACGGACGAAGAGGGCCGACTACGTCCGCACACCGGGAGATACTGTCCGGGCCGTGTTCACGGAGGCGCCGGTCTCCACTCACCGTATCGAGGTGGCCCGACGCCATGACCCTGCGCTATTACCGAGAGAACGGCCTGCTCGTTCTGGAGACGGACCGGCTCGTCCTGCGTGAGCAGTCGCCCGCGGCGGCCGCCGTGCTCGCCGATGGCGGTACGGCGGGACTCCACTGGCTGGACGCGGCACCGGGGAGCGGGACCCAGATCGCCGGGAAGATGGTCGCGATGGCGGCCGAGGCCGGGGCGTATGTGTCCGGGTGGGGCCTGTTCGTCATCCAGCGGGCCACCGATGGAGCCGCGCTGGGCGGGATCGGGTTCCACGGGCCGCCGTCCGAGGGGACGGTGGAGATCGGCTACGACCTGACGGAGTCGGCGCGGGGCGCGGGCTGGGCCACCGACGCGGTGATCGCACTCTCCCGCTGGACGCTCCAACTCCCCCACGTACAGACCGTGCTGGCCACCACCGAGCCGGGCAACCTGCCGTCGCAGCAAGTCCTGCGCCGGGCCGGGTTCACCCGGCTCGCCGATCTGGACGGCCTCTGGGCCTACGCGCTGACGGCCGGCTGAACCGGGCGCGGGGCGGGCGTCCGGAAGCTGTCCGTCCAGGCTCCCGGGTCCGTATGGTTCGGGCGGGGCACCTGTCCGGGTCCCGGAGTCCGGCGGCCGTCGGCGCGCCGGAACCCACATCGACTCGGCCACGAGGCCCGGCACGGGGCAGGGCGCGGGACTGAGCGTCAGGGGGGATCGGGCTATGGGGGATCGGGCGGTCGGGGAAGTGCCGGAAGTACCGGCCAGGGAGGAGAGCATCCGCAAGAGCGTGCGTTCCGGGGCGGACGACGCTCCCCGGGCGGAGCCTGCGGTCGCTCCGGCCCGGTTCGACCGGCGGGTGTACGTCGTCGCGGGGCTCGTGCTCTGTGTGCTCATGGCCCTTTCGAAGCGGTACGGCTTCCAGCGGGACGAGCTGTACTTCCTGGACAGCGCCCGGCATCTCCAGACCGGCTATGTCGACCAGCCGGTCCTGGCCCCCCTGCTGGCCCGGTTCTCCCTCTCGCTGTTCGGTGTCTCGGTCGCCGGACTGAGGCTCTGGGCCGCGCTGGCGGCGGCCTGCACGGTGGTCGTCGGCGGGCTCACCGCCCGCGAGTTCGGCGGGGCACGGCGCGCGCAGCTGCTCGCGGCCGTCGGTACCGCCACCATGCCCGTCCTGCTGAGCAGTGGGCACATCGCCAACACGACCCCGTACGAGATCCTGGCGTGGGCCGCGACCGCCCTCGTGGTGGCCAGGATCGGCCGCACCGGGGACACCCGCTGGTGGCCGGTGGTGGGCGTACTCGTCGGCGTCGGGGCGGAGTTCAACCATCTCGCGGGCATCTTCGCGGTCGCGCTGCTGATCGCCGTACTGGCCGGCCGGGCGCGCCGCTCGCTCGCCAACCGCTGGCTCGCGGCGGGCGCCGTGATCGCCGTGCTCTGTGTGCTGCCCGACCTGTGGTGGCAGGCGCACCACGACTGGGCGATGTTCGCGATGACCCGGGCTCTCAACGCCGAACACGGCGGCGCCGGGAACATCGTGACCTGGATCGTGGGCCAACTCGGCATGTCCTGCCTGGCGATGGTCGTGGTCTGGGCGGCGGGGCTGAAGTTCCTGTGGCGGTCCGGCAATCCGCTGTGGCGGTCCCTGGCGACGGTCTAAGGCCTGCTGTTCGTCGTCTTCGCGGTCAACACCGGCACCCAGACCTACTACCTGGGCGGGCTGTACGTCTGTCTGCTGGCCGCCGGTGCGGTCGGCCTCGACGGGGTGCTGCACGCACAGCCCGCCCAGCGGCACCGCCTGCTGGCCGCGACCGCCGTCACGGCCGCGGTGTCGGCTCTCGTCGTGCTGCCGGTGCTGCCCCCGTCGAACGCGGCCTGGGCCTACCGGGTCAGCGCCGTGTCGGGCGAGACGATCGGCTGGCCGCAGCTGGTCGGCACGGTCGGGGGCGTGTGGAACTCACTGCCGGCCCAAGAGCGCTCCGACGCCGTCGTGTTCACGGCCGACTACAGCGAGGCCGGCGCCATCAACGAACTGGGCCGCGGCACCGGGCTGCCCAGAGCCGTGAGCAACCAGAACACCGCGTGGTGGTGGGGCCCCGGCAATCCGCGGGCCACGACCGTGGTGGCCGTCGCGCCGGGACCCCAGTACGCGCCCGACTACGCCGCCTATCTGCGGCGGTACTTCGCCCATGTCCGGGTGGCCGCTTCGCTGTCGAACCCGTACGGCGTCCACAACATCGAATGGGGCGGACACGTCTACGTCTGCACCGGGCCCCGCCGGCCCTGGGGCGCGGTGTGGACCGGGCTGCGCCACTACGAGTGACGCCCGGGGCGTCCCCCGCCCGCCTGCCCCCAATCCGCTTGTGGGAGCGCTCCCGCACACTTCATAGTGGCTGCTGTGAATCCTCAGCCCTTCGTGCGCCCCTACCGTCCCGACGACCGGCCGGCGCTCTACGAGATCTGTATACGGACCGGCGAAGAGGGCGGCGACGCACGGCACTTGTACGCCGACCACGAGCTGCTGCCGAGTGTCTTCGCCGGGCCCTACGCGGAGCTCGAACCCGGTCTCACCTTCGTGGTCGACGACGGCGGCGGGCGCGCCGTCGGATATGTACTCGGCACCGCGGACACCCCGCTGTTCGTCGAGCGGTACCGCACCGAGTGGCTGCCCCGGCTCGCCGGGCGCTACCCGGACCCGGCAGGTCCGCTGCGGACGCCGGCCGACCAGATGGCCGCGCTGCTGCACCGCCCCGAGCGCATGCTGGTGCCCGAACTGGCCGCGTACCCCGCCCATCTGCACATCGATCTGCTCCCGGGCCACCAGCGTGCCGGGTTCGGGCGCGCACTGATGACCCGCTTCATCGGCGCGCTGGCCGAGCAGGGCGTGCCCGCGGTTCATCTGGGCATGGTCACGGCGAACACCCCGGCGCGGGCGTTCTACGACGGGCTGGGGTTCCATGTGATCCCCGTGCTGGACCCGGGCCCGCTGACCTATCTCGGCCGGGGCACCGGCGACCGGGTGTCCGACCGTCCGCCTACTCTGGCGGGATGACATCCCAACCCGCCTCGCGCCGGCCGGTGACCGCCCGATGAGCACCGCCGTACGACCGTTCCACCCTTTCGACCTGCCGGGCATGTACCGGGTGTGCCTGCTGACCGGGGACTCCGGCGGCGACGCCACCACGCACTACCACGACCCCGATCTGCTGGGCCATGTGTACGCCGGCCCCTACCCGGCCGCCGATCCGGGCCTGACCTTCGTGGCGTCCGACGCGTCCGGGGTGGTCGGTTACGTGGTGGCGACCGCGGACTCCGCGGCGTACGAGAGGTGGCGGGACGAGCACTGGTACGCCCCGCTGCGGCTCCGTTACCCGGAGTCCATGGCCGACGATCCGGGGGACGGCAGCAGGGACTGGCAGCGGGTGGCGCAGCTCCACCGCACAGCGGTCAGGGAGGGCGATCCGCTGTACGAGAGCCATCCGGCCCATCTGCACATCGACATTCTGCCGCGCGGCCAGGGCGCCGGGCTCGGCCGCCGGCTGATGTCGGCCGTGCTGGACGCGCTGCGGGCGCGCGGGGTGCGGGGCCTCCACCTCGGCGTGGGCGGCGGGAATCCGGGGGCGCGCGCCTTCTATCTGGCGCTCGGTTTCACCGAGGCCGAGCGGCAGGAGTGGGGGTCGGTCATGGTGATGGACCTGCGGGACGGGGCGGATCAGCCGGCCGGGGCGGATCAGCGCAGCAGCAGCTGAGCGCCGCCCAGGACCGTCGCGCCGATCACCAGCCGCTCGAAGAGCCGCTGGTTGATCCGGTGCACACAGGCCCGTCCGATGAAGGCGCCGGGGATGACGAAGACCACCAGGACGGCGTCCAGCAGCAGCGACTTGGCGTCGATCAGGCCGAGCCCCACACTGAAGGGGACCTTGGTCGTGTTGACGATCAGGAAGAACCAGGCCGAGGTGCCGAGGAAGCCCAGTTTCCGGAAGCCCGCGGAGATCAGATAGAGCGACATGACCGGGCCTCCCGCGTTGGCGACCATGGTGGTGAACCCGCCGAGCACACCGTACGAGCGGGCCATGAACCGGCCGCGGCCCGCGTTGCTCGCCGCCGCTCCCCCGTCTGCCTCCCGGGCAGCGCCCGCTCCGGCTTCCCGGACAGCGCCCTCCTCGCCTCCCCCGTCGGCGACCGGTCCGGCTCCGCCGGCCGTCCTTCCCTCCGCTCGGACGGCGGTGGCCGCCCCGCTCCGTGCCGTCTCCGTGGAGCGCCGCCGCCACAGGGTGACGCCCGCCATCAGCAGCAGGATCGCACCGATCGAGGTCCGGACCACCGCGTCGTCGGCCCAGAACAGGAACCCGGTGCCGATCACCACCCCCACGGCCACGGCGGGGAACAGCCGCAGCAGGGTGGGCCAGTGGGCGTGTCTGCGGTAGGTGAGGACGGCGAGCACGTCCCCGGCGATCAGTACGGGCAGCAGCACCCCGGTCGACTCCCGGGCCGGGAGGACCGCCGCGAAGACCGCGAGGCTGACGGTGTTGGCACCGCTGACGGCGGTCTTGGAGAAACCGACCAGCATCGCCGCCGCGGCGAGGGCGGCCATGGCTCCGGGGTTCCCCATGATGCTCAGCGTGTCCATAGAACTGGAGATGCTATGCCACGGCCTTCGAACGGATGCTCTCCGGGTGCGTCCGTGGCTGCGGGCACAGGTAGGGGGCCGCCCGGTGGACGGCCCCCTACCTGCCTCACTGCTGCCCGTCGGCCGCTACTTCCGCAGGGTCACCGAGAAGCCGTGGCCCGTGGAGAGCGACGGCGTCCTGATCTCGGTGACTCCGGTGGCCGGGTCCCGGTACCAGCCGGACTTCGCCGCGGCGAACGCCTTGGCGGAGGTCAGCCGGGGCAGCCTGCCGCCCGCCATGACCACCTGCGAGGGCGCACTCTTGGCGTGCACCGTGAAGGTGTACGAACGGGAGGCGGGCTTGCCCGTGTAACTTCCCTTGCTCTCACCGACCTTGATGGTGGTGGTGCCCTTGCCGTGCGTGGGGGCCTTCACCTGGACGTGCTGGGTGGCCGACGAGCCCTTCGCGTACTTCCGGGTCACGCCGTCGTCCTCGTACAGCGTGTAGTCCGTGGTGCCCTTCGGGTAGATGTCGTAGTCGAGTTCGCTCTTGTTCCGGGTCTCCCAGGAGGTCGTGCCCTTGGGCCACATCGGGACGATCGAGCCGCCCTTGACGAAGAGCGGCAGGGTGTCGAGCGGTGCCTTGTAGCCGTTGACCGTGGTCGGGCCGTGGTAAGTCTTGCCCGTCCAGTAGTCGGTCCAGGTGCCCTTCGGCAGATAGATGCCGTTGCGGACGTCGGTGTCACTGTAGACAGGCGCGACCAGGAAGTCCGAGCCGGACATGAACTCGTACTTGGCGTTGGCACCGAGCGTCGCCGGGTCGCCCGGGTACTCCAGCGACAGCGGGCGCACCGACCCGACACCGGTCTTCGTGGCGTCCTTGGAGAGCGTGTACATGTACGGCAGCAGCCGCTCCTTCAGCTGCAGGTACTTCCGGTTGATGGAGGTGTACGGCTCGCCGTCGAGCCACGGCTGCTGGTCGTGCGGCTTCTTGGTGGTGATGTCGGTGGCCCAGCCGTCCATCGTCATGATGGCCGGGAGGAACGCCTTCCACTGGAGGTCGCGTGCGTACATCTTCGGGTCGTGGCTGTAGATCGAGCCGACGTCACCGGTGTTGTACGCGATGCCCGACAGGGTCGCACCCGCGTAGGTGGGAATCTGCCAGCGCAGGTAGTCCCAGGACAGCTTCTGGTCGCCGCTCCAGAGCACACCGCAGCGCTGGGCACCGGCCCAGGAGACGGGCAGCCAGACGAAGCCGCGGGCGTCGCTGTTGTCCTCGATACCGGCCTTGGCCTGGTCGCAGGCGTCGAGCGCCATACCGTAGCCGTTGCCGACCCAGGCGACGTCCAGCTTGCGGACGCGCACTCCGGCCTTGGCCTCGTCGGCCTGGTTCGGCAGACCGTCCTGGGTCCAGAGGCCGAGCTGGGTGTGGGTCTTGTTCAGCCCCGCACCGGTCTGCGGCAGGTTCTCGTAGCCGCAGCCGTAGCCGTCGTTGACCAGCATCCAGCCGAGCGGCATCTGGTTCTGGTCGTAGCCGTCCGCGATCTTGAGCGAGTCCAGGGTGTGGCGTTCGCCCCGGTTGGCGTTGTGCAGATAGCAGTCGGCGTCGCCCGGTTCGAGGCCGTACACCGGCGGCATGAAGGGCTTGCCGACGAGCGAGGTGTACTGGCCGATGACCGACTTGGTGTCGCCGGTGAAGTAGTAGGCGTCCAGGCGGCGTTCCTGCTGGCCGGTCCTGACCGGTGAGCCGAAGTCGTACACCCCGGCCGTCATGGTGTTGCGGAAGACGCCGTATCCCGCGGTGGAGATGTAGAACGGCTGGGAGTTGTTGTAGCCGCCCTCGTCCCAGTCGGTGTTGTTGCCGACGTTCATGACCTGGTCGCGGTGGGAGAAGCTGCCGTTCTGCTCACCGCCGCCGAAGAACTGCTCCTTGGACCCGCGCTTGAGGCTCTGCCGCATTCCGCCGGTCGTCCAGCGCAGCGGGTCGGCCTCGGCCCAGATCGCCGTACGGTTGTCCGCCTTGTAGAGGGCGAACTTCAGCGGCTTCTTGTAGATGCGCAGCACGGTGCCCTTGGACCGGATCCCGTAGTAGGTGCCGGCGTTGAAGGAGGAGGTGTGCGACTGGACCTTCGGCTGCTGCTGGATCATATGGCTGCCGGCGGGACCCGAGAGGTCGCCGTCCGGGGACGCCTGGAGGCGCATCGTCTCGTCGGTGAAGAATGAGGCGCGGGCCTTGAGGCCGCCGGCCGCGATGTCGTAGGTGCCGTGCGAGCCCTTGAAGCCGGTGAGGTTGCCCGCGTCGGTGGACTCGGGGAGGTACGCCTTGCCGGTGAAGGAGTTGTTGTGGACGGTGTACGGGACGACCACGACGTGGTAGGTGCCCGAGGCCTTGGGGATGACCGTCGCCTCGGGGTCGGCGGTCCCGGCGCTCGACGCGACCTGCTTGTTGTCCTTGTCGTAGATGTACATGTCGAAGTCGTCGGTGGGGGTCTGCCACTGGATGGAGACCGGGACGCCGCCCTCGGGGTTGTCGTCCCATTCGCCCGCCGGCGGATTCACGGTCAGATCGAACCGGGCGCACTTGGCCTGGTCCGGATCGTCGGCCGCCGTACCGCACTTGTCGGGGCCGTCGACGGTGCCCTTGGCGTAGACGGGGCTCTGCCAGGTGACCGTCTTCGTCCCGCTGTCGAGGCGGCCCGACGGGATCGCGGCCGCGTGTGCCTGTGATGCCGGGAAGGTCAGGGTGGTGAGGGCGAGTACCAGCGCCGACACCGCGGCGGCCGCGCCCTGCCGGGGGCGGCTTCTGAGGATTCGCAAGGAGTGTTCTCCGTTCGTACCGAACAGCAAAATGTGCAATGCCTGCGCAGACATGCTTGGAACACTGGAAATTCGAGCATCACAATTCACCTTGCGGTCAGTACATGTCAACGTTTCGGCGCGATCCGCACCCCTCGTCCGGAGCGGCTCCACTGCGGCTGCCGCCCTCGTCACCGGCGTCCGGCGCCAGAAGCGCCGACCCTCATCTGCCGCCTTATTCAACAGAGTTGGAGAAATCCGGGTCATCTCCACCACTTTTTGCACAACTCTTGACGTGGCGCATGCCCGGAGGAACGATCCAACCCATCAGAGAGCGCTCCCAGAGCTTTTCGCTCTTCATTTCTTGAAGGCTCGCCGTCGAGCCACCAACTGCGGGAGATTTCCCCATGCTTGTTCCCCCCACAGCACGCAGGAGAAGGGTGTCGGTGGTGGCAGCGGCCGCGCTCGCCGCCGCGCTGCTCGTCGTCGCCCCGTCGAAGTCACACGCCGCCGACCTGCCGGGCGGCGGCGACCTCGGACCGAATGTGCATGTCTTCGACCCCTCAACCCCCGATATCCAGGGCCAGTTGGACTCGGTCTTCAAACAGCAGGAGTCGGCGCAGTTCGGCACCGGCCGGGACGCCTTCTTCTTCAAGCCGGGCAACTACAGCAACATCAACGCCCAGCTCGGCTTCTACACCTCGATCGCCGGACTCGGCCTCTCCCCCGACGACACCAACATCAACGGCGATGTCACCGTGGACGCGGGCTGGTTCAACGGGAACGCCACCCAGAACTTCTGGCGCTCGGCGGAGAACCTCGCCCTCACCCCGGCGAACGGCACCGACCGCTGGGCGGTGGCCCAGGCCGCCCCCTTCCGCCGGATGCACGTCAAGGGCGGCCTCAACCTGACCCCCGACGGCTACGGCTGGGCCAGCGGCGGCTATATCGCCGACAGCAAGATCGACGGCACGGTCAGCCCCTACTCCCAGCAGCAGTGGTACACCCGCGACAGCTCGGTGGGCGGCTGGGCCAACGGCGTCTGGAACATGGTGTTCTCGGGTGTCAAGGGCGCCCCGGCACAGGGCTTCCCCGACCCCACGTACACCACCCTGGACACGACCCCGGTCTCCCGCGAGAAGCCGTTCCTCTACCTGGACGGCAACGACTACAAGGTGTTCACGCCGGAGAAGCGCACCAACGCCAGCGGCACCACCTGGGAGAACGGCACGCCGAAGGGCGACTCGATCCCGCTGGACCAGTTCTACGTGGTCAAGCCCGGCGCGAGCGCCGCGACCATCAACCAGGCGCTGGACCAGGGGCTCAACCTGCTCTTCACGCCCGGCATCTACCACGTGGACCAGACGATCAACGTGAAGCGGGCCAACACCGTGGTGCTGGGTCTCGGGTACGCGACGATTGTCCCGGACAACGGGGTGACGGCGATGAAGGTCGCCGACGTGGACGGCGTCAAGCTGGCGGGTCTGCTGATCGACGCGGGTACCACCAACTCGGACACGCTGCTCCAGGTCGGCCCGGAGGGCTCGTCCGCCGACCACTCGGCCAACCCGACCACCGTGCAGGACGTCTTCGTCCGGATCGGCGGCGCGGGCCCCGGCAAGGCCACCACCAGTATGGAGATCAACAGCAACAACACCATCGTCGACCACACCTGGCTCTGGCGCGCCGACCATGGTGAAGGGGTCGGCTGGGACACCAACCGAGCCGACTACGGGCTCACGGTCAACGGCGACAATGTGCTCGCCACCGGGCTGTTCGTCGAGCACTTCAACAAGTACGACGTCCAGTGGAACGGCGAGAACGGCAAGACGATCTTCTTCCAGAACGAGAAGGCGTACGACGCCCCCAACCAGGCCGCCGTCCAGGACGGCGCCACCAAGGGATACGCCGCCTACAAGGTCGCCGACTCGGTCAACACCCATGAGGGCTGGGGTCTTGGGAGCTACTGCAACTTCACCGCGGATCCGACCATCCAGCAGGACCACGGCTTCGCCGCCCCCGACAAGGCGGGGGTGAAGTTCCACGATCTGCTGGTGGTGTCGCTCGGCGGGAAGGGCCAGTACAACCACGTCATCAACAACACCGGCTCCGCCACATCGGGGACGTCGACGGTGCCGTCCACCGTCGTCTCGTACCCGTGAGGATCGCCGCAGCGGCCGGGGGTACCCGCACCTGACCGGACAGCGCCCGAGGCCCTTCCCCTTGCGTAAGGGGAAGGGCCTCGGACGAATCCGGCTCCGGAAGTGTCCGGCCCAGGGAGTGTCCGGCTCAGGGAGTGTCCGGGCGGCCGCTGCTCTCCGCGTAGTACTGGAGGTCCTGCACCTGGACCTGGCTCCGTACCGGGTGGCGCGAGGTCACCTCCGCCACCGTCCTGCCGTCCCTGCGCACCGTGGCCGCGCTCCACCCCGGGCGCAGCGGCACCAGGGTGGCCAGGACCCCGGCCGGGACCGGGTGGCTCCGCCGGTCGGTCCCGACCACGGTCTCCAGATCGGCGGGCGCGGTCAGGAAGGTCAGCGCCTCCACCATGTCGCGGGGCGCGGCCGTCCCCGCGCGCGGGCTCATCAGCTTCTGCTGCGCGCCGGGCGCCGGGCGCGCCCCTGCGAACTGCACCCGCGAGGTCAGATAGACCGTGTCCCGCACGATCTTCGGCCACTGCCCCGTCTTGAACCGGGTGAGGTAGTACGAGGACAGGTCGAGGTAGACGTAGCCGTTGTGCAGCGATGGGGCGAACTGGCTGCCCTCGGAGTAGTCGTTCCAGGTGGTGAGCTGGACCCAGTCGGCACCGTCGTCGATGGCGTGGCCCCAGCCTGCGCGCAGCGTCGCGGTGTTGCCCGCCTCGTCGTACACCCCCTGGTTCGGCCGGGCGTCCTGCACCGAGACCGGCTGCATCCAGGTCCTGCCGAGACGGTGGGCCAGCGCCACATCGCCCGCGGCCCCCGCCTGGGCGGTGTAACTGCGGTTGCCCCACTCCGAGAAGCCGTAGCTGATCGGGGCGAACCGCTGTGCGTTCGCCCGGAAGTCGAGGAAGAGCGGGACCAGGGCCGTACGGATGCCGTGGCGTGCCCGCAGCCGTGTCGTCAGCTGCGACCACCAGCCGGGGTCGTGTGCCTCCGCCTTGAAGGGGGAGATCACCAGCCGTCCGTCGCCGAGCCGGTGGGCGGCGGGCGAGGCGGCCAGTCCGGCCAGGGCGTCGGCCAGCGTCGTCGGGTCGGTGTGCAGCGACGTCATGTCCGGCATCAGCATGATCCGGAACCCCGGGGCGGCCGAAGCGGCGGCTCTCATCAGGAGGTTGACGCGCTGCCAGTTCGGTCCGGTCAGCGAGAGGATGTCGACGCTGAACCCGTCGATACCGGCGGCCCTCGCCGTACGGACCTCCTGCTGGAGGTTGGCGAGCTGCCAGTCGCCGCCGCGCGGTGCGACCGGAAGGGGCCGGTCCCGCAACAGGCCCCCGTACGAAGCGTGTTTGCCGTTCTCACCCTGCCTGGTCAGATAGTTGCGGCTGTAGTAGTCCTGCCCGGCCGGCTTGTTGTCCAGGGAGAGCGGATACGGCGTGAAGTAGTGGGCGAACACCAGGTGGTGGCCGGTGCGCAGCGCCGCGGTCGAGGGCAGGTCGAAGGGGAGTTCCTTGCCGGTGGTGCGCTGCGGCCGGGGGGTGTTGGCCCCGGCCCGCACATCCGGGCCCTGGGCGGACGGCCCGGCGGCGGGTGCTCCGGCGGGCCCGCCGTCCGCCCCGAAGGGCGACCAGGCCATTCCGCTGGTGGCCAGCAGACAGATCAGCAGCAGGCCGAGCCCGAGACCGGCCCCCGGCAGCAGGATGCGCCGCCCGGTGGTGCTGCGGCGGTGGTGCGCCAACGGTCGTACCGGCGCTTCTGCCATCGTCGTTCCTTCCCGGAAAACCGCCCGCAGTGCGGGGGTTGCGCAGTAGTAGAACCGAAATGCCGCTTCGGGACAACAGGGGTCGGCGCCGGAGGCGGCGGTACGCGGCGGCCGGGTGTCCCGGGCCGTCCGGCCGCCGCCCGCCGTGACCAGCGGCGCAGTCGCTGAGGCTGTCGCTCCGCATCCCGTACCGTGAAATGCCGCCGCACCGGGGCAGGTTCGTTCGCACGCATGACCGTGGGGTGAATCCGGCTGCACACGGCGGTCGGGACAGAGAAGGCGCCACGATCGATTACACGAGGCCAACACCTCTTCCTCACACGGTCTCCCGATATATGCCGGGCCAATCGGTCGCAACGATTACGTAAACGGCATGGTGCGCCCTGAAGTTTGTCGTACTGTTCCCTGTTGCGACTCCAGTTCGTCGATCGGGGAATCGACCAGCGGGACGCACCAGTCAACACGTGCCGGGGGGGGTACATGTGGCATGTCCGAACGCCTGAGACAAGTGCGTCCGACATCAGCACTTCATCAGGCGCGATCCCGCATGGGATGCGCCTGAAAGCACCGTGGTACCTGCCGACGGCCCTGCTCGCCGACGTCGCCGCGACGGCGCTGCCGGTGGCTCTGGCCTTCCGCGCCCAGGGGCAGCCGTACGCACTCCGGTCGGCCGCCGTCACGGCGGTGGCCTGGCTGGGCGTGCAGGCGTTCCGGCGCCGCTACACGAGGCGCGCCCTGGGTGAGTCCAGGGGCGCGCTGCCCGTGCTGCACGACTGGCTGATCCTGCTGGGCGTGCTCGCGGTGATCCGCAGCGCCGCCGAACTCCACCACCCGCCGCTGCTCAGCCTGTTGGTGCTCCTTCCGTCGCTGCTCGCCACCCTGGTCTGGCGCCGGGCCACCTACCGGCATCTGGCCGCGGCCCGGCGGAAGGCCCAGGTGGTGACCCGGGTGCTGGTGGTGGGCGAGCCGGTGGCGGCCGATGACGTGGCCGGCCATCTGGCGGGCCGCACCGACCACCCGTACGTCGTGGTCGGCATCGTGGCGGTGGGCGCGGGCGAGGTGGGCAGCGGATCCCGGGTGGCCGGCCGGCTGGCGCCCTACGCCCCGGTGGTCACGGCGGACGACACCGTGCCCCTGCTGAGCGCGGCGCGCGAGCTGTCGGCCGATGTGGTCCTGGTCGCGCCCGGCTCCGGGATGTCGGGCGAGAGACTGCGGCGGCTCTCCTGGGCCCTGCATGACGCGGGGGTCGAACTCGCTCTGGCCCCGGGCCTGGTGGAGATCTCCGTCAAGCGGCTCGAACCCTCGTCCGCAGCCGGTCTCGCACTGCTGCGGATCGTGCCGCCGGTGCGGCGCGGCGCCCAGCCGGTGCTGAAGTCCGTCGTGGACCGGGCGGGCGCGGCTGCCGGGCTGCTGCTGCTCTCGCCGCTCTTCCTGGCCATAGCCCTTGCGGTCGGGCTGAGTTCGGCCGGTCCGGTCTTCTACCGGCAGCAGCGGATCGGCCAGGGCGGCACACCGTTCGTGATGTGGAAGTTCCGTACGATGCGGCTGGACGCGGACGCCCGCAAGGCCGAGCTGGCATCGGCGAACGAGACCGACGGCCCGATGTTCAAGATCCGGCGCGACCCCCGGGTCACCCGGGCCGGGCGGCTGCTGCGCCGGACCTCACTCGATGAACTCCCCCAGCTGATCAATGTGTTGTGCGGTGTCATGTCCCTGGTGGGGCCGCGCCCGCCGCTGCCCGATGAGGCCGCCCGCTACAACGAGACGGAGGCCAGGCGGCTCGCCGTACGGCCCGGGATGACCGGGCTCTGGCAGGTCAGCGGCCGCTCCGACCTCTCCTGGGACGAGACGGTCCAGCTCGATCTCCAGTACGTCGACAACTGGTCGTTCACCAGCGATGTCGATGTGATGGCCCGTACGCTCCGCGCCGTGGTCGACGGCCGCGGTGCGTACTGACCGGCCGCTGCCCGTGCGGACCCGGGCCCCGACGTACCGGCCGTCAGCCGCGCTGCCAGGCGGCGTACGTGGCGGCGATACCGTCGCGCAGCGCGATGTCCGGCTTCCAGCCGAGTGCGCTCAGACGGGAGATGTCGAGCAGCTTGCGCGGGGTACCGTCCGGCTTGGCGGTGTCCCAGCCGATCCGTCCCTGGTAGCCGGTCACTTCGGCGACGGTGGCGGCGAGTTCCCGGATGGTCAGGTCGGTGCCGCAGCCGATGTTGACCGGGTCGTCGCCGTCGTACGAGCGGAGCAGCAGCGCGCAGGCGGAGGCGAGGTCGTCGACATGGAGGAACTCGCGGCGCGGGGTCCCGGAGCCCCAGAGCACCACCTCGTCCCGCCCGGCCTCGCGGGCGTCGTGGAAGCGGCGGATCAGCGCGGGCAGCACATGCGAGGTCTCCAGGTCGAAGTTGTCGCCGGGCCCGTAGAGGTTGGTCGGCATGGCGGAGATGTAGGCCGCGCCGTACTGCTGCCGGTAGGACTGGATCTGTACGATTCCGGCGATCTTGGCCAGGGCGTACGCCTGGTTGGTGGGCTCCAGCGCCCCGGTCAGCAGGGCGTCCTCACTGATCGGCTGCGGGGCGAGCTTGGGGTAGATGCAGGAGGAGCCGAGGAAGAGGAGCCTGCCCACGCCCGCCGCGTGCGCCCCGGCGATCACGCTCAGCTGGATCTGGAGGTTCTCCTCGATGAACTGGACCGGATGGGTGCTGTTCGCCATGATGCCGCCGACCTTGGCCGCGGCCAGGACGACCGCGTCGGGGCGGGTGTCGTCCAGATAGCGCGCGGTGCTCCCGGCGTCGCGCAGATCCAGCTCGGTTCGGGTACGGGTGAGGACCTGGTGTCCGTCGGCGGTGAGCCGGCGGGCCACGGCCGATCCGACGAGGCCGCGGTGGCCGGCGACGAATATGCGGGCGCCTTCGGGCAGGAACAGCGATTCAGTCATGAACCGGATCATGCCAGGACGAAGCCCATCACTGTGCACAAGAAGCTGACTTATTTCCTGAACCACCATATAACCGCGGTCTCCGGGCCGGTCCCGGCACGGTCCGCCAGAGAGGGACAGTCCATATGAGCAAGTCCGCACTGATCACCGGAGTCACCGGTCAGGACGGTTCCTATCTGGCGGAGCTGCTGCTCTCCAAGGGGTACACGGTCCATGGGCTCGTCCGGCGTTCGTCCAGCTTCAACACGGAGCGCGTGGACCACATCTACCAGGACCCGCAGCAGCCCGATCGGTCCTTCGTACTGCACCACGCGGACCTCGCCGACGGGGTGGCGCTGGTGAACCTGCTGCGCGACCTCAGACCTGACGAGGTCTACAACCTGGGAGCCCAGTCCCATGTCAGGGTCTCCTTCGACGCCCCCCTGTACACGGGTGATGTGACGGGCCTCGGGGCGCTGCGGCTCCTTGAGGCGATCCGGGCGAGCGGTATCGAGACCCGTTACTACCAGGCGTCCTCGTCGGAGATGTTCGGCTCCACCCCGCCCCCGCAGCACGAGGGCACACCGTTCCATCCGCGCAGCCCGTACGGTGCGGCCAAGGTCTTCGGGTACTGGACCACGGTCAACTACCGTGAGGCGTACGGCATGTACGCGGTGAACGGCATCCTCTTCAACCATGAGTCGCCGCGCCGTGGCGAGACCTTCGTGACCCGGAAGGTGACCCGCGCGGTGGCGCGGATCAAGGCGGGCCTCCAGAACCGGCTCTACCTGGGCAATCTGGACGCCGTACGCGACTGGGGGTACGCCCCGGAGTATGTGGACGCGATGTGGCGCATGCTCCAGCACGACGAGCCGACCGACTTCGTGGTGGCGACCGGAGTAGCGGCGACGGTACGGGAGTTCGTGGAGACGGCGTTCGCGCACGCGGGTCTGGACTGGGACAGATACGTCCGTTACGACCCGAAGTACGAGCGCCCCAGCGAGGTGGACGCGCTCATCGGGGACCCGGCCAAGGCGAACGAACTGCTCGGCTGGAAACCGGAGGTGCTCGTCGAGGAGCTGGCCCGGATCATGGTCGACGCCGATATGCGTCAGGTGGCGGACGAACTGGCCGGTGCGAACGTCCGCATCGACCGCTGACATGCACGACTTCAGGTGTGGGGGGTATGCAGTGCGTAGATCCGGAGGGCTCATGCGTAGATCCAGAGGACTCTTGCGGAGGCCCGGGGTGCTTTCGGGCGCCCTCGTCCTCACGGCCACCGCGGGCCTGGGAGCGACGGCGGCGGCGCCTGCCGCGGCGGTCACGCCTCCGGTGGCGTTCACCGCCGACTCGCTGCCGACCTGGCAGACCAACGGGATCGCCTGGGCCCTTGCCGAGGCGCAGGGGACCGTCTTCGTCGGCGGTACGTTCTCGCAGGTCAGGCCGCCGGACGGGGCGAGCGGCACCCCGCAGGACGCCGTCAACTTCGTGGCGATGAACGCGGCCACCGGGGCGCCCACGTCCTGCAAGCTGTCGTTCACCGTGGGCAGCGGCACCGCGACGGTACGCGCGCTCGCGGTCTCGCCCGACAAGAAGACGCTGTACGCGGGCGGCTACTTCGGCGCCGTCAACGGCGTACAGGCTAGCAGCCTCGCCGCGATCGACATCGCCACCTGCGCCCCGAAGGCGGACTTCCACCCGAGCTTCCCGGCGACGGTGCGGGCGCTCGCCGTCACCGACGACACGGTGTACGCGGGCGGCGACTTCGGGACCGTCGCGGGCGAGACCCGCAAACGCTTCGCGGCGGTGGACAGCGCCACCGGGGCGCTGCGGCCGTTCCGCGCCGACGCCGATCTGCCGGGCCGGGCCGTTGCGGTCACGCCTGACGGACACGACGTCCTGCTCGGCGGTGACTTCTTCACCGTCAACGGCGCCGAATCGCACGCGCTCGCCGTGGTCGACGCCGCGTCGGGCGACAATGTGAAGACCTATCCGGGCTTCATCGAGACCAACTCGGTCGTCAAGACCATCGGGACCGACGCGACCGGTTTCTACACCGGCAACGAAGGGACCGGCGGAGGCGTCTTCGACGGGCGGATCGCGCTCAACCTCAGCGATCTCAGTCAGCGCTGGCGTGACACCTGCCTGGGCGCCACCCAGGCCGTGCTCTCGTACGAGAACGTCCTCTACAGCGCGTCGCACGCGCACGACTGCTCCAGCGTGGGCGAGTTCCCGGACGGCCCGCGGAACCATCTGCTGGCCCAGCCGACCACCAGTGTGGGCAAGCTCGGCTGGTTCCCGAACACCAACGACGGCCTGGGCGAGGGCATCGGCCCGCGTGCGCTGGCCGTGTCGGCGACCGGGTCGAACAAGTACCTGTGGGTCGGCGGCGAGTTCACCACCGTCAACGCGGCCCCCGCCCAGGGACTCACCAGGTTCGCGGCGAGCCCCGACACCGGGGTGCCCGGGGTGCCGCAGGCCAGTGCGTCCAGCATCAAGCCCGGTGAGGTGCAGGTGCGGTGGCGCTCCAGCACCGACCTGGACGACAGCAGACTGACGTACAAGGTCTACCGCAACGGCTCGTCGACCCCGCTGTACACCGTGGACGGCGACTCGCTGCCCTGGTCGCGCCCGCAGCTGTCGTTCCGGGACACCGGCGTGAGCGCCGGCCAGACCTACACCTACCGGGTGACGGCGTCGGACGCGGCCGGGAACACCAGCGGGCTCTCGCCCACCGCGACGGTCACCGTCCCCTCGTCGGCCGAGGCGTATCCGTCGGCGGTGCTGAAGGACGGGGCGACCCAGTACTGGCGCTACGACGAGGCGAGTTCCCCGTTCACCGGCGACTCGTCCGCGTCCGACAGCAGCGGCATCCAGCTGGGCGGGCCCGCGCTGCGACAGACGCCGGCCGCGGTCAACGGCCCCAGTACGGCGATGGGTTTCGACGGCACCGACCAGGTGGTGTACAGCGACCGCAGGACGACCGTGGACGGTGACTACTCCATCGAGACCTGGTTCAGGACGACCACCGACCGCGGCGGCAAGCTCGTCGGGTTCGGCAACAACACCACGAAGACCAGCAGCAACTACGACAAGCAGATCTACCTGACCGACAGCGGAAATCTGGTCTTCGGTGTGTACCCGGGGTCGGCGCAGACCGTCACCACCCCCGGCACCTACAACAACGGCGCCTGGCACCATGTGGTCGCCACCCAGGGCTCGTCCGGTATGGCGCTCTACGTCGACGGTGCGCTGAAGGCGTCCTCGAAGGTGACGGGCAATCAGGCGTACTCCGGTTACTGGCGGGTCGGCGGTGACCAGCTCAACGGCTGGCCGCAGCAGCCCACCAGCAACTTCTTCGCGGGCCAGATCGACGAGACGGCCATCTACCCCTCGGTGCTCACCGCCCAGCAGGTGGCCGGCCACTACACGCTGGCCAGTGCGCCCGCCGACACCGTCTCCACGGTCAGGGCGTCCGAGGACAGCTATGTCAACGCGGGTGCCCCGAGCACGAACTACGGCACATCGAGCTCCCTTGCCGTACGCGGCACATCGGCGTACGCGTCGTATCTGCGGTTCACGCTGCCGTCCGCCCCGGCGGGCACAGTACTGAAGAGCGCCAGGCTGTCGGTGAAGACCTCGACGCAGACCGGGGCGGGCTCGACGGACAGCCAGTCCGTGGTGCCGGTCACCGGAGACTGGACGGAGTCGGCCCTGACGTACAACAACCGGCCCGCGCCGGGGACCGGCACGCTGGGGACGCTGAGCGGGGCCACGGACGGCTCCACCGTCTACTCGGCCCCGCTCGACACCGCCGCGCTCACCCCGGCACTGGGCAGCCCCTACAGCCTGGCGCTGACGAGCACCGGCACGGACCCGCTCTGGCTGTGGTCCCGTGAGGCCACCGCGGCCGAGGGAACCCCGCAGCTGGTGCTGACCTTCGGTGCACCGTGATCCGCGGGTGACACCACCGCCTTGACAGCGTGCGGGGCCCGGCCGGCCGGGCCCCGCACCACCCGTACCACAGGAGCTCTCTCATGCGTCCACTCCACCGGCGTACCGCGGCCGTTGCGGCCGCGCTGGCCGCCCTCGTCTCCGTCTCCGCCTGCGGTTCGTCCGGTACCGCCCATGACGGGAGGAGCGGGGCCCGGCACAGCCCGGCCCCGGCGGCGACCATCCCGGACCCGCAGACCGCGACAGGCCCCTCGTCGACCCCTTCGGCCAGTGAGCCGGTGCTGCCGGACTCCCGGCTCACCCCGGCCACCGGCTCGTTCAGCAAGAAGGACAAGAAGTATCTGAGCGGGCGGGTACCGCAGGACATGGATCCGTCCGCCGTGCTGCAGACCGGGCAGGAGAACTGCCAGCGGGTGGCAAGGACCGCAGCGCACGACAAGGACGCGGCGGTGGGGGCGGTCATCGCGGGCGACATCCCCGACGCGAAGGCAGCCATCACGCTGCTCTGCCCCGGCCAGAAGCCGGTGCTCAGAGCCGCGGACGCGGGCTTCGCGGACGGCACCCGGAAGAAGCCCCGAGCCGGTACCTACCGGGCCCTGACCCACTCCGACGACTGCGCCTGGCGGGTCTCGGACAGCCACGGCAAGGTGCTCGCGTCCGGGCCTGGCACGGGCGCCAAGGGCACGGTCAGGGCCCGCATCCCGGCGGGCGCTGCCGAGTTCACCTCGTCCGGCTGCTACGCCTGGGTGCCCGCGTAGGCCCCTCCGTCACACCCCCCGCGCGCTCCCCGTACAGCCCTCGTACACCCCGACGAGTGTGTCGAGCACGCTGTCCATCGAGAACGCCTCCGCCGCCAGCTTCCGGGCCGCGGCGGAGGCCGGTACGCCGACGGCCGGGTCGAGCAGCTCCCGTACGGCCGGGGCCAGACCGGCGGGGCCGTCGACCACGCGTCCGGCGCCGGCCTCCGCGATGTCCCGGGCGAGGCCGTTGGAGCGCGTGACCACGGCGGGTGTCCCGGCCGCGAGTGCTTCCAGGACCGACATCGGGAACGGCTCGTCCACCGATGGCAGCACATAGACATGGGCCCGCCGCAGCTCGGCGAGCATCTCACCGGCCGAGAGCGCACCGGGGCAGTGCACGCGCTCCCCGAGGCCGAGCCGGTCGATGAGCGCCTGTACGGAGGCGAGTTCGCCCTCGTCGGGCCCGGCGACCACGAACTCGGCCGCCGGGTGGTGGCGCAGGATCTCCGGGACCGCCGCCACGAAGTCCCGCGGGCGCTTCCTGGCCTGGAGCCGGGCCGCGTACAGGATGCGCGGGGCTCCGGACGGGGCGGGGCGCGGCTCCTGGGCCGGTACGCCGTTGACGAGGCGGGTGAGCCGGAGCGGCCGCCCCGGGCCGGCGGGCGCCACGGCTTCGAGGCCCCTGCGTTCATGGTCGGTCAGACAGAGCACGGCCGCTGCCCCGCGGAGCACCCTGCGGACGGCGAGCCCGTCGAGCACTCGGGCGAGGAGCCGGTCGCTGGGGTCGACCATGCCATGGGTCTGGAGCACGAGCGGCCTGCCGGCACGCAGCGCCGCGAGGGCGACCGGCAGGGTCACCAGATCGCGGGCGAGGTGCACATGGACGATGTCGGCGTCACGGACCAGCCGTCCGGCGCCTGCGACCAGGGCGGGCGAGGTGATCCCGCTGAAGCCGAGCGGCAGCATCCGGCGGGCCGGGAAGAGCCGGGCGGGCACGCCCTCCACTTCGGTGGGCAGCGGGCCTTCGAAGCCGTCCCCGAGGGCGGTCAGCCGCGCCTCGTGGCCGCGGGCCCGCAACCCCCGGGAGAGGTTGAGCGCGACCCGTACAGGGCCGCCGAAGGCGTGTGTGGGGCTGTGCAGGGTGACGGCGTGCAGGACTCTCATACCGGCTCCTGCACCGGGCGGCGGCCATCGGCCGTGTGGAGGGTGAGGTCCGGGAGGTCCCGGTGGACGACGGTGCCCGCGGCGACGACCGCCTGCGCGCCTATGGTGACGCCCGCGAGGACCGTGGCGCGGGCGGCGATCCAGGCGCCGTCCTTCACCTCGATCGGGGCGTTGCGGTAGCGGAAGTCCGCGGCGCGGTGGTCATGGCTGCCGGTGCAGAGCAGCGCCTCCTGGGAGAGACAGACGTGCGCCCCGAGGGTGACCGGTTCCAGGTTGAGCAGCCAGGCGCCCTCACCGATCCAGGTGTGGTCGCCCACCGTCAGCTTCCACGGCCAGAGGATCCGTACCCGGTGACGGATCAGCACCCCGTCGCCGATGGTCGCGCCGAACGCCCGCAGCAGCGCGACACGCAGCCGGGCCGGGCAGAACCACGCCATGAAGACGGTGTTCATCACGGCGAACCACAGCGCCTGGGTCACTCTGCCCCGGCCCTTGTCGTATCCGGCCAGCGTGAACGCCGGTAGATTCCGCATCACTTCACCCCCACTGGCGCCTCCCCAGGCGCCCGAGCGCTCAGCCTAGTGCTTGCCGGGTGGTGGCGGCGCGGCCTCGGTAGACTGCGGGCGGGGAAGCACGGCGGGGTGTCCGGCCGGTGTGTTCGGCCGGGGCGCCGGCAGGGGCATTCAGCAGGGATACGCAGCAGAGACACGCAGCAGGGACATGCAGCGGGGCCGCTCAACGGCGCGGCCCGGCAAGGGCGTTCAGCAAGGGCGCCCGGCAGGCGGTTTCAACAGGGGCGGGGGCCGGCCGATGGCGACGGACACGAGCGAGGGCGCCCGGCCGGGTCCCACGGCCGCTGCCACCGGACACAGACCGCTCCCCGGCCCTCCCGTGGCCGCCGCCGCCTTCCGCTTCGCGCCCGCCGTCTCGCCCCGCACACTGCTCTCCCGGGCCCTGTCGGTGCCGCTCGCGCTCGGGCTCTCGCTGGTACTGCCGCTGATCGTCGCCGTACAGCCGGGCGACGGGGCCCATGACGCCGCGTACTGGCTCCAGCTCACCCTGACCGTGTACGCGGGGGCCAGACTCTCCGGGATGGTGCTGACCAGCCACCGCAAGCTGCTCCAGGGCTCGTTCTGGCTCTTCGTCTACATGGCGATGGGCGTGGCGCCCCTGGCCCAGGCGGTGCTCGGCAAGGTGCCGACACCGGTGGTGGGGCCGCGCTCCGATGTGACGGAGGCGGTGGCGCTGGTCCTCATCGGCTGCGCCGCCTTCGACGTGGGCGCGCTGCTCGCCCGGCACCGGCCCGGTGGCAGAGGCCGCGGTGAGACCCGGCCCGCGCTGGTGCACAGGCGGCGGCTGTATCTGCTGGTCGTGGTGGCCTTCGTGTGCAGCGCGGCGCTCATCGTCAAACTGGGCGGGCCCGCCGTCTTCTTCAGCAGCCGCCAGGAGATCATCGCCGGGATCGAGGAGGCGGGCATTTCGCAGGCCGACTCCCAGGCCGGCCAGGCGCTGCTGCGCGGCTTCGGCACGGTCCCCGCGCTCTTCGCACTGCTCGCGTACACCCGCTGGCTCGTCACCTCGCGGCGGGCCAGGAGGTCCCCCGCCGTGATCGCGGTCTGGATCGCACTGGCAGGGCTGAACACGGTGGTGAACAACCCGATCTCCAACCCGCGTTACTGGTTCCTGACCGTTCTGCTCGCACTGCTCTTCACACTGTTCCCGGTCAGTGCGGCGATGTACCGCTCGGCGCTCAGCCTGGGGGTGGTGGTGGCGCTGGTGGTCTTCCCGTTCGCCGACCGCTTCCGCTACGACGAGCAGAACTACCGCCCGGTGGAGACCACTTCGGTCCTTGAGCCGCTGGCGCTCAAGGACTACGACCAGATCGGTATGTTCGCCAACACCATCACCTTCGAGCGGTCCGGGGTGGGACACCTCTACGGCAGACAGCTGGCCGGTTCGATCCTGTTCGCGGTCCCGCGCTCGGTGTGGCACGGCAAGCCGCACGACACCGGGGTGATGGTCGGTGAGTGGATGGACGCGGTCAACACCAATCTCTCCTCACCGGTCTGGGCGGAGCTGTGGATCGACTTCGGTCCCGCCGGGATGACGCTGGGGCTGCTCGCGATGGGGTACGCCGCAGCCCGGGTGGACCGGCGGTACGCCCGCCGCGCCGTCCGGCGTACGCCTCCCGGGAGCCTGATCTCGCTGGTGGTGCCGCTCGTCGCCGGTTACTCGTTCATCCTGCTGCGCGGGCCGCTGCTCCAGGCGTCGGGCCGGGTGGCCATCGCGGTCATCTGTATCGCGATGGTCACCACCTACCGTCAGGACAGGGGTGCGGCGCTGCGCTGAGCGCCGCCGCCGGTGACCGGCTCGGCCGCCGGGCCCGGCCGGGCGACCCGCGTCCAGGCGGCGACCGCCTTGAGCGCGGAGCCCGCGGCGAGCCCCCAGGCCGCGCCCATGGCGCCGCCGAGCGGATAGCCCCCGAGCATCAGCACCACGGAGACCAGCGAGAACACCACCTGGAGCGAGAGGGTGGCACGCGGGCTGAGCACCCGGAGCGTGACCAGTGCGCAGGTCCCCAGCGCCATCACCGCGTACTGGCTGCCGGTCGCGGGCAGCAGCGCGGAGGCCGACTGCCAGGTGGCTCCCAGGAGTTGGCGCCCCATCCGGTCGGGCAGCGCGTAGAGGACCGCGGCCCAGCCGAAGGCCACCGCGGCCAGTACGCAGCCCAGGAGGGCGGCGGCGCGTGCGATGGCGCGCCGGCCGCCCAGACGGCCGAGGACCGGCGGACCGAAGGCGTTGACCGAGTTGAACAGCACGTTGAGCGGGCCGAAGAGGGTCGTGGCGCCGCGCAGCGCGCCCACGGCCAGCGGGCTGGCGAAGAGACCGAGGCCGAGTACGGCCAGCTGGCTGGAGGCGTTGCCGACGGCGAACTCGACGACGAACCGCATCCCGAGGTGACCGCGCCGCAGATAGCGCCGCACCTGCGTGGCGGCCCCGCGCACCAGGGGCCGCAGCAGCAGCAGACCGGCCAGCAGCGCCGGGACGGCGGAGAGGCCCCAGACGGCCACCAGGCGGGCGGGGGCCGCGTGGTGGGGCTGGAGCAGCAGGGCGGGCACCACACAGAGCAGCCGCAGCACATCGGCGGCGAGTGCGCGGTGCGGCTGCTGCAGTGCGGAGAAGGAGTAGCGAAGGCCGTCCTGGAGCAGCACGAAGGGCAGTACGAGGCCCAGGGCCAGGAAGGTGTGTCCGGTACTGCCGCCGACGGCCGCGCCGCCCACCGCGAGCAGCGCACCCGCGGCAACCGAGGCGCAGGCGGTGAAGGCGGCGGCCGACCGGCAGGCCGATGCGAGCGCCGCGGGGTCGCCGCGCTCCAGTACGACGGCCTGGCCGACGTACGACATATTGAGGCCGAGCAGCACCGTGAACGTCAGGTAGACCATCGAGAACGCGGCGAACCCGGCGGTGGTGGAGACCCGCGCCGCCATCACCAGGACCAGGATGTTGGTCAGGCTGGAAGCAGCCTGGTCCAGCACCGAGGCGGCGACGATGGCCGAGCGTCTCACCGGTCCCCGGCGCGGATGGTGCGCAGGGCGACGGTGTCGTCCCCGGCGGGAACGTGCGGTGCCGCCGGGTACGCAGCCGGAAGCTGCGGCGCCGTCCCCGGCGGCAGGGGTCTGCCCGATGCCCGGCTGCCTCCGCCCCGGTGTCCGGATCTGGCGGCGGTACGGCGGCCGGGCCTGCGGGGCGCCGAGTGGGTGACGGCGCCCAGGACGGTGCCGCCCGCGCCGGTGATCAGCTCGCGGATGCGGACGAGTTCGGCCCGGTGCACGGCGCGCGGGTCGCACACGATCAGCACCCCGTCCACCCGGTCGACCAGGGCCAGGGCGTCGGCGTAGGCGAGGACGGGCGGGGCGAGTACGACGACCGTCGCGTTCGGCGAGTCGGCCTCCTCGATCAGCCGCGACACCCGGGGCGATGTGAGGGCGCGTGCCACATTGCGTACCCGCTCCCCCGGGATCAGGTCGAAGGCGCCCGACTCGCCCGCGTCGACCTGGAGCTGGCGCGGGCCTGGCCAGCCGGACTCGTCGAAGTCGGGCGGCAGGCTCCACCCTGGACGGCTGGGGGCGTTGGCGCGCAGCCGGCCGGTGAGGGAGGGGGTACGCAGATCGGCCTCGACGAGCAGCACGTCCTTGCCGGTCTCGGCGAACGACGCGGCCAGATTGGACGCCACGGCCGCCGCCGCTTCGCTGTTGGCCCCGCGCGGGGCCGCGACGAGCAGCCTGCGCCGGTCGGCGAAACGCTGGTCGTAGGCGAGCCGGAAGGCGACCGATCGGTACTCCTCGGCGAGGCGGGAGTCCGACTGGTCCACGGCGAGCAGCGGACCGCCGTCGGAGACGCGTGGCAGGGAGCCCAGAACGGGGGCCCGTACCGCGCGGGCGACGTCGCCCGACGAGCGGGGCGAGGGGTCGAAGACCAGCCGGACCCAGGCGGCGAGCAGTCCGAGCGCGATCCCGACGGCGCCGCCGACGCCCAGCGAGACGACAAGGCCGAGCCCGCTGGAGGCGCTGGGGGGAACGGCCTTGACGATGACGGTGCCGGCCGTCATGTCGAGCGCCTTGAGGCTGGCTATCTGGCTGTTGAGCGTGCCGACCTTGCTGAGCAGGTCGTCGTTGCGGGCCCGGGAGGAGTCGGGTGCCCCGCTGCCCTCGGCGGCCAGCTGCTTGGCCAGGTCGTTCTGCTCCTTGGCGATCGGGTTCAGCTGGTTCTGGGACTTCTTGACCATGCTGTCGCGCAGTTCGCCCCACTGCTTCTTGCGCAGATCGAGGTAGGCCTTGGTGACGGCGTTGGCCCGGCGGGCCGCTTCCCCGGGCGAGGACGTCGTATAGGTGAAGTGGAGCACCATGGTCTGCGGCGGGTTGGTGACCTGGAGGCCGCGCTGGAAGGCGGCCAGCTGACTGTCCGGCAGGCCGAGTGCCCGTACGGCGACTTCGGCGACGCTGCTGCTGACCGCAGTCTGCCGCTCCGTGCCCATATTGATGGTCTTGTCCACCGAAAGGGCCGGGTTGAAGGGGTCGTTGGTGGGGGCGCGCAGCCGGATGTCACTGGCGGCGGCGTAGCTCTGGGCCGATGTCACCCCGAGCCAGGCACCGCCGAGCAGGCCGACCCCGATGCCCAGGCCGATGAGACGGCGGTAGCGCAGCAGTTGTCTGAACTGGTCCCTCAGCAGGTCCGGTTCGTCGTCCCTCGCCGCGGAAGCGTGCGTGTCCGTCACGTCTGTGGACCCCCCAAGGCCTCATCGATCAGTGCGTCGATCCGCGCCAGTCCCGCGTCCCTCGACAAGTGGGACGCCACATGACGCGGCCCCTCAGCCCCCAGAGCATCGGCGTTCACCGGATCTGCCGCGAGTCTACGCACCGCGGCCAGCAGCGCGTCCGGATCCTCCGGGGAAACGAGCACCCCGGCTCCGGATCTGAGCACCTCCTGCGCGGTGCCGCCCCCGGCGGCCACGGACGCGACCACCGGCCGTCCGGAGGCGAAGTACGAGGTCAGCTTGGACGGGACGCTCATGTCGAGCACCGACGCCCGCTGGGTGACGGCCAGCACGTCGGCCGCTGCGAGAATGTCCGGGAATTCGCCGTCTTCGGCGGGTGGCAGGAACTCCAGATTCGGTACGTCCGACGCGAGTGCGGCCAGTGTCCCGCGCTGATTGCCGTCGCCCATCAGCACCACGCGCAGAGCCGGATCGCGCCGGGCGGACTCGACCAGGACGTCGAGCCCCTGCTTGAGCCCCATGTTCCCGGAGTGCAGGACGACGGTCTCGCCCGCGCGCCAGCCGAGGCGGGCCCGGCTCTCCGTTCGTGGCCGCGAAGGCCCCGGTATGTGGTTCCAGTTGGGCACGAGCCGGATCCGGCCGGGGTCCACGCCCATGGCCCGCACCTTCTCGGTGAAGGTCTCATGGATCACCCCCACCAGGGTGGCGCGGCGCAGTGCGTACGCTTCGGCACGCTCGGCGAGGGCGGCGGCGCGGTCCCCGCCGCGTATCCCGCTCTGCGCGGCCGCGGCGCCCATCAGGTCCTGCACCACGGGGACGTACGGCACCTTCCAGCGCGCCGCGAGCCGGGCCCCGAGCACGCCGCCCGCGAGGCTGGGCAGCTGGGCCAGTACGGCGTCCGGGCGGCCGGTGCGGGGCGGCGCGGCCAGCCCGTGCACCAGGACCGTGGCCTCGAAGAGCGCCCGCCGGGCGGCGGTCTGCCGGGGCGGCACGGTGTGCCGTCTGCGGTGCACCCGTACCCCCGCGCGCTCCTCGGTGCGGCGCCAGACTCCGGCGTAGGCCGGGTCGACGGACCAGGACGGGTAGTGCGGCATCCCGGTGAGCACATGGGTCTCATGGCCGCATCGGGCCCAGTGTTCGGCTATCTGTGTGGCGTACGGGCCGATGCCCGCGTGCTCGGGCGCGTAGTTGGTGGACACCAGCAGCAGCCGGCGCCGGATCGCGGCCTGTTCGTCGTTGCGTCGCGTCTGTGTCACGCGGCGGATCCTTCCCCCCAGAGGTGAACCCCGTTGCTCACCCCGATCGTTCACTCATCCTGAACGGAATGTGCACGCTATCGTCAGTACCTTCCACCACACCGGGGGGTGTGGTTCGCTGGGGGGTTCAGTCATGACGGCAGGCAAACCGTACCGGGTCGGATACGCGCCCGGTGCTTACGATCTCTTCCACATCGGTCACCTCAACATCCTTCGTCACGCGCGCAGTCAGTGCGACTACCTGGTCGCCGGGGTGGTGTCCGACGAGATGGCGGAGCGGGCCAAGGGGCGGCGCCCGATGATCCCGCTGGTGGAGCGGCTGGAGATCGTCCGCAGTGTCAAGTACGTGGACGCGGCGTTCGTGGAGACCGTCGCGGACAAGGTCGAGACCTGGCGGCAGGTCCGCTTCGACGTCCTGTTCAAGGGGGACGACTGGCGGGGCACCGCGAAGGGCGAGAAGCTGGAGCGGGACTTCGCGGCGGTGGGCGTGGAGATCGTCTACTTCCCGTACACGGTGCACACGTCGAGTACGCAGTTGCGCCGCGCACTCGACGTACTGGCCGCGCCCGAGCCGCAGTTCAGCGCCGAACTGCGCTCAGTTCCCGGAACCACTTCGTGAGGAAGGCCGCCAGGAACAGCGCGCTCGCCGCGCCGAGCGCCGTGTAGGCCCAGCGGAATCCGGGACCGGCGCCGAGCAGCAGGAAGACCAGGCAGAAGATCCCGTGGTCGACGGGGAGCAGCGCGACCGCGCGCAGCCGGGACGGTGCGGCGGCCGGGCTGCCCGGGACCGGCCGGGGGGTGAGTTTCTCGGTGAGCAGTCCGCCGAAGAAGGTGACGACGGCGGCGAACTGGAAGCCGAGGGGCACCAGCAGCCAGGCGTCGTCCGCCACCCCGAAGTGGCCGGGGTGACGGTAGAAGGCGATGAGTACGGCGGAGTGCAGTGCGGTGATCTTCGCGCAGTCCACGACGTGGTCGAGCCACTCCCCCGCCGCGCTGCCGCCGCCGCGCAGCCGCGCCAGCTGTCCATCGGCGGAGTCGAAGGCGAACCCCACGGCGAGTCCGGCCCAGACGGCGATGCCCTGGCCCCAGGACGGCCCGCCCAGCGCCACTCCGGCCACCGCGGCGAAGCTGAACACGGCGCTTACCAGCGTGACCTGATTGGGACTCAGCCCCAGAGCGTGTGATCCGGCTGCCAGCCAGCGGCCGGCCGGCCGGTTCACATAGCGGGAGTAGAGCGACACTCCCTTGGCGGACTTCTGCGCCGTCCGCAGTTCGAGCAGCGCGGTACCCACGGATCCCATGGCCCCCCCAGGTCATTTTCACAACGTCTGAACATCATCGCAGGTGTCCGGCCACCTTCAAGACGGTGCGGTATGCCGTGCCGGTGGGGGCGTGTCGTGGGCGGCGGTGGCATCCCGGCTCGTTCAACGAACGTCGTCCCTCAGCCACGAACTAAGCTCCATGAGGGGAACGCAGTTCGCACCGAGGTACGGTGAGCCCATGCCCATGGATCCGGAACAGCGCCGCGCCGCCCGGCACGCCCAGCCCGCCGCTCCCCCGGCGCAGCCGAAGCGCCGCAAGGAGCCGATCACCGTCGACCGGATCACCGATGCGGCGCTCCAGGTCGTCGCCTCCCAGGGCTATGACGCGCTCACGATGCGCAGCGTCGCCGGTGTACTCGACACAGGACCCGCCTCGCTCTACGCCCACGTGGTCAACAAGGCCGACATCGACGAACTGATCATCGGCCGGCTCTGTGCCCGGCTGACCCTGCCCGAACCCGATCCGGCCGCATGGCGCGAGCAGATCCTCGATGTCTGCGCCCAGATCCGTGACCAGTATCTGGAGTACCCCGGCATCTCACGCGCCGCGCTGGCCATGGCCGCCACCAACCTCGACGTACTGCGCGTCAACGAGGGGATGCTGGCCATCCTGCTCGCCGGCGGTGTCGAACCGCAGACGGCGGCCTGGGCGATCGACGCCCTCTCGCTCTACGTCAGCGCCTACGCACTGGAGACCTCGCTGGTCGCGCAGCGGCAGAGCAGACAGGACGACAGCTGGGTCGTCGGCCGCGACGAGCTGGTGCGCCGTTTCACGGCGCTGCCCGCCGACAGGTTCCCCCGGATCCGGCGCTACGCGGCCGAGCTGACCTCCGGCACCGGACATGAACGGTTCGATTTCACCCTCGGCCTGATCGTCGACAACGTCGCCATGACCCGGCCCACGCCTCCGTCCGGCTGAGAGCGCCGCACCGGCTCACCGCAGGGACAGCTGCCCGTCGAGTGCGCGGGCCAGGGCCGGCGCCGTCCGCACCGAAGCACCCCGGCGGAACGCATCGGCGTACGCCTCGTCCCCGATGGCGGCCCGCGCGGCACGCTCGCACTCCTCGCGTACGGGGCCGAGCTCGGGGGTGCCGCGCTGCGGGTGTCCGACCGTGCGCCAGTACGCCTGGCTGGTCCCGGAGACCAGGGCGGCGCGTTCACCGTCGCCCCGCGCCGCCAGGGCTGCCGCGAGGACGTCCAGGCCCAGGGCGATACCGAAGGCGTCCCCGATGTGCCGCTTGCCCATGAGCATCGACCGCGCATGGGCCGCAGAGTCGCCCGGCCGGTCCTGGAAGAGCGCGATCAGCGCGAGCTGGTACTCGGTGTACGAGCGGGTCCACCAGTCCCCTGTCCCGGCGCACACGTCACGCAACTCGGTGGCGAGAAACCGTGCTTCGCCGAGCAGACCGAGCCCGGTGAGCGCGAACACCTCGACCAGCCGGCACTTGCGGCGGGACGCCGAGTCCTCCGTCATACCGGCGGAGGCCGGCAGCCGGACGGCCACGGTGTGCGCCGCCAGCGGTCGGCCCGCCATCAGGTGGCTGAGGCCGAGGAGATACCCGGCGGCGAGCGACGCCTCCGTGCTCTCCCCCTGCTGTGCGTCCTCGTCGCACCGGAGTCCCAGGTCGTGCGCCAGGTCGTGCTCACCCTGGAGCAGCGCGTTCACCCCGAGCACCCACTGTGCCCTGCCACGGACCGGCCCCGGCACCGGGTGGAGGGCCAGCGCGCGCTCCACGTAGCCGCGCAGTTCGTGCAGATGGCCGCAGCAGCTCCAGTAGAAGCCGACCAGACCGATCAGTTCGAGCGCGCGCCCGGGGTCGGTGACCAGCAGCCGTTCCATCGCGGTGCAGAGGTCGATGTGTACGTCGGCGACCCGCCGGTACCACTCGCTCTGTCCGGGGCTCAGCCAGCCCGCGTCGGCAGCGCGCGCGAGGTCCAGACAGAAGGCGGCGTGACGCTCGGCCACCGCCTCGGCCTCGCCCAGCTCCGCGATCCACATCCGGCCGTACTCACGGACGGTGTCGAGCATGCGGTACCGGGCGCCGTCCCGGCCGACGACCGACTTCTCGGTGAGCCCGCGCAGCGCGCGGTCGACCTCGGCGGCCGGGAGCGGCCCGCCGGAGCAGACGGCACGGGCGGACTCCGCGTCGAAGGGGCCGCGGAAGACGGACAGCCGTGCCCAGAGGAGCCGTTCGAGCGGTTCGCACAGTTCGTGGCTCCAGCCGATGGCGGTCCGCAGGGTCCGGTGCCGCGGGGGCTGGTGCCGCAGGGTCCGCAGGCGCGGCGCCCCGGCCCGCTCGCCGAGCACCAGTGTCTCGAAGCGGGAGGACAGCATCTCGGCCACCTTCTCCACCGAGCTGCCCCGGAGCTGGGCGACGGCCAGTTCCAGTGCCAGTGGGATGCCTTCGAGCTGACGGCAGATGCCGGTGGCCGCAGCGACGGTGCGCGGATCCGCCAACGAGAGTCCGGGCACGGCCTGTTCGGCCCGTTCGGTGAAGAGGGTGAGCGCCGCCCGGTCGCCGTCGACCTCCAGCGGCGCGATCTCGACCACGTGCTCACCGCGGACTCCGAGCGCCTGGCGGCTGGTCGCCAGCACCGTGAGTCCGGGGGCCGTGGTGAGGAGGTCCCCCACCAGGCTACGGCAGGAACCGATCAGGTGTTCGCAGGAGTCGAGCACCAGCAGCCCCTGCTTGTCGGCGAGCCATTCGCAGAGCGCGTCGGCCAGGTTGCGCGTCGTGTGGTCGGAGAGCCCGACGGCATCACAGACGGTGGGCAGCAGCAGCTGCTCGCCGGAGACCGGTGAGAGGTCCGCCCACCACGCACCGTCGGGGCACTCCGGTGCCGCGAGGCCCGCCGCACGGAGCGCGAGGCGGCTCTTGCCCACCCCGCCGATCCCGGTCAGCGTGATCAGCCGGTACCCCGCGAGGGCGTTCCGCAGATGGCCCAACTCGTTCTCTCGTCCCACGAGGCGCGTGGCCTCATGGGGAAGGTAGCCCGCCACCGGACCAGTGTGTCCTACTCCGGGCGCCCCCGGCACCGCAGGGCGCGTCACCGGGAGGGAGCGGGCGAACACCGTTCCGGCGCGGCGTCGTTGAGGTACCGGTGCCGCGCCGCGTCGGTGCTCGACAACGCCGGGGAAGTGACGGAGGTTGTGGTGGGCACCGCCCACCGCACCGCGGCCGCCGGCGCACACGGCCGCCACCGCACCGCAGCCGCCACCGCACCACCCGCACAGCCACGGAGCCGGGAGCCCCAGTGAACTCAGCACGCCGCACAGGCACTTGTCGTGGAGTACGACGGCTGATCGGGGCCGTGCTCGCCGCGGCCGCGCTCACCGCCTCGGCGACGGCAGCCGGTCTCACCTCCGCGGCGGCCGACGCCGGAGGCCCGGCGCGCCCGGCCCGCCAGGTCTATGTGGCGCTGGGCGATTCGATGGCGGCGGGCCCGTTCGTACCGCGCGGCACGGGGCCGGTCGCCTGCGGACGTTCGACCCGCAACTACCCGCACCGGCTGGCCGCCCTGATCAGGGCGGACGTGTTCCGCGATGTCACCTGCAGCGGCGCGAGGACCGGCGACATGACCGCTCCCCAGCGGCTCTCCGTCCTCGGCACGGACGCGGGCACCGCGCCGCCCCAGATCGACGCGCTGAGCCCCGGTACGACGCTGGTGACCCTGACCGTCGGCGGGAACGACGCCGGTCTGGTGGGTGTCGCGGGCAGCTGTGTGCGGCTCAGCGCGCTCGGCGGGCACTGCCAGGACACCTACGTCAGGGACGGGGTCGACGAGGAGGCGGCCCGCATCGACAGCCTGGGCCCGAAGCTCGCCACCGTACTGGACGCCGTACACCGCCGTTCGCCCGCGGCCAGGGTGCTGGTCACCGGGTACGGGGATTACCTCAGGGCGGGCGGCTGCTGGCCGGCGGTGCCGCTGCTCAGCAGCGACGCGGACTGGTTCCAGGCCGGTATCGACCGGATGAACAGGGTGATCGCGGCGGTCTCCGCGGCGCACGGCGCCGAGTACGTCGACGTCCGCACCCCGAGCAAGGGCCACGACGCCTGCCGGGCACCCCACGCCAAGTGGGTGGAGGGCTTCCTGCCCACCGCGGCGGCTGCGCCGCTGCACCCCAACGCCCGGGGCGAGCGGGCGTACGCGGATGTCATCCACGCCAGGATGGCGCACTGACGAAACACACTGACGGGGCGCACCGACGGAGACAGGCAGGCGCACCGGCTGGGACGCCCGGGATCAGGCAGGGACACCCGGAACCGGCGCTCGGGAGCGGGACCGCCGGGCGGGGTTCCGGGCCACTGGCTGTCACACAGGTCCATCGTCCATACTGCGCACCGTGGAACAGCACATAGGTCCGAAGAGCCCGCTTCCCGTGCAAGCCGCCGCGACCGATCCGGCGTACGTCCCCGGCCTGATGCCGCCGCCTGCCGAGGCCCCGACGGCCGGGCCCGAACCCGCCGACGGGGAGGCTGCGGAGCACATGGAGGCGGCAGCCGACGCGGCGGCGCCGCAGGACCCGGGCGGCGACAGCGCACCGGAGGAGACGAAGGCGCCGGAGAGGGCCGCGGAAGCGGTGGAGACCGGTGCGGGGGACGGCGCCGGTGAGCACGGAGACTCCGGCCCGCACGACACGGAGCCCGGGAGCGGGGCCGGGGAGGCCCCGGCGTTCGAGGTCTCCGACCGCCGCTCGGCGATCATCGCCAACCGTACGGGCGTGGTGCTCCGACTGGACGACCAGGAGGCCGAGTTCGACTGGGCCGAGATCGGCGCCGTCGAGTTCCGGACCGCCAAGTACGGGCGACGGCTGACCCTCTTCGTCCATATGCCGAACCGCCACACGTACCAGGCCGATGTCGCGGCGTCCGGCCGGGACGAGCTCAAGCAGTGGGCGGAGCAGCTCGACACGGTCCTGGACTCCTACTTCGAGGAGTGATCCCGGGCGCCCGCCCGCACCTCCCCGGGCGCCGGCCGGCGCTTCCCGGACGCCCGCCGGCGCCTCCCGACGCGGTGTCCGGGCACCGCCTCCGCATACGAGAACCGCACCCCTGTGCCCTGACCGGTGCCACTTCCGCATGACAGGTGCGTCCGTTCGGCTGGGGCCTGGCGGGGCGGCTTCCGGATGTCCCTCCTAACCGATATGCATGTCCTTGCCCATGTAGTTGTCGAATTAGGAGTCTCTATGCGTCTTCGCAGCATGCTCGTCGCCGGCGCCTTCGCCGCCTCCGCGGTTCTGGGCGGCGCGGCGTCCGCCTCGGCCCTCGACTACGGCCACGACCACGGTCATCACCACCACCACGGCGTCGCCGCCGCGGGTGGCTTCGAGAAGGAAGCCAGTGGCATCTACTACCACAACCTCGGTGGCCCGGCGGGCATCACGGACGCCGGCGCCTACAAGGACATGAGCAAGGGCTGGTTCGCGTTCCTGGCTCACTGATCAGGACAGACCAACGCCCCCGGTACCGCAGCGTCGCGGTACCGGGGGCGTCGGTCTGTCCGGACGTCCGGGGTCCGTGGCTGCCCGGACCCCGGACAGAAGGCCCTGAGGGCTGTCCCGTCATCCCTCAGCCGCGCGACGCCCGCAGCCCCTTGGGCACGAGCAGCCGCTGGACGAGCGCGATCAGCCCGTCGGCGGCGAGCGCCAGGGCCGCCACCCACAGGGCCGCGGCGATCACCCCTTCGAGACCGTAGTTGGCCTGGCCGAGGACGATGTCCCCGAGACCGCCGCCGCCGGCCACCGTGGCGAGGGTCGCGGCGGAGATGACGTACACCACCGCGATCCGGATCCCGGAGAAGAGCAGCGGGAGGGCCAGCGGCAGCTCCACCTTGAGCAGGACCTGCAGGGGTGTGAGACCCATCCCGCGTGCGGCCCGGACCATGTCAGGGTCGACCTGGTCGACGGCCAGATACGCCTGGCTGAGGATCGGCGGGATGGCGGTGATCAGCAGCGCGACGGCGATGTTGACGAAGTTGAGGCCGAAGATGCCCAGGCCGATCGCGATGACCGCGAGGTTGGGCAGGGCACGGCCCACGTTGGAGATGCTGGTGGTGACGAACTCACCGCGGTGCAGATGTCCGAGCCAGAGCCCGACGGGCACGGCGACCACCAGCGAGACGGCGATCACGATCGCGCACATCCAGATGTGCTGCCCCGTCTTCTCCAGCATCAGCGACAGCCGCTCGTGCATGAAGGTGAACGAGCCGACGAAGGTGTCCATTTACGCGGCCTTCCTGCTCCGGGCCCACGGCGTGAGCAGCCGTCCGGCGAGTACCAGCAGTCCGTCGGCGGCCAGCGCCAGGATGACCGCGAGTACGCCCGCCCCGATGAACTGGGTGTTGAACGGCGACTGCAGCGCCTTGAGGATCAGCGAGCCGAGGCCCGAGTCGATGACGTACGCGGCGATGGCGACGGTCCCGATGGTCATCACCGTTGTGACCCGCAGTCCGGAGATGACGGACGGCAGGGACATCGGCAGCTCGACCTTGAAGAGGATCTGCCGCCGGGTCAGTCCCATACCCCGCGCCGCGCGCACCGCGTCCTCAGGGACTTCGCGCAGCCCGGTGAGGATCGTGGTGAACAGCAGATAGAGGCTGTACGCGATGAGGGCGATCTCCACGGTGAGCACCGAGAACCCGGTGACCGGGACCAGGAGCTGGAAGAGCGCCAGCGGCGGCACCGTGTAGAGGAACGACGAGAGGGCGGAGGCCGGCATGGCGAACCACCCCTGGAAGTGGGCGAGTACGGCCATCAGGAAGGCCACCACGAAACCGGCCACGACGGCGATGAGGGTGAGTTCGATGTGCTGGACGAGCGCGGGCCAGAAGAGCGACGACCAGTGCGCGGTGAACCAGTCCATACAGAAGGTGGAGTTGTTCGCCACGCAGGCGCTGGGGCTCCCGTAGTCCGGGATGACAGGTCCCGCGCTCATGCCGCGCCCGCCTTCCGTACGGAGTCCATGGACGCGGTGCCGATGACCGTTCCGCCGTCCCCGGTGACCCGTACGGCGTCGGCACCTTCGGCCACCATGAGGGAGAGCGCGGAGCGGAGCGTGGCCTCGCCCGGGAGAGCGGGCAGCGCGTCGGTGCCGGTGGCCGGGGTGAGTTCCAGATCGCTGAGCCGGACCAGGGAGAGGCGCTTCAGTCCGCGGTCGGCGCCGAGGAACCGGGCGACGAAGTCGTCGGCCGGCTTCTTCAGCAGGGTACGGGGCGAGTCGTACTGGGCGAGTCTGCCGCCCTCACGGAGGATCGCGACCCGGTCGCCCATCTTCACGGCCTCGTCGATGTCATGGCTCACGAAGATCACCGTTTTGCGGATGCGCTCGTGCAGCGCCAGGAACTCGTCCTGGACGTGTTCGCGGGTGATCGGGTCGAGCGCGCCGAACGGCTCGTCCATCAGCATGACCGGCGGGTCGGCCGCGAGGGCGCGGGCGATACCCACTCGCTGCCGCTGGCCGCCGGAGAGCTGGTTGGGGTAGCGCGACCCGTACTCGCCGGCCGGCAGGCCGACCAGGTCGAGCAGTTCCGCCACCCGGTCCTTGGTGCGCTTCCTGTCCCAGCCGAGGACCTTGGGGACGGTGGCGATGTTCGCCGCGATCGACAGATGGGGGAAGAGGCCCGTCTGCTGGATGACGTAGCCGATCGAGCGGCGCAGCTGGATGGGGTCGAGATCGCGGATGGAACGGCCGCCGATGCGGATGTCTCCGCCGGTCGGCTCGGCGAGCCGGTTCACCATCATCAGCGCGGTGGTCTTGCCGCTTCCGGACGGGCCGAGCAGTACGCAGATCTCCCCCGCTGGCACCGTCAGCGACAGGTCGTCGACCGCGGGCGATGCGGAGTTGGGGTAGGTCTTCACCACGTGGTCGAAGACGATCTCCTGCGCGGAGGCGGAAATTTTATGGCTTTCCTGGCTCATTGGGGGCTTTTCTCCTGGAGGGCGACGGAAGGTCGCGGATGGGGTGGGCGGGGCGCCGCCGCGGTCGTCGCGCGGCGGTCTGTCCGCGTCAGCTGATGCCGTTGGCCTTCAGGAACTTGGCCGCGACTTCGGAGGGGGCGAGCCGCACGGTGTCGACCGCCCGGTTCATCTCGCGTACCGCCTGGTCAGTGAGGAGCGCGTCCACCTTGTTCAGCGTCCTGGCGAATTCCGGGCCCTGCTTCTCCTGTACGCCCTTGCGTACGACGGGGGCCACGTTCTGGAAGCCGTAGTAGCCCTTCGTGTCGTCGAGCAGGGTGTAACCCCCGCGCGCGAGCTGCGGGTCGGTGGTGAAGACGTCCGCTGCCTGGACCTGTCCGTGGTCGAGCGCGGAGTACTGCAGGCCGATGTTGAGGGTCTTCACCTCGGTGTTGTGCAGCCCGTACGTCTTCACCATGTCGTGGTAGCCGAGTGCGCCCTCCATGTTGTCGGGGTACTCGGCGAAGACGACGTGTCCCGCCTTCCTCAGATCGCTGATGGTCCTCAGTCCGTGCTTCTTGGCGAAGGCGGGCTTGACGGCGATCGCGTCGCGGTTCTGGAAGGGGGTCGGGTCCAGCATCGTCAGCCCGCGGGTCTCCTCGTAAGCCCTGGCCGCCCGGTAGGTCCCGGCGGCGGAGTGCGGGACCGTGCCGCTCCGGGCCAGAACCTGGAGGATGACCCCGGTGTACTCGGGGTACAGGTCGATCTGGCCGGAGGTGAGTGCCCCGTCGATGACGGTGGTGCTGCCGATGTTCGACTTCAGCTCCACGTCGTAACCGGCCTTGGTCAGCGCCTGTTTGTACAGCTCACCGATGATCCACTGCTCGGTGAACTCCTTCGCCCCGATGACCACGGTGGGTTTGCCCGCCGTCTCGGAGACGGCGCCGCAGCCCGACAGGGCGCCGAGGAGGGCGAAGGCCAGACAGGCGGCCAGGACCCGCGCGGAGTGGCGGGCCGGGGGGCGGCGCAGCGGCCGGCGGCCCGCCGCCGGGAGTACGGCCGCGGGCGCGCGGCGAAGGCCCCTCACACCTGGTCCCGGGGGACGCTGAAGGACCAGGTACGGGTGAAGACCTCGCGCTCGTCGTCGCCCGCGCCCTCGAAGGCGGAGAGCTGGTTGACCACGAGGAAGTCCGTCGCGTCGGCGGTCATCCGGGACCGGGTGCTGATGCGTGTCGCCCAGTCGCCCCGGCTGATGGACTCCTCGCGCTCGCTCTCCACGGACGCGGACAGCGGGTCGCCCTCGACCAGCCGGAAGCGGTTGAGGTCGCTGCCGGTACGGGTCAGGCCGTCGGCCCGGTCGGTCATGGTGCCGTCGGCCGGGGTGGTGACGATGGTCTGTTCCCCGGTCTCGTGGTCGTAGCCGACCCGCCGGGCACCGGGCAGCGGTACCAACTCAATGCTGTGCGGGGGCACTTCGAGCGGCGGACCGTACGGGCGCAGCTCCGCGTCCTCGGCGGGGCGCGGTGCGCGTACCGGCAGGGTCAGCTCGCCGTACTCGGTGTCCAGTTCGAGCGCCACCTGCTCCGGTGAGGGCCAGATCCACGGCCACAGCGAGGCGGAGACGGAGACCCGGAGCCGGTTGCCGACGCCGAAGGCGTGGCCGATGGCGAACAGCGGCACCGTCACCTCGTAGGCGCGGCCGGGCTCCAGCGGGCGCGGGTCGGTGTGCCCGTCCCGGTGGGTGAGATTGAGGAAGCCCGTGGTGACCAGCTTGGAACTGCCGTCGGGCCGGACTTCGCAGAGCCGCACGGCGAGTTGCGCCTGCGGCCGGTCGCTGGTGACGCGCAGGGTCACCTCGGGGACGCCGAGGATCTCAAGACGCTCGGTGAGGGCGGGCCCGGTGAAGGTCTGCGAGCGGCCGTCGTCCGCGGCCTGGTCCCCGTACTGCCCGGGTATGTCACCGAACTTGAGGAAGTCGCCGCCGGACGCGCCGAGTGCGAGCGGTGAACGCAGCACGGCCGTGCCGGGGCCCCCGCCGAGCAGGCTGAGCGGCAGAACCGCGGCCTCGACACCGGGGGCCGGCCAGGAGGGTTCGGCGACCCAGCGGCCGGGGCGGTTCTCCAGGTCGGAGCCGACCGGGGCCGGGTCGGGTATCCAGGCGCGCAGGGCGGGCTCGTCCATGATGCCGTTGTCGGCTCCGGCCATCCAGTGGTCGAACCAGCGCACGCACTCGCCCTGGAAGTCCATGGCAGGGCCGGGCTCGGCCTGGTGGGGGTAGGTGTGCGCCCAGGGGCCGAGCATGGCCTTGACCGGTACCCGCAGGTTCTCCATGAGCCGGAGGACGGCGCCGCGGTACGGGTCGAGCCAGCCGCCGACCGCGTACACCGGCACCTTGATGGCCGTGTAGTCCTCGCAGACGGATCCGTGCTGCCAGTAGGAGTCGCGGCGCTGGTGGGTCAGCCACTCCTCGGCGTACGGGACGGTCCGCTCCAGGCGGTCGAGCCATTCGTCGCGCCAGGAGTCGCCGAGCACGGCCGGGTCGGACGGGCGGGCGTTGTACGCGAGCATCGTCGCGGCCCAGGGCAGCATCTCGGATGCGAGCAGGGAGCCGCCCGCGTAGTGCACGTCGTCGGCATAGCGGTCGTCGGTCGAGCAGACGGTGACGACACAGCGCAGCTGGGGCGGCTGGAGGGCGGCTATCTGGAGGCCGTTGAAGCCGCCCCAGGACTTGCCGATGATGCCCACCTGTCCGTCCGACCAGTCCTGCCGCTCGATCCAGGCGAGGACTTCGAGCGCGTCGGAGAGTTCGGTGGCGTGGTACTCGTCGAGCATGATGCCGCTGGAGTCACCGCTGCCCCGGCAGTCGACCCGCACAGCGGCGTAGCCGGCCCGCGCGAACTGGCCGTGCAGCGTCACGTCGCGCGGGGCCGTCCCGTCGTTCTTGCGGTACGGGATGTACTCCAGGACCGCGGGAACCGGTCCTGCCGCGTCGGCGGGCAGCCAGACACGGGCGGCGAGACGGGTGCCGTCCTCCAGCGGGATCCAGACATGGCGGAGGACGCGTACGGGGTGCTGTGCGGGGGCGGGGTCGGTGGTGGCAGTGCTCATGTTTCGGCACCTTAGAGGAGCCTCACATTCCGTTTGTCCTGAGTGCCCCCGTTTTACTTGCTTGTTCAACCGTGAACAAAAGCACAGGCATAGGGCGGCCCATTATGGGTAAACACCCCACATTTGCACACTGGTGTAACTATGACCGGCGACAAGGGCGGATGACCGCCCGCCCCCGGCCGCGGCGGCAGGAGCGCTATGCGGCGCGACCGTACTCGGGCAGCACCAGGGCGGTGCTGGCAGCCGTGACCTGGCCCCCCGCAGGAAGATCGGTGCTGCCGCGCAGAATCGCGTTGCGCGCGTCGAGCTGCTCCGGGGTGCGGGGTGCGGTAGCGGCGGCGCCGTCCACGACGAGCGCCTGGTTCAGCTCCGCGAACTCACGGACCCTCCCCTCGTAGGCCGCGAAGGCCGCCGTGTGGTCGGCGTGGGTCGCCAGCTCACCCGCCAGGACGTACGCCCCGACCAGCGAAACACTCGACCCCTGGCCGGACATGAAGGAGGTCGCGTGGGCGGCGTCCCCCGCCAGAACCGTACGGCCGGTGGACCAGGCGGGCATATGGATCTGGCTCACCACGTCGAAGAAGAGGTCGTCGGCGTCCCTCATGGCCGCCACCATCCGGGGTATCTCCCACTGCACGTCGGGGAACCGCTCTGCCACCAGCTCGCGTTGGGCCTTCGGGTCACGGAACGCGGCGAAGGGAGCTTCCTCCTGTGCGAACGTCAGGAACCCGTGCAGCGTGTCGGCCAGCTCATGGGCGTAGAGGGTCGCGGCCCTGCCCGGAACGTTCCACATCCGGGCCTCGCGTTCGAGACCGAGGTCGTTGGGGAGCGTGAACCCGGCGAAGCAGTAACCGAGGTAGCGGTGGAACCGCTCTTCGGGGCCGAAGGCCAGCCGCCGGGTGTTGGAGTGCAGCCCGTCGGCGCCGATCACCAGGTCGAAGGTGCGCCGGGTGCCGCTGTCGAAGGTGACCTCCACGGCGTCGCCGCGGTCGTCCAGGGTCGCGATGGAGTCGCCGAACAGGAACTCGACGCGGTCCCGGACCAGACCGTAGAGGCAGTCGGCCAGGTCTCCGCGGCGCACCTCCAGATCGAGGCCCTCCGTGCCGCCGGCGACGGCCTCGGGGCGCACGGCGGCCACGACACCGCCGTCGGCTTCGAGGAAGGAGATCTTCCGGGTGTTCACATGGGCCCGCCGGAGCTGCGGCAGCATTCCCATCCGGTCCGCCACCTCGCGCGCGGTGCCCCGGACGTCGATCGCGTACCCTCCGCCGCGGAGCGCGGGGGCCTTCTCCACCACGGTGACCTCGAAGCCGTAGCGGTCGAGCCAGTAGGCGAGGGTCGGTCCGGCGATACTGGCGCCGGAGATCAGGATGGTGCGGTTGGCCGTGGGGTTCATCATGGGTCCTCCCCGTCCGGGCTCCCACCCGGAACAGTAGATGCCTGCTTTAGGTATCCTTATTGCGGACAGGGTGTGCCCGCGAACACCATCAACGAGCGCCACCATATAGATACCTGTTTTAAGTATGCAAATGGAGCCGGGATGAACACGCCCTCGCCGGATGGATCCGAGCACGGCAGCCGGGACGATGTACTGGCCGTGATGCCGCGTCTGGCACAGCTGAGCAATGCCATCAGCCGCGGCCGTCTGGCCCAGCACGCCATGGAGGCGGCCGGGATCACACTGGAGCGGCCGCCCTTCTCCGTACTCCTCGCCCTGCACTTCGCGGGCCGGCCGCTGCGGGTCAAGGAGATCGCGGAGGCGGTCCAGGTCGTCCAGCCCCATGCCACGCGCCAGATCCAGCAGTTGGAACGGCACGGCCTGGTGCGGCGGATCGGCGACCCCGACGACGGACGGGTCAGTCTGATCGAGCCGACCGAGAACGGGGCACAGGCCGCCGAGCGTTACGCCCACACGCTCATCGGGTGGTTCACCGGGGCCGTCGCCCACTGGCCGGAGCAGGACCGGCAAGACCTCGGCCGTCTGCTGACGCGCTTCGCGGACGAGGTGACGGAGCGGCTGGCGCTCCTCGACGGGCCGGAGTCGGCGCCCTAGTCGGGCGGCGCGGATCGAGCGCCGGGGCAGCACCGGCCCGGTGCGCCGTCGGCCCTCTGCCGGTCCGCTGTCGGTGCGATCCGGGGGGCGCCGGTGCGCTCGCCGAGAAAGCCCTGACCCGTGACCGGCTTCCTCACCGCAGTCGGCGCCGGACAACCGCTCACGCACGCGCACACAACTGCGCGAGCGCCTCTGCCGTTCCCCGCAAAGACGCAGCTCAGTGAGGTCCGAGCCGACGGATGCGGGCGGGACGTCGGCGCCGTCGAATCGGCGGGCCGGCCACCTGGTGTGCGACGGCGCCCAGCGGTGCCGTACCTTGGAGCAGTTGCTGTGCCGCGGTTTGGGTGGCGGTGACCGGTTCCTGTTTCTTCTGTGTGTCGATCTTGAGGTGACGTCCTATCAGCCAGGCCATGCAGTCGTCCGTGTTCCCCACGTGCTGATGTGTCGCACGTCTTCGGGGGCGGACGTCCCGCTGGCCTGAGTTGCGTCACCCTTCCCCGCAGTCTTCCTTCCCGGGTGCAGCTCTGCCGTCTGCCCCGGGCTTCGTGTTTGCCGGCTCTGGTGTGGCAGTCGGCAGGGCACCCCGATCTTTGGATCAGGAGTTCCTGTTGTCTTCCTCCGCGCTCGGCAACGAGCCACAGCACACCCCCCAGTCCTCCGAGCAGCCATCACCCCAACACCCGAAGACGGCCTTCGCCGCCCGGATTGCCCTCCTGGTGGTGTTGGGCGCCGAGCTCCTGAACCTTCTCGACCAGTCGGTCGTGCTCACCGCGCTGCCCGCGATCCAGGAGTCGACCGGCGCGGGTCCCTCCGCGGTGCAGTGGCTGACCACCGGCTACTCGCTGCCCGTCGCTGTCGGACTGATCACCGGTGGACGCCTCGGCGACCTCTACGGCCGACGCAGGATGCTCCTGATCGGCGCCATGGTGTTCACTGCGGGCTCTCTGCTGTGCGGGCTCGCTGCCGGGCCGGGTGTGCTGATCGGCGCCCGCCTGGTCCAGGGTGCGGGCGTAGCGCTGATGATTCCGCAGGTTCTGGCCACCATCCATGTCGCCTTCGACGGCGCGAGCCGCAGCCAGGCGTTCGGACTGTACGGGGCGGTCCTGTCCCTCTCGAACGTGCTGGGTCCGATCATGGGCGGGCTGCTCACCGAGGCGGATCTGTTCGGCCTGTCGTGGCGGCCGGTCTTCCTGGTCAACGTGCCCGTCGGCCTCGCCGTGCTCGTCCTGGGGCGCAGGTTCATCCCCGAGTCGACCGCCCGCAGGGCCGACCGGCTCGACCTCACCGGCGTGCTGCTGTCCGCCCTGGCCATCGTTCTGATCGTCTTCCCCATGTCGGAGGGGCATCTGCGTCACTGGCCGCTGTGGTGCTTCGCCATGCTCGCCGCAGGCGTCCTCGCGCTGGGTGGCTTCCTGCGCCAGCAGCAGCGTGGGCAGGACAACGCACCCCTCGTGCCCCTGCCCCTCTTCGCGAGGCGGCAGTTCTCCGGCGGCATGGCCGCGCAGCTGATGCACGGCCTGCTGTGCGGGCTGTTCTTCATGACCTGGACGCTGTATCTCCAGCGGGGTCTGGGCATGAGCCCTGTTGTTGCGGCACTGGCCTTCGTGCTGCTCTCCATCGGAGAGCTGGCCGGCGCATCCATCGCGGCGAAGAGTGCCGGGCGCTTCGCCCGCCGTCTCCCCCAGACCGGGGCCCTCATCACGCTCGCCGCGATGGCCGGTTACGGGTTCCAAGCCGGCGCAGAGCAGGGGGATCTGGGCCTGCTGAGGATGTCCGCTCCAGTGGTCCTGATCGGGTTCGGTCTCGGTATGGTCGGCGGCCCGCTGGCCGACCTGTCGCTGGCCAAGGTCCCGCAGGAGGACGCCGGGGCCGCCTCGGGCCTCTTCAACACCGCCATGCACCTGGGCATCGCCCTGGGGACCGCCCTGAGCGCCCTGGTGTTCTTCGCGACCACCAAGGGCTCGTCCGAAGCGGCTCTCAATCGTGACGGGTTCCTCACCGTGCTCTGGTGGGCCGGCGGCCTCCTCGCGCTGATGTGGTCCCTGATGTTCTGCTTGCCCCGGGGAGCCGGGAACCAGGCGGACTGAGCCCCGCCCGTGCCCCGGCCATGACATCGACCGGGGCACGGGCCCTCAGCCTTCCTCGTCCTCGCCGTCTTCGGCGTCGTCCGGGTTGAAAGGGGCGCAGGCCCTGGCCGGGCCACTGGCGCTGATGTTGAACAGGCAGCGGCCTACCCGAGGCGGTCCGAAGGGCGGGCGGGCACACCATCGCGCCCGGCACCAGCCTGGGCGGGCAGCGGCAGCCACCAGGTGTAGACGTCCGGGTCGAAGGCGTGCAGGCGCTTGACGAGCCTGGCGGTCGACCAGGGCCAGCAGAAGGTGTTGATGCCCGGGAGGCCGAAGTAGTAGCCGGTGCTGCCACCGGCGTTGTAGGCGGTGTCGCGCAGCGCCTCGTGGAGAGAACGCTGATGGGCTGCTTCGGCCTCAGGCTTGACATCCAGAGCAGACGCCCCGCTGGCGCGCAGATGGTTGAGGGCAGCGGTGATGTAGCGGAGTTGAGCTTCGAGGACGGTGGGAACGGCGGTGGTGCCGGTGAGCAGATTCGGGCCGATGAGCAGGAAGAGGTTGGGATATCCGCTGACGCTGGTGCCCAGGTAGGCACGGCGGCTTTTGGCCCAGCTCTGGGCCAAGGTGCCCTCCGCGCCGTGCAGATGGGGGGCCAGCGGGATGTCGCCGATGTGGAATCCGGTCGCCAGGACGAGGACGTCGGCGCGGGTGCGGGTGCCGTCCGCGCCGATGACGTCGGAGCCCTCCACGGCGGTCACGCGGGTGGGACGCAGCCGTACGTTGGGCCGGGTGAGGGCGGTGTAGTAGGTGCTGGAGGTGATCAGGCGGCGGCCGCCGAAGGGGTAGTCAGGGGTAAGGGCCCGGCGCAGGGCGCGGTTCCGTACCGAGGAGCGCAGATGGAAGCGGGCCAGGGCCTCCAGGGGCCCCAGCAGGCGGGGGTGGCGCAGGGGGAATCCGATGGCTTCCTGGGTCCGGTGGTGCAGGCCGCGTAGGGTGCGGCGCGCTTGCGGGTGGTGTGCGAAGTACCGGTGGAGCCCTGGAGGGAGGGGGTAGTCGGGCTTCGGAAGGACCCACTGCGGTGTGCTTTGGAAGACGTCGACATGAGCCGCCTTCGGCTGGATCTCGGGCAGGAACTGGACGGTGGACGCACCGGTGCCCACCACGGCCACACGCCGTCCGGTCAGGTCGACTTCGTGGTTCCAGCGGGCGGAGTGGAAGGCGGTGCCGGTGAAGGTGTCGAGGCCGGGGATGTCGGGATGGCGGGGCTGGGTCCAGGGGCCGGTGGCGACGATCACGGCTCGGGCGGTGTACAGGCCCGAAGTGGTCCGCAGGTTCCAGCGGTGCGCTGCCGGCTCCCAGCGGACGCTCAGCACCTCGGTGTGGTAGCGGATCGCCGTGTGCGCACCGTGGGTTGCCGCGGTGGTGTCCAGATAGTCGAGGATCTCGGACCGGTCGGCGAAGCCCCGGCTCCACGTGTGGGGTGCGAAGGAGTATTCGTACAGCATCGCCGGTACGTCACAGCCGCAGCCGGGGTAGGTGTTGTCGCGCCACGTTCCTCCCAGACGACCGGACTTCTCCAACACGACGACGTCGTGGAAGCCGGCCCGGCGCAGCGCGATCACGGTGGCCACGCCGGAGAGGCCGGCCCCGATGACGACGACTTCCGCTTCATGATGTCGTTCGATGTTGTCGTCGGCCACCGGCGCGCGCCCCCTGTCTGCGTCGTGAGCATCCCGGCGCTGATGCCGAGCCACCCCGACCGCTTGCTCAGAGGGACGATCCTAGAGTCACCCATGCTCACTCGCAGTGATATGGCCGGCAGATACCTCGTCAGGGTGATCTTGCCGGGAAAATCTCAATGCAGTGCGTTCTCCGGTGTTTGGATGCCGCCCATGACGTTGAGGGACGAACTTCCCGGAACTCGTGGTCCCCACGCCGCCGCAGACGAGCCCGCATGGCATCTGCCCTACCCCAGTGGCTGGTTCTGCCTGGCGCGCTCGCGAGAACTGCCCCCTGGCAAGGTCCTGACCCGCCGTTTCATGGACGAGGACATCGTCCTCTACCGCACCCGTGATGGCCGTCCCCGCGCGGTACATCCGTACTGCCCCCACCTCGGCGCCCACTTCGGCGCCGGCGGCACCGTCGAGGGCCAGAACCTCGTGTGCCCCTTCCACCGCTTCGCCTTCGGCACGGCGCCTCTGGAAGTGGCCCCCGCATCCCCGGAGAGAAAGCCCAGGTCCCGGAGCGAGTACGGCCGCGCGCTCCGGCGAAGGTGGCTTGAGAACGCGGCGCTTCCGGAACCCGGGTCCTCCGGCCGGACGTCCGCATGCCGGGACGTGGGATTTCGGGGATGAAGCCCGTGTTACGGCGGCGCGAAAAGAACGGCGCGCGCCGACCGCAACCCTGCCGGGGCCGTAGCCGCGCACCGTCCACATCACCGGGGCGAAAGCCCAGTTCAGAGCGGTGGATCCGGTACTCCCCCGGCCCCGGCCGGGCCGCTGCGCAAACCTGTTCACACACCCTGGACGCGCATTGACGCGGGCTTCCCCGCATGGGTTACTGACGCCCGGACCGGCCCGGTGATCCCCCGCAGGTCCAGCGGCCGCGACTCCCGTGCGCCGCCCCTCGCACCGAGCGCGTCCCCGGCCGCGCCCGGAACGGCCAGAGAGAACCAGGGTGACCGGCATGGAGAGCGCACCGGAGAGGACGGCGGCCGTCGGCCGCCTGCGCCGCGCCGTGCCGCGCCCCGGCTCCACGCGTACACCGTCGCCCGCGGCCGGCCGCCGTTGTCCGTGCACCCGTTGCCGGTCGTGCACGGGTCCCCGTTCGTACACCGGTCGTCATGCGTACGCCGGTCGCCGTTCGTACACCGGTCGCCGTTCGTACACCGGCCGCCGTTCATGTACCGGCGGGCTGCCGGCCGGCGTGCCGCACCGCCGCCGCTGACGGCCCGGCCGGAATCCGGCCCGCTCCCCCGCCCCCAGGCCCAGGCCTTCCCCGGACCGCCGTTTCCCGGCGCCCTGCCCGGGTCGCCCAGCCGTGCCGGCTCCCGCCGTCCGGCCATCTCTTGATCCCTGGAGTACCCATGCCCGAGATGTCCGCGCCCCCGGACGAGCCGGTGACCGCCGGCTCGCCGCCCGCCGGGGCACCGAGCGCACCGAGCGCGCCTGCCGGACAGCCGCAAGCAGGTCCGGCCGCCGGCCCTGACGCCGGCCCTGACGCCGCTTCGGGCGCCGGTGCCGACGGTCCCGGTGGTCCCCGCGGTCCGGAGCGCGATCCCCGTATCGCCGCCGAGCGGGTGCTGCCGCTGCGTCACCCCTGGCGCTGGGTACTGACCGCGGTGGTCGTGGTGCTCGTCGCCCAGTTCCTCCACGGGCTGGTGAGCAACCCGTTCTACCAGTGGAGCCGGTTCTCGTACTGGTTCGTCCGACCCGTGGTGCTCGACGGACTGGTGATCACCCTCGAAGTCGCCGCGCTCAGCGCCGTGGCCGGGCTCATCGGCGGAGTGGTCCTCGCGCTCTGCAGGCTCTCGCCCAACCCGGTGCTCAGGTCGGTCTCCTGGGTCTACATCTGGCTGCTGCGCTCCGTACCGCTGATCGTCGTCCTGCTGTTCCTGTACAACTTCAGCGCGCTGTACCGGACTCTGAGCCTGGGCGTCCCGTTCGGGCCCGCCTTCTTCCGGTTCGACGAGTCCCATCTCGCCACGGACCTGGTGGTCGCCGTCGTCGGCCTCAGCCTCAACGAGGCCGCGTACGCGGCCGAGGTGGTCAGGGCCGGTGTGCTCTCCGTCGACCAGGGGCAGCACGAGGCGGCCTCGGCCCTGGGACTGCCGCGCGGCTTCCAGTTCCGCCGCATCGTCTTCCCGCAGGCCCTGCGGGTGACCGTGCCCGCCTATGTCAACCAGCTGATCGGCCTGGTCAAGAGCACATCCCTGGTCTTCTACGTCTCGCTGCTCGACCTCTTCGGCACCGTGCAGAGCCTGGGCAGCACCTACCCGGGGGACGTCGTACCGCTGCTGCTGGTGGCCACCTTCTGGTACATCGTCCTGACGAGCGCGGTCTCGGTGGTCCAGTTCTATGTGGAGCGCCGCTCCGCACGGGGTGCGCTGCGCACCGTACCGCCCACACCGCTGCAGCGGGTCCGTTCGGCGGTCCGCGGCGCCCGCGCCCGTATCGCGATCGGAGCGGGCATATGAGTGTCGGCGCGCCGGAGAGCAAGGAGTCCGCCGTCCGCGCCACTCCGGTGGCCGTGGAGATCCACCGGGCGCACAAGTGGTTCGGCGACCACCAGGTGCTGCGCGGCATCGATCTGACGGTCGAGCCCGGTTCGGTCACGGTCGTCATCGGCCCTTCCGGGTCCGGCAAGTCGACGCTGCTGCGTGCCGTGAACCATCTGGAGAAGCTGGACACCGGCCATGTGACGGTCGGTGGTGAGCCCGTCGGCGTACGGCATTTCCGCGGCCGGCTCAAGGAGTTGACCGAGCGTACGATCCGGGCCCAGCGCAGCCGTATCGGCTTTGTCTTCCAGCACTTCAACCTGTTCCCGAATCTGACGGTGCTGGAGAACATCGCCGCCGCGCCGACCGCCACCGGCCGCACCGACCGGGAGGGCGGCCGGGCCCTGGCCCGCGCGCTGCTGGAACGGGTGGGGCTGTCGGACAAGGCCGGTGCGTATCCCCGGCAGTTGTCCGGCGGGCAGCAGCAGCGGGTGGCCATCGCCCGAGCACTGGCCCTGGAACCGGGGGTGATCCTCTTCGACGAGCCCACATCGGCGCTCGACCCGGAGCTCGTCGGTGAAGTCCTGTCTGTCATACGTGAGTTGGCGGACGGGGGAACCACGCTGATCGTGGTGACCCACGAGATCGGCTTCGCACGCGAGATCGCCGACCAGGTGGTCTTCCTCGACCGGGGCCGCATCGTCGAGCAGGGGCCGCCGGGCCAGGTGCTGGACCACCCCCGCGAGACCCGCACGAGGGAGTTCCTCGGAAGGGTCCCCTGACAGGCCGTCACTCCCCGCCACCGGCCCAGGCCGGCGGCGGGCCTCTCTCCCCCGCCGCCCGCCACCACCGCATCCACTCCCAAGGAACCGACATGCCCCGCCGCAGAACACCTCTGTCCGCCCTCGCCGCCACCGGCACCGTCCTCGCCCTGGCCGCCGGTCTCAGCGCCTGCGGAAGCGGCAGCGCCAAGGACGGGCCCGGTTCACCGGAGGCCGCCGCCAAGGGGTCGGTGGTCATCGGCGCCGTCTCGAACGGGGCGGCCGAGCGGACCACCCTGCGCGTCCCCGAGGTGGCGGCCATCAGGTCTCAGCTGCCCAAGTCGGTAACCGCCGACGGGAAGCTGACCATCGGCCTGGGCATGCTCCCGGCCGGTTCGGCGCCCCTCGGATACGTCGGCGACGACCAGAAGACGGTGACCGGCTCCGAGCCCGATCTCGGCCGGCTGGTCGCCGCCGTCCTCGGTCTTCGTCCCGAGGTGAAGAACGCGACCTGGGAGAACCTGTTCGTCGGCATCGACAGCGGGCGCACCGAGGCGGGCTTCTCCAACATCACGGACACGGAGGAGCGGAAGAAGAAGTACGAGTTCGCCTGCTACCGCGAGGACAACCTCGGCTTCGAGGTGCGCAAGGACTCGCACTGGAACTTCGACGGCACGTACCGGAGCCTGGCGGGCCGGACCGTCGCGGTCGGCGCGGGCACGAACCAGGAGAAGCTGCTGCTCGAATGGCGCGCCAAGCTGGCCGCCGAGGGCAAGAAGCTGACGGTCAAGTACTACCAGGACAGCAACAGCACCTATCTGGCGCTGAACTCGAAGAAGATCGACGCGTACTTCGGCCCGAACCCGAGCCTCTCGTACCACATCACCCGCACCGCGCGGACCCCGCAGGCGACCCGGAGCGCGGGCACGTTCTCGGGCGCCGGGGCCTCGTTGCAGGGGCTGATCTGCGCGACCGCCAAGAAGGACAGCGGCCTCGCGAAGCCCCTGGCCGAAGCCGTCAACTACCTGATCAGGAACGGTCAGTACGCCAAGTGGCTGAAGGCGTGGCACCTCGGGAACGAGGCGGTGAAGTCAGCCGAGGTCAACCCGCCCGGTCTGCCGGTCAGCAACTCCTGAGCCCCGTAGAGACGAGCCCTGTAGAGACCTGCAGAGAGAAGAGAAGGCGCAGCATGTCCACCGAACTCCAGCCACCGCGGCCCCTCCCGCTGCCCGCCGTCCCACAGTCCACAGGACCCGCACCGCATCTGCTGGACAACCCGGCCTGGGCGGCGCTCGCCGGTCCGCACCGCCGCTTCGCCGAGACGGTCGGCCGCGCGGCGCGCTACCACACGGATGTCGCGCCCTTCGTCGCACTGGCGGATCCGGCGTCCCCCGCGGCCTGGGACGATCTGGCCGTGCTGGTCGGCCCCGGTGAGCAGACCGCCGTCAGCGGGGTCACGGCCGTGCCGGCCCACTGGGAGACGGTACGCAGCGGTACGGGGGTCCAGCTCGTCGCCGACACGCTGCGTACCGCCCGCGATCCTGAGGCCGTCCGGCTCACCCCGGCGGACGTGCCGGAGATGCTGGACCTGGTGAACCGGACCCGACCGGGCCCGTTCCTGCCCCGCACGATCGAACTGGGCGCCTACTGGGGGATCCGGCGCGGCGGGCGGCTGGTGGCGATGGCCGGCGAGCGGCTGCGCCCGCCGGGCCACACCGAGATCAGCGCCGTCTGCACCGATGCCGGGCACCGGGGCCAGGGGCTCGCCGGCCGGCTGGTGCGTCATGTGGCCCACGGCGTCCGGGAGCGCGGGGACACCCCGTTCCTGCATGCGGCGGCCGAGAACGAGAACGCCGTCCGGCTCTATCTCTCGATGGGCTTCGTGCTGCGCCGGCGCAATCTGTTCGTCGTGGTCCGCGTCCCGGGCGGCTCCCCTGCCGTACCGGAGGACCGGCTCCCCCGGACCTGACGTCCTTCCCGTACTCCTCCCGCCCCCTCAGGAAAGGCACCCCCAGCGGACATGTCTGCATCCCCGCCTCCCCGTTCCGCCCCCGCCCCTCTCTCCTCCTCCGTTCCCCCGGCCTCCGCGCCGCTTCATCTCGCCGTGGCGCTGGACGGCGCGGGCTGGCATCCCACGGCCTGGCGCGATCCCCGGTCAAGGCCGGACGGGCTCTTCACCGCCGGTTACTGGCTGGACGCCGTACAGGAGGCTGAACACGGGCTCATCGACTTCGTGACCTTCGAGGACGCGCTCTCGCTCCAGTCCACCGACCCGGCCGGGGACGACCAACGCACCGATCAGGTACGCGGCCGGCTGGACGCGGTGCTGACCGCGGCCGCGGTGGCACCACTGACCCGGCACATCGGGCTGGTACCGACGGCGGTGGTCACCCACACCGAGCCCTTCCACCTCGCGAAGGCCATCGCCACGCTGGACCACGTGAGCAGGGGACGCGCGGGCGTGCGGGTCCGGATCTCCGCCTCGGCGCACGAGGCGGCGCACTTCGGCCGCCGGGAGCTGCCGGAGTTCCGGCCGCGGGACTCCGGGCACCCGGCGGCTCGGCAGCTGATCCATGAACTGTTCGGCGAGGCCGCCGACTACGTGGAGGTGCTGCGCAGGCTCTGGGACAGCTGGGAGGACGACGCCGAGATACGTGACACCGCCACCGGGCGGTTCATCGACCGTACGAAGCTGCACTACATCGACTTCGAGGGCGAGCACTTCAGCGTCAAGGGCCCTTCCATCACCCCGCGTTCGCCGCAGGGGCAGCCGCTGGTCACCGCGCTCGCCCATGGGCCCGTCCCGTACGGACTCGTGGGCAGCTCGGCGGACGTCGGGTTCGTCACCCCGCACGACGCCTCCGGCGCGCGAGCCGCCACCGACGCGGTCCTGGCCGCCCGGGAGGCCGCCGGGCGGGGCGGGGACACCGGCCCCCGCCACGTCTTCGGGGATCTGGTGGTCTTCCTCGACGAGAGCGAAGCGGCGGCGAAAGACCGCAGGCAGCGGCTCGACGAGACCGCGGGCGCCCCGCTGACCAGCGACGCCGAGGTGTTCACCGGTACCCCGGCCGGGCTCGCAGATCTGCTGCTCGACTGGCGGCGCGCGGGGCTGACCGGATACCGGCTGCGCCCCGCGGTGACGGGCCACGACCTGCCCGCGATCACCCGTGGGCTGGTCCCCGAACTCCAGAGCCGGGGCGCCTTCCGCCGTGCCTACGAGGCCGATTCGCTGCGCGGGCTGCTCGGTCTGGGCCGCCCCGCCAACCGTTACGCCCGGGTCCGGGCCGGAGGACAGTCATGAGCGGCACCCAGAAGCAGATCCATCTCGCGGCGCACTTCCCCGGGGTCAACAACACCACGGTCTGGAGCGACCCGGAGGCGGGCAGCCAGATCGACTTCGCGTCCTTCAGCCACTTCGCGCGCACCGCCGAACGGGCCAGGTTCGACTTCCTGTTCCTGGCCGAAGGACTGCGGCTGCGGGAGCAGGGCGGCGAGATCTACGACCTGGACGTGGTCGGACGCCCGGACACGTTCACGGTGCTGGCCGCGCTCGCCGCCGTGACGGAGCGGATCGGGCTGGCCGGCACCATCAACTCCACCTTCAACGAACCGTACGAGGTGGCACGGCAGTTCGCGTCGCTCGACCATCTGTCGGCCGGCCGGGCCGCGTGGAACGTCGTCACCTCCTGGGACGCCTTCACCGGGGAGAACTTCCGGCGCGGCGGCTTCCTCCCGGAGGCGGACCGCTACACCCGGGCCGAGCAGTTCCTCCGTACCGCCTGGGAGCTCTTCGACTCCTGGGCGGACGGCGATGTGCCGGCCGACCGGGAGAGCGGCCGGTTCCTGCGTACCCCGGACGCCGGTACGTTCGCCCACCGTGACCAGCACTTCGACATCGCGGGCCGGTTCAATGTGCCGCGCTCCCCGCAGGGCCGTCCGGTGATCTTCCAGGCGGGCGACTCCGACCAGGGGCGGGAGTTCGCGGCGGCGACGGCTGACGCGATCTTCAGCAGGCACTCGGAGCCGGAGGCGGGCCGGGTCTTCTACCGCGATGTGAAGGGGCGGCTGGGACGGTACGGGCGGAGCCCCGACGAGCTGCTGATCCTGCCCGCGGCCACCTTCGTCCTGGGCGACACCGACGCCGAGGCGGAGGAGCGCGCCCACGAGGTGCGGCGCAGCCAGGTCAGCGGCCGGACGGCGATCAAGTTCCTGGAGCACGTCTGGAACCGGGACCTGTCCGGATACGACCCGGACGGGCCGCTGCCCGAGATCGACCCCGACACGGGCGAGCACACGGTGACCCGGGGCCGGGCGAGCGTACGGATGGTGCGCGATCCGCTGGCCACGGCGGCGCAGTGGCGGCAGCGGGCGAAGGAGGAGGGGCTCTCCATCCGGGAGCTGGTGATCGAGACCAGGGCCCGGCAGACCTTCATCGGTTCGCCCGCCACGGTCGCCGCCGCGGTGAACGCCGCCGTGCAGAGCGAGGCGTCCGACGGCTTCATCCTGGCCCCGCATCTGGTCCCCGGCGGCCTGGACGAGTTCGCGGACACGGTGGTGCCGCTGCTCCAGGAGCGAGGGGTCTTCCGTACGGAGTACGAAGGGGTGACGCTCCGGGACCATCTGGGGCTGCGTACACCGGAGCACCGGCCCCGGACGGGCTGAGGTCCGGCAGGGGCCGGACCACAGAAGCAGCCGGAGCCGGACCGGAAGCGGCTCGGGCCGGAAGCGGCTCGGGCCGGAAGCGGCTCGGGCCGGAAGCGGCTCGGGCCGGACCGGCGGCATCCGCTCCGGAGAGCGGACAGCCGCCGGACGGCCGGTCAGCCCATGGCGCCGGGCGTCAGCTCTTCGCGCAGGAACGTGCGCAGGCCGAGGGGCTCGCGGCCGAGCAGGGTGGCCAGCGTCGGGTCGACCGCGGTGAATTCGCCCGCGCGGCTCGCCTCGAAGATGCCCAGCAGCTGCTGCGCCGACTCCGCGGGAACGCCATGGCCCACCAGCTGCTCACGGTACTGGCCGTCGGGGACGGTGGTCCTGGTGACGGCGCGGCCCGTGACCTCGGTGGCGAGGCGTGCGATGTCGGTGAAGGTCAGCGCCTGCCCGCCGGTGAGCGGCGGCGTCGGCCCCTCGAAACGGCCCTCGTCGGCCAGGATGACGGCGGTGGCCTCGGCGAGGTCGGCATGCGCGGTCCAGGTGACGGGACCGTCGACGGGGAGCGCGACCTCGCCTGACTCCAGTCCGGGGCCCGCCAGTTGGAGTGCGCTGGCGGCGTAGAAGCCGTTGCGCAGCGAGGTGAAGGGCACACCGGACGCGCGCAGGGCGTCCTCGGTTGCGGCATGGTCGCGGCAGGCCTGGAAGTGCGATGAGGCGCCCGCGCCCATCTGGCTGGTGTAGAGGATGCGGCGGGCGCCCGCGGCGACGGCTCCCTCGATCGCGGCGCGGTGGTCCCGTACGGTCTCCTCGCCCATCTTGTCGACGGACACGATCAGCACCTGGGTGGCGCCCTCGAAGGCGTGGGCGAGTCCGGCCACGTCAGCGAAGTCGCCGCGCCGCACCCGTACGCCCCGGTCGGCCAGCGCCTGGGCCTTCCGCGGGTCGCGGACGCTCACGCCGACCTGGCCGGCCGGTACCCGCGTCAGCAGCCTCTCGACGATCCGGCGTCCGAGCTTTCCGGTGGCCCCGGTAACGATGATCATGGTTCTCCCCAACAGTGGTTCCAATGGAATCATTTTAAGCGTATCACTGGTAGCATCGGTGGAACGGCGTGAGCGGTATCGTTGATACATGTCACCACGCCCCTCCGTCAGGGACGGCGAGAACGCCGTCGAGTCCGACACCACGGCCGCAGACCGGGGAGAGCCCCGGCAGCGGGTCATCGAGGCAGCGGCCGATCTGCTGGCACGCGAGGGCCGCGACGCGGTCACCACCCGTGCGGTCGCCGTCGCCGCAGGGCTGCAACCCCCGGCCATCTACCGGCTGTTCGGCGACAAGGCAGGGCTGCTCGACGCGGTGTCGGAGTACGGCTTCGCCTCGTTCCTCGCGGCCAAGCAGGCCAGGCATACCGAGCCCGAAGCGCAGGACGCCGTCGAGAGCCTGCGGGCCGGGTGGGATCTCGCGGTCGAGTTCGGCCTGGCCAACCCGGCCCTCTTCACCCTGATGTACAGCGAGCCCACCAGGGCCACGTCGGCCGCCTTCCAGGCCGGGCTGAAGATCCTGATGGGCCGGGTCCGGCGGCTCGCCGCCGACGGCTGGCTCCGCGTCGACGAGGAGCTCGCGGCCGCGGTCATCCACGCCACGGCGCGCGGCGCGGTGCTCACCTGGCTGTCACTGCCCGAGGACCGGCGCGACCCGGCGCTGCTGACCACACTGCGGGAGTCCATGGTCACCGCCGTGACCAACGAGGAGCCGGCCGTACGGACCGCGGGCCCGGCGGGCGCCGCCCGCGCTCTGCGGGCCGCGCTCCCCGACCGGACCGCGCTCAGCGGCGCGGAGCAGCGTCTGCTGAAGGAATGGCTGGCCCGCCTCGCGGCCGACGGCTGAGCAGATCGGTGACGGGGGCGAGGGACTGCCGGAGCCCGGCCACCGGGACGAGGCGCCCCCGCACATTCCCGCCGTCCCGCCGGACGCTACGGTCCGTCCGGGCCCTGGGCTTCGCCCGCCATGATCAATACCCTGACGCCGGACGCGTGACCTCGCGTCCGGCGGAGAGAAGGGCGAGCGACCCCAGTGAAACAACCGATGTTGCAGCGTATGGCCTGGCTCGGCGCGGCGACCGCACTGCTGACGGCCCTCGGCGCCGGCCCGGCCGGAGCGGCCGACGGATGGCAGAAGGTGGGCGGCGACATCCTCAGCGGTGTCAGCGGTGTCGCATCCGAGGGCGGCGCCTCCCACGGAGCCGGGCTGCGTGCGCTGGTCGTGCACGACAACAAGGAGCCCGGTCAGCGGCGGCTGTCCCGTATCACCCGGCAGAACGGCCACGACCGCGTCTCCCCGATCGCCTGGGACGGAGCGGAACCCGTCGACCTGGAGGCCATCGAGGCCATACCCCACAAGCCCTCGGAGTACCTGGCGCTCGCCAGCCGGGGCATCGTCTACCACATCGAGGTCACCGGTTCCGCGGCGAAGGTCCTCGACTACGCGCCGCTCCCGGCCATCGGACCGGGCGACAACTTCGAGAGCATCGCCCTCGTATCCCGGAACAAGCATCTCGCCGCCCTGTGGGCAGACCGGGGAGAGGGCGGCGACCGGCCCGCCACGCTGTACGCGGCGCCGCTCACCTTCGACCAGTGGGGGCAGCCGCAGTTCGGCAGCGTGACCCACCGCGCCTACCGCGCCACATACCCGGCGGGCAAGGCGACGCGGCACATCTCCGACATCTCGGTGGCCGACTCCGGCCGCCTCATCGTCAGTTCGGCGGCGGACGCGGGCGACGACGGCCCCTTCGACTCCGCGGTGAGCGACGCGGGCCGGGTCACCCTGACGTCCGGCGGCCGGGTACGGGTCGCGCTCGCGGCATCCCCCACCGTCCTCGGTACGTTCCCCGGGCACAAGATCGAGGGAGTGGAGTGCCGGCACGGATCCACCAGTGCCCTGCTCGGCACCGACGACGAGAACCTCGGCGGATATCTGCGCACCGCGCCCCTCTGCAAGGACTGACACCGGCCGCCCCCGGCCAGGCCGGGCAGCCCGGCCGACACGGAGGGAGTGCCGCAGCCGGGCCGGCCGGTCGCCGCCCCGTACACCGGCGGATACACCGTGTCAGTGGTGGTGCCCCTGCCGTCCCAGGGTCTCCACCGGGGTCGCGCCGGGGCGGGTCCACTGCGGCACAGGCCGGCTGGTCGGGCCCCAGGTGGGGGCGGCCTCGGCGTCCGAGCGCCAGTACCAGCAGGCCGGACGGCCCCCGGCCGGATGCCCCTCGCCCCCGTCGCCGGTCACGAGCCGCCCCTCGGGGCTGTCCTCCCACTCCTCACAGCGGCCGTACGGCGTCATGTCGAGCAGGGCGAAGGACGGGGCAGCCGCCTCATTGCCGCGGCCCGTCGTGGAGTACGTGAGGAACGTCCGGTCGCCGTCGCGCAGGAAACAGGTGAGGTTCCCCATCTCCCCGCCGACCGGCGCCTCCACACCCCGTACCGAGTACCAGGGCTGGGTGTACCCCATGAACTCGGTGTAGGGGGCCACCTCCTCCCACGGGCCCGTGGTCAGGACGGCGAACGAGACGCCCCGGGCGTTGAGGTAGACGGCGTCCCTCAGGTGCCAGGCCACCATGGTGCAGCCCTCGCACTGCCCCTGGTGCGGCGCGCCGTCCCACCACATGTGCTGGTAGACCATGAGTTCGTCGCGCCCCTGGAACAGATCGAGGAACGGCACCGGCCCGTCGGCGCCGGTGACCTCGACCGTGCCGTCGAACTCGACCATCGGAAGCCGCCGCCGGGCAGCGGCGATCGCGTCCCCCTCATGGGTGTGGGCCTTCTCGCGGGCCAGCAGTTCGTCACGCGCGGCCTGCCAGGTGGCCAGGCCGACGACCGGCGGCTTGCCGGGAAGGCCGTCGCTGGTGTTGGTGTTGGTGTTGGTGTTGGTGTTGGTGTTGGTGTTGGTGTTGGTGTTGGTGTTGCCGGACGTGGTCATGGTGTCCTCCGTGGTCTCCTGTGCAGGCGATGCCGTACGGCCCGCTGGGGTGTTCCTCCTGCAGACTTCACATCCGGCCGTAACTCATCGCAGGGCGCGCCGCCGACCGGACCTGACCGCCTCCGACCGGTTCTCCCCGGCTCCGACCGGGCCGGGCGTTCTTCGGGCAGGACGGCCCGCCTTCGGGCAGGCCCGGTCCGCCGCAGCCGGACCCGGCGTACGGGACCGTCACGGATCCCGCCCGTCCCCGTGGGATCGGGCCGCCCCAGCAGCCGCGAATTGGCTCAGAGGCGCCGTGTCCGCCCGTGTCCGGTTGCGTTAGCGTCGCCTTCCCAACGCCGATGGGGAGGTCACATGCGTGCTCTCGTCTATGTGGGTCCAGGCTCGGCCGAACTGCAGGACCGGCCCGCAGCACGGGTCGTGAACAGTGATGACGTCGTGGTGGAGATCGTTGGTACGGGAATCTGCGGAACCGACCGCAAGATTCTGCTCGGCCGGTTTCCGGCACGGCCGGGCGTGGTACTCGGACACGAGTCGGTGGGTGTGGTGCGGGAGACCGGCCCGCAGGTGCGCGCGGTCGGGGCCGGGGACCGGGTGGTGGTCAACCCGACGCTGTACTGCGGCTGGTGCGTCCCGTGCCGGCGGGGCGCGACCAACTTCTGCCGCCACAAGGCCGGGACCGAGGTCGGCGTCGACCGGGACGGCACCTACGCGGAGACCGTGGTTCTGCCGGAACGTTTCGTCGAACGGCTTCCCGCCGGGCTGCCCTTCCACAGCGCGGTCCTGATCGAGCCGCTCGCCTGCACCCTCAACAACGTCGAGGCGGCGTCCGTCACCTTCGACGACACGGTCGTGGTGCTCGGCGCGGGCCCCATCGGCATGCTGACCGCGCTGGTCGCCTCCCGCCAGGCGCGCCGGGTCGTCGTCGCCGAACCGGACGGCTACCGCCTGGAGCAGGCCCGTGAACGGTTCCCGCACGTCGTGGACGTGGCCGGAACGGACCCGGCCGAAGCCGTCGTGAAAGCGGCGGCCGGTGAGCGTCCCTCCGTCGTCTTCGAGACCACGGGCACCGGCCTCGACGCGGCGTTGCGGCTGATCGACGACGGCGGCCGGGTGGTGGTGATGGGCTTCGACGACACCTACACCGTGCCGCTGCGCCCGCTCCAGCTCACCAACCGGGGCATCCGGCTGATCGGCGCCGGGGACTTCCGGGCCGACACCTTCCCGGTCGCCGTGGACCTGGCGGCCGAACTCGACACCCCGCGGCGTCCGGGGAGCGGCGCCGGACCGGTCCTGGGGCAGCTGGTGACGCACGAGTTCCCGCTCGAACGGTATGCGGAGGCGTTCACCACGCTCGGCGGCCTCACCCTGGACGACGGGGACGGCAGCACCGTACGGCCACCGCGCTACGACGCACTCAAGGTCGTCATCCGCTCGCACTCCGGCCCGGTCGGCGACGACGGCTGGCCGGTGGGCGCGTGAGGGCCCCGAGGTACGGCTCGGTCGAATCGGGCGGGACCAAGTTCGTCTGTCTGGTCGGCTCGGCCCCCGACCGGATCGAGGCCGAGATCAGGTTCCCGACCGGCCCGCCGGGCCCCACCCTGAACCGGGCCGTCGACTTCTTCCGCGAGAAGGCCGCGGAGACCGGACAGCTGGATGCGATCGGCATCGCCTCCTTCGGCCCTCTCGAACTGCGCCCAGGACATGACCGGTTCGGCCATCTCGCCGCCACCCCCAAACCCGGCTGGTCGGGTGTGGACGTCGCCGGCCCGTTCGCTGCCGCGCTCGGAGTACCGGTGGGCATCAACACCGACGTCAACGGTGCGGCACTCGGCGAGGGCCGCTGGGGCGCCGCGCGCGGGCTGGACACCTACGTCTATCTCACCGTGGGCACCGGGATCGGCGGCGGTGCGGTGATCAACGGCGACGTGGTCAGCGGCCTGGTCCATACCGAGATGGGCCATCTCGCGGTGCGCCGGATCGCGGGTGACGACTTTCCCGGCTCCTGCCCCTTCCACGGCGACTGCTGGGAGGGGCTGGCGGGCGGCGAGGCTATGGGTGCCCGCTGGGGCGCCCCCGCCGAGGAACTGACCGGGCAGGCGCTGGCCGAGGCGCTGCGGCTGGAGGCGGGGTATCTGGCCGCGGGGGTGCGCAACATCGTCTACACGGCCGCGCCCCAGCGCATCGTGATCGGTGGCGGTGTCGCGGAACTCCCGGGGCTCTTCCCGCTGCTCCGCGCCGAACTGACGGCGGCTCTGGCCGGGTACCCCGGGCTGCCGGAGCATGCGGCCGATGACTTCGTGGTCCCGGCACGGCTCGGCAGGCTCGCCGGGCCGGCGGGCGGGCTGGCCCTGGCGGCCGGGGCTGCCGCCGCCGTACAACCGCGGGCCGGCACTGACCCATTGGAGGGAACGCGTGCATGAGGCGGTCCTCGCGCCGGGCAGGCTGACCGGTGTGACCCGCCCGCAACCGAGGGAACGTCTGGACCCGGCGACCCGTGCCTGGCTGACCTGGCGCGCCCTCCCGGGGGCCCGGCTGCACAAGGTGGATCCGCTGCCCGGCGGCTTCACCAACGACATGGCCGTGCTCACCGTCCGGCGTCCGGCCGCGGCGGACGGTGAGCGCTATGTGCTGCGCCGCCACCGGCCCGGCGGCAGCCGCTTCCCGCGCAACACCTGTGCGGTGGAGATCGCCGTACTGGACCGGGCGGCGGCCGGGGCGGTGCCGGTGACCACGGTGATCGCGGCCGATCCGCAGGGTCGCATCACCGGGCGCCCCACTCTGATCTACCGGTTCGTGGAGGGGTCCCCTCTCAGCCAGGTGCTGGCGGACGGCCCGCCCGACGGTGAAGCGCGGGGCCTGGGCCGGGCCGTGGGCGGGGTGCTGGCGCGAATCGGCCGGGTCGGGCTGGACCGCCCCGGCGTCTTCGGCGACACGTCGCTGGTACCGGCTCCGGACGGCGCGGCCCCGCTGGGCGACCTGGCCTCATTCGTCGACCGCTGTCTGGACACGGCGACCGGGGACGGACCGCTGAGCCCGGCGGACTCGGCCGTACTGCGCGCTCTGGCCCGCCGCGGGCCCCGGGCGCTCAGCGCCGTGGCCGGGGAACGGAGCCTGGTACACGGCGACTTCAACCCGAAGAACCTGCTGGTGCGACGGCACGCCGGGCAGTGGGCGGTGGCCGCCGTACTCGACTGGGAGCTCGCCTTCAGCGGCTCACCGCTCTTCGACGTGGGGAACATGCTGCGATTCGCCCACGAGTACCCACCCGCCTTCACCACGGGCTTCGTCGAGGGCTTCCGGGACGGCAACGGCCGGCTGCCCGCCCACTGGCTGCGGCACTGCCGGACCCTGGACCTCTTCGCGCTCGCCGACATCCTCACCTCCCCGACCGACCCGCCCTACTTCGCCCGCGCACACGCCGCACTCCACCGCTCCGCCACCGACTGGCACTGAGGGGTACCGGCGTTGGCCCCGCCCGTCACAGGTGCCCCCGCTCCCCCAGCCGGCCCGCGCACCACTCCATTCCCGCATATGATCTACCGTCCCGCACCCCGCTGAATTCCTGTCTCCAAATGACAATGGAATGGCCGAGAGGTGACCGGACGACGTTCTTCTCAGTGCGAATAATTACGGTTACGCTGCCTGGACCGAAGCGAAAGATCCTTGACCGAAGGAGAATTCCGCCATGGAGAACGGAAGTCCGGAAGATGTCCTGAAGACGCTCACGCCAACCGTTCGCTGCAACGGAACACCGCCGACGCCCGCCCTGCGCGAAGGTCCGTACTACAAGCCCGACACCCCCCTCAAGAACAGCTTCCGGGGCGACGAGGACGGTGGCGCACCGATGGTGCTGCACGGCGCCGTGCGCACCCCCGACGGCAAGCCGATCGGCGGTACTCTGCTGGACTTCTGGCAGGTGGGGGACGCCGGAGTCTACGACGACGACGGATTTCGGCTGCGCGGCCATCAGTTCGCGGACGCCGATGGGCGGTGGCGGCTCGAAACGGTACTGCCCGCCATGTACCCGGGCCGTACGCGGCATGTGCATGTGAAGGTGCAGCCCCCCGGCGGATCCGTACTGACCACGATGCTTTATTTCCCCGGCGAACGCCGAAACCACCTCGACAAGTATTTCAGGCCAGAATGCCTGATGGACGTACGGCAGACGTCCGAGGGCTGGGACGCGGCGTTCACCTTTGTCCTTGACCTATGAACTCCCGTTCTCACAGAACTGCGGTGAATTTTTCTTCCGCAGCCCGGAAGCAGTGATATTCGCCGTCCGCCGTGTCTGCGGACGGAAGTCGACAGGAGTCATATGGCCGACCTCATGCGCGCCCAGCACGGTGCCCGGAGTGACGCACGGAGCGATGCGCGGGGGGATTCCCGCGGCGACGTCCGCGACGACGCCCTGAGCTACGCGCAGAACCATCTGTACTACCCGGTCAGCGCGTACGAGATGGACCACGGCGAGGGCGTCCACCTGTACGACACCGACGGCAACGAGTACCTCGACTGCGCCTCCGGCACCTTCAACCTGAGCCTCGGCTACGGGCACCCCGAAGTGGTCAAGGCCATGCGTGACCAGGCCGAGCGACTGGTGCACACCACCTCGACCTTCCAGACCGCCCCCGTCAACGAACTGGTCAGGCGGCTGGTCGACGTCACCCCGCCGAACCTGACCAAGGTGCACCTCAAGGTGTCGGGCGGCTCCACCGCGAACGAGGGCGCCGTCAAGATGGCCCAACTGGCCACCGGCCGACGCGATGTCATCACCCTGTTCCGCAGTCACCACGGCCAGACCATGATGACGACCACGATGTCGGGCGAGTCGTTCCGCAAGGCACCCTTCCCCCACCTCATGCCCGGTGTGCTCCACGTCCCGGACCCGTACTGCCTGCGCTGTTTCTACCGTCAGGCGGGCCCCGACAGCTGCGGGATGCTCTGTGTCGAACGCATCAACGACTTCATCGACCAGGCCAGTTCGGGCAGTGTGGCCTGTGTGGTCGTCGAACCGGTCTCCGGCAGCGGCGGCAACATCGTGCCTCCCGACGGCTATTTGGCGGCGCTGCGCGCCCTGTGCGACGAACGGGGCATCGTCCTCGTCTTCGACGAGATACAGACCGGCATCGGCCGTGTCGGCCGGATGTTCGCCGCCGAGCACTACGGGGTCAGGCCCGACATCCTGACCACCGCCAAGGGCCTCGGCGGCTCCGGGGCGCAGATCGCGGCCATCGTCGCCGACGAGCGGATGTCCGGGCTCAGCAGCGACCACCACTCCTTCACCTACGGCGGCAACGTCCTCGCCGCCGCCGCTGCGGCCACCACACTCGACGTGATCGGCCGCCCCGGCTTCCTGGAGAACGTACGGGAGGTCGGCGCCCACATCATGGAACGGCTGCGCGCGCTGGCCGCCCGCCGCCCCGGCATCGTGGATGTGCGCGGTCTCGGCCTGATGATCGGGATCGAGATCGGCGACGACCAGGGCCGGCCGCACAGCGAACGGGCCCAGGCTCTCGCGCGGCGCGGCATGGACCACGGCCTGATCCTGCGTACCTCCCGCTACGGCCGGGGCAATGTGATCAAGATCCGCCCGCCGCTGATCATCACCCGTGCCGAGGCCGATCTGCTCTGCGACCGGCTCGAAGACCTCTTCGCCGCCGAGGCCGCCGCATGACCCGCCCCGAGCACGGCGGGCACCCGGGCGCCGTCGCCGTACGACAGTCCCGCGCGGCGGCAGCCACCCCCGGAGCAACCACCCCCGGACTCGGCCGAGCCCCGCTGCCGGCCATTCGATGGGAGGAGTAGCACCCATGCGTCCCCCGAACACCCAGCAAGCACCCGCACCCGCACCCGCACCCGCACCCGCACCCGCGACAACGGACGAGACCGAGTTCCGGGCCCTCCTCGACCGGCTCTCCGACAAGGCGACTTCGGACTACTACAACCCGTTCACCACCTTCGACTGGCCGTCGGAGATACCCGCCGACGGGCTCTGGATGTCCCCCGAACTCCTCTCCTGCCACGGCACGGAGCAGATGGAGCGGCTGAGCCCGGCCCAGGTCCAGGCCCTGAGCCGGTGGGAGAGCGTCAACTTCTACAGCCTCAACGTGCACGGCATCCGCGAACTGCTCATCGAGGTCACCCGCCGCGTCCACATGCCGGGCTTCGAGCTCCCCTCCGAGTTCTTCCACCACTTCATCGGTGAGGAGAACGACCACATGTGGTTCTTCGCGACCTTCTGTCTCAAGTACGCCGGCAAGATCTACCCCGACAAGTCGGTCAAGCTGCCCGAGGCCCCGCGCGATCCGGACATCGAGAACTTCCTGGTCTTCGCCCGGATCCTGGTCTTCGAGCAGATCGTGGACCACTACAACGTCCAACTGGCCGCCGACCAGCGCCTGCACCCGACGATCCGGCACATCAACCGTCTGCACCACCAGGACGAATCCCGCCACATCGCGTTCGGCTGCCGCCTGGTGCAGCTGCTGTGGGAACGGCTCCTGCGGAACGGCCTGGACGAGGCGGCCCGGCAGGAACTGGGCGACTATCTCGGACGCTACCTCACCACCAGTGTCGAGTCCTTCTACAACCCTTCCGTCTACCGCGACGCGGGACTTCAGGACGGCTTCGCGCTGCGCCGGCGGCTGCTCGCCCATCCCGCCAGGCAGGCCGCCCACGCCAAGGTCCTGCACAAGACCAACGGCTTCCTCAACCGGATCGGGGTGCCCGATGCGCGTCACTGACCCCGCGGCCGGCCCCGCGGCCGCCGGAGAGACCGCGGCCGCCTGGTCGGTCCGGGACGGACTGGCCACCCTCGACGAACCCGCGGTGCTGCTGAAAGACGCACTCGACGCGGTGTTCACCCGCTGGGGCACCGAGGCAGGGGCCCGGCAGCAGAGCTACCCACCGCTGTTACGGGCCGGGGAGCTGGGGACCCTCGACTACTTCCGCAACTTCCCGCACCTGGGCAGCCCGGTCAGCCGCATCCGCCCCGACCGGCTGGCCGCCCACGCAGCGGCCCCCGACGGAGCCACCGCGCTGCCCGGCGCCACGCACATCCCGGGGGACGGCCTCGCCGACGCCCCCCACATCCCGGCGGCCGACCTGGCCGACGCCACCCATCTGCTGCCGTCGGCGGCCTGCTACGGCTGCTTCCTGCACCTCACCGGCACCAGCGCGGACGCCCCCGTCCTGATCACCACCGTCGCGCAGTGCTACCGCAACGAGGACCACCACGACGGACTGCGCCGGCTCTGGGGGTTCACCATGCGGGAGATCGTGTGCGCCGGCTCCGCCGAAGACGTACGGGCCCACCTCGCCCTGCACCATGAGCGGATCGCCGCCTTCGGCGCGGCCCTCGGTCTCACCCTGGACCGGCAGCCCGCCACCGACCCGTTCTTCGAGAAGGACGGCTCCCGTACCGTCATGCAGTTGCTCGCCCCCGTGAAACACGAGTATCTGCACACCGACGGCACCGCCATCGCCTCCACCAACAACCACCGCAACTTCTTCGGTGAGCGCCGTGACATCCGCCATGCGGGCCGCCCGGCCTTCACCGGCTGCGTCGCCTTCGGCCTGGAACGGTGGGTGCACGCCCTGGGCGGCCTCTTCGACGGGGACCTGGCCGCCGCGCACAGCGCGGTCCTGCGGGCAGGGGAACGCTCGTGACCAGGCTGGCGGCCCGGCTCGGCCTCGTACTGCCGCTGCTGCAGGCCGGGATGGGCGCCGTCGCCGGGCCCGCGCTGTGCGCGGCGGTGTCCCGGGCCGGAGCTGGCGGCACCCTCGCGCTGTACAGGGAACCGCCCGCGCGGGCCGCCCGGCTGGTCCGTGAGGTGACGGCTGCCACCGGCCGCCCGTTCGGGGTGAACGTGGTCCCCGAGGTCACCGGCCCGGCCGGCTGTCTTGAGCAGCTCCGGGCCGTGCTGCCCGAACTGCCCCGGGACGCGTTCGTCACCTCCTTCGGGCTGCCCGACGCCGACGCGGCCGGGGCGGTCCTGGCCGCCGGGCATCCGCTGGTGGTCCAGGTCGGCACCCTCGCGGACGCGGGCACCGCCCTCGGGCTGGGTGCGGACGTGCTGGTCCTCCAGGGCTCCGAAGCCGGCGGCCATCTGCTCGGCCGGCTCTCCGTGGATCTGCTGCTGGCCGCCGTCCGGGCCCGGTATCCGCAGGCGGTACTGGCCGTCGCGGGCGGCATCGCCACCGGACGCGACCTCGCGGAAGCCGTGGCCCGAGGCGCGGACGGGGCCATGGCCGGAACCCTCTTCGTACCGGCCGCCGAGTCCACCGCACACCCGGAGTTCAAACGGCGGGTGACCGAGGCCGGGGCCGACGACACCATCATCACGACCCTGTTCGACATCGGCTGGCCGCACCGCCCGCACCGCGTGCTGCGCAATCCGCTCACCGCCACCCCCGGACGCGCCCCGGCCTCCTTCATCGCCACCACCCGGGTGGAGGGACGGGACCACCCGGTACCGCGCTACAGCGCGGCGGCTCCGGGCGCCGGCACCACGGGTCTCATCGGGGAGATGGCCATGTACTGCGGCCGGTCCTGCACCCGCGTCACCGCCCGGCATCCGGCCGCGGTCACCGTCGCCCGGATCGGTCAGGAGTACGAGAGCGCCCGCGGCCCCCAGCCCGTCTCCCCGCGCCCCACGAGCGCCACCACCGTGCGTACGAGCGGCTCCCGCCGGCCGGACCTGACCCAGGAGAGGTGATCCGACTCATGGACGACGACATCAAGCCGGTCGTGGACTGGCTGCGTGAACGCAACCCCACCGTCGAGGAGATACCGGAGGACCTCGACCTGATCGACAACCGGCTGATCGACTCGCTCGGCTTCATGGAGTTCATCCTGCTGCTCGAAGACCTGATCGGGCGGGAACTGCAGCTCGACCAGATCAACGTGGACCAGTTCCGCACGCTCCGTTCCCTCAGAGAGCACTTCCCGAAGGGGTGAACCAGCCATGGCGCAGAACCCGCCGCCGTCCGGACCCGGACATGTCACCTCCCTGCACCTCGCGGTGCACCCCGGCGAGCCCACCTTCCGTGTCGCGCAGGTCCGCGCGGTGACGGGCCGTGGTCTGGCCGGGGACCGCAACTACTGGGCGGGCGAGGGCCCCCGGCCCCGGCGCCGGGGCGCCGGCCGGGCGTCCGGGATCTGCGATGTCACCCTCATCGAGGCCGAGGCCCTCGACGCCCTGGCCCGCGAATGCGGCATCACGCTCACCCCCGCCGAATGCCGCCGCAACCTCGTCTGCCGCGACATCCGGCTCAACCCGCTGGTGGACGAGGAGTTCCAGGTCGGGACGGTGGTCCTGCGCGGTCTCAGACTCAGCGAGCCCTGCGCCCGCCTCGAACAACTGGTACGCCCCGGGCTGATCCACGGACTGCTGCACCGGGGCGGGCTGCGGGCCGAGGTGATCCGCGGCGGGACGATCGGGGTGGGCGACGAAATCGTGCCTCCGACGCACGGCGCGAAGCCGCTCCCGCAAAGTGATCCCGCCCCCGCCGCCCTTCCCTGAGGCCACGCGGACGGCCGCCCGGACATCCCGGGGCACGGCCCGCGCACCATTCGCCCGTTCACCGATTCGAGCACCCCGAGTACGCCCGAGTACGCCCGATCACCTCCGAGTACGCCCGTAGCCCCGTAACCCATCCGTAAGTACCCCTGCCCAAGGATCCGGAGGGCTGCCCTGCGCGCCGCGCGGGCGAGCCGTCCGGCCCTGGCCCTGCAGACAGGAAGACAGCATGGCGATCGAAGGCGCCGCCCCCGGGCGGGAAAGCGGCACAGCGCCGATGTTCGGCGGCGCGGACGCCCCATCGGCCGAGGCCGAGGAGCGTGCGGAAGGAGCGGCCAAGGAACTCGCCGCGTCCGGGGCGGCGGTGTCCGTCCGTCTGCTGGAGTCGGGCTTCGCCCTGCGCCTCGGCCAACAGGCCGCCGAACGCCTCGCGGACCCCGAAGGCACCGGGCCGGGAGACGGCATCCACGGTCTGGTGGCGGAGGTGCTCGCCGGATCCCTGCCCGCGGAGGTCGCGGTAGCCGTCGCCTCGGCGCTGACCGGCCGCGCCGAACGGATCCGGTCGGCCGCCGGGGGCGCGGGCTGCGATCTCCTCTCGCCGTGGTCCATGCCGACTCTGCTCTCCCCCAGGCCGCTTGACGCGCCGCCACACGGGACCGGCCTGTGGTTCAGCGTGTTCACGCCGGGCGCGGGCTGGGGAACCGAAGCGCCGTTCACGGCCCGCTACGCCTCCGAAACCCCTGCCCTGGCCGTCTTCCGCGATGATCTGTACTGCGTCTACCAGGGCCAGGGTGACAATCCCAACCTGTGGTGGACCGCGCACCGCTCGGACGGCAGCTGGTCCGACGACCGGCCGTTTCCCGCCCACCACACCCTGGGCAGCCCGGCGCTGGCCGTGTTCCGGGACCGGTTGTACTGCGCGCACCGCGGTGGCTCGGGTGACTGGAGCATCGCACTGACCTCCTGGGACGGCAGCACCTGGACGCCGGACCAGCCGGTGGCGGATGCTGGGAGCGTCTACGGTCCGGGGCTGGCCGTCTTCCGCGACACCCTCCACCTCGCGTACGCCGACGCCGCCCAGCGGATCATGGTCACCACCAGCCGGGACGGCCGCAGTTGGACACCTCCCGAGCCCGTCCCCGGCTGCGCCACCACGAGGTCACCGGCACTGGCCGTGTACGGCGACGCCCTCCACCTGCTGTACAGCAACCCCAAGGACGGGGCCGTCCACTGGAGCCGGCTGCGCGGTACGGGCTGGGCCTTCGAGGGCGCGCTGCCGGGACAGCGTACGCGGAGCAACATCGGCCTCGCGGTCTTCGACGACAGGCTGATGTGCGTCCACCGCGACCCCGCGCGCCAGCAGTTGTGGTGGTCCGCCTTCGACGGTGCCGAGTGGAGCACGGACACCGGGATGCGGGGGCACAACAGCAAGTACGGTCCTGCGCTGGCGGTGCACCGGGACCCGGCCGGCACCCGCGATCAGCTCCTCTGCGTCCACCGGGGCCACGCCCAGCGCTTCGTCACCGCGGCAGGGGACGTACTGACCGACGAGAACCCGGCGGGGCTGCACGAACTCGACGACCCGGAGTCCGCAGCCGGCTGAGACCGGCCTCACGACAGCCGGAGGGGCACGGCGGCAGCGCCGCCCGTACGGGCCGGTTCAGGGCGTCGGGTCGCCGAACCACTGGGCGGCCGCCCGCTCGAACCCCTCACGGTCGGTCTCGGGTCCGGCCGCCCAGGCGACGACGCCGTCGGGGCGGACGAGGACGGCGTGGCACCCGAGGCCGTCCCTCGGCTGCCCGGCCCTGTAGCGGATCAGGCCCTCCCAGCCGTCCGTCGCCCCGTGCAGCCGCCTGCCGGTGCTGAAATCGAGCGCGATGCCCTGCCCGTCGTGCAGGAGATCGCTGAGACGTGTCCCGTCGAGGAGGCGGAAATCGGGGGCGTCCCGGCCGACCAGCGGGTGCGTGCTGCCGAGGTCGTAGCGGTTCGACGAGCCCGACGTCCTGTTGTGCACGTACGTCGTTCCGTCGCGGGTGCCGAGCAGATCGCGTACCAGGGCCTGAACGGCCTGCGCGTGTGCGTCCGGCTTCATGACCGCGGTCTGGGCGCGTGTCCAGTCGAGTGTCCGGGCGCCGACCGGATGCCGTTCCCGGGTGTAGGAGTCGAGCAGGCCGTCCTGGGCGTGTCCGTGCACCGTCGCGGCGAGTTTCCATCCGAGGTTGAGGGCGTCGCCGATACCGGTGTTGAGTCCCTGGGCGCCGAGCGGCGAGTGGATGTGTGCGGCGTCCCCGGCGAGCAGAACCCGGCCCTGGCGGTAGGTGGTTGTCTGCTTGGCCCGGTCGGTGAAGGTGGAAACCAGCTCGACGTCGCTGAGGGTGACATCGGTGCCGGACACATGACGCAGCACCTTCTGCAGATGCTGGAGGGTCGGCCGCTGCGACCGGTCGAACGCGCCGCCGTCGAAGTCCGTCATGCCTATGTGCCCGGGTGTGGGCATCTGCAGGTACATGCCGGTCGGGGTGAGGGTGAAGCCCGGCTCCAGCTTCTCGGGGTCGGCGAGGGTGACGAGCATGGTGTAGCCGGTGAACTGCGGTTCGGTTCCGGTGAATTCGAAGCCCGCGAGGCGGCGTACGGTGCTGCGCCCGCCGTCGCAGCCCACCAGCCAGCGTGCCTCGTACTCGTGCTCGCCGGCCTGCGCGACAACGGTCTGTGCGTCCTGCCTGAGGGCCGAGACCCTGATGCCGCGGCGGATCTCCACCCCGAGCTTGGCCGCCCGCTCGGCCAGCACCGACTCGACCGCTTCGAGGCTCGTCATCACGCCCTCCGGCACGGGGCTGGGAAGCCGGTACGGCAGGGCGTCGACATCGATATTGGCCGGATCGAGCATCATGCCCGCGAAGTGGCTCACGCTGCGCGGCGCCGGCGCGCTCTCCTGTTCGGGAGAGACATCGGGGTAGTCGCTGACACCGGACGCCGTCAGCAGCGGCTGCAGCATCCCGCGGCGGTGGAACACCTCGACCGATGTGGCGGACAGGCCCCGCATTCCGAGCGGCATCGCCTTCCACGGGGTCCCGGTTCCGGGCTCCTGCTCCAGCACCAGGACGTCACACCCCGCGAGGCCCAACTCACAGGCGAGGAGCAGTCCGACCGGGCCGGCGCCCACGATCACTACGTCATGCACAAGACTTTCCCTTCTCGAATGATCACCGATGCGCTCCGTGGTCACGGAAGCGTCAGCGGAACAGCGACAGGTCGATGGAGTCGCCCAGGGCCCGGCAGCCCGCGTCGTTGCCGTGCAGGTGGTCGCCCGCGTGGAATCCGTCCCGGATCCGGCTGGGGTGGGCGGGATCGCGCCAGACGGCGTCGAAATCCCACACCGCGTCGAAGGCGCCGCTGGAGCGGATCCAGTCATTGACCGTCCGGCGGACCCGGTCGCCCTCCGGTGTGAAGATCTCGTCGCCCTCGTACGGCGTGAGCGTGACGGCGTGGACCCGCACCCCGCGTGCGCGCGCCCGTGCGGTCAGCTGGCCGTAGCCGGCGATGAGGTCGTCCGCCGTCACCGGTGCGCCGGGGAACATCGCGAGGAAGTCCGCCGGCGGGCCGCTGCCGTCCCGCGGCGCGCAGGAGATGCCGATGTCACCGGTACCGATGGCGAGCACCACATGGCCGAGGCCCGGCGTCGCCAGCACATCGCGGTCGAAACGGGCCAGCGCCGAGTCACCCAGGCCGCCGTTCAGCATCCGGTTTCCGCTGATGCCCTGGTTGGAGACGCAGACGGCGGGGCCGTCCTGCTCGGCCAGGCGCTCGGCGAGGCGGTCCGTCCAGCGGCGGTTGGTGTCCGGGGTCGTGCCGGAGCAGTCGGTGTTGGAGTCGCCGATGATCGCGACGGTCGTGGCGGGGCCGGTGGGGAGCACATCGACGGCCGCGATGAGGGCCTGCAGCGGCAGGGAAGTCGCCTCGTCGGGGAGTTCGGGGGCGTCGACGGCGTTGCCCGGGACGGTCCGGCAGGTCTGTACCCCCATGGCGTGGCAGGTGGCGGTCTGCACCGGGTCCGGCAGATAGAGGCTGACGGACAGCTCCGAGAGGGCGGGCACGGGCAGATCGACGGGATCACTGAGCACCGGTGCGCCGGCCGGGACGGTGACGGCCGGCCTGCCGGCGAAGGTCAGCACACGCCCGCTGCCCGGCCGGATCCCACCGCCCGCCGAAGCGAGGGCCAGCTGCGCCGCGCCTACGGTGAGGGGCTCCGTCCCGTACTCATTGGTGATCCGGAGCCTGACCTGCCGCCCGCCACCGCTGATACGCACGACCTGTCGCAGGGTCGTGTCGGCGAACGAGGGCAGGGGCCCGAAGGCGTCGATCGGTGCGTGGGGCGCTGCGCCCCACGTCCGTACCCAGGCGTCATCCGTGGGGCCGGTGGTCGTGGTACTGAGGGTCCGGGTCATCGGGCGTCTCCGTTCTGAGGTTCACGAGGTACGAGGAGTCCTGGCCGTGGGGTGCCGCTGCGTGTTCACCGCGGCACACATCCGAAGACTGGCGCGGACCGCTCACACGGCGCGCACATCGCGCTGATACGGGTCTCCCACGGGCCGGGGAGCGGTCCTCGCCGGGGTCGGCGCGGGAGGCGGGGCGCGGGGCGCGGTGTGGCGCGGGCGGGAGCAGGGGCGGTTTGGCGCAGGACTTACGGGCGCGCGGTGTGGCGCAGGGCTTACGGGGGCGCGCGGCGTGGTGCGGGGCGCGCGATGCGGGGCGCGGTGCGGGGCCGGGGCGCACGGCGGCGTGGGGCGGGGGGGGGTGCGGTGTGGTGTGGTGCGCGCGGGGGGCGGGGCACACGGGACGCGGGACGCGGGACGCGGGACGCACGGGACGCACGGGACGCGGCGCGGCGCAGTAACCGGCGCGCCCCCGCAGCCGCGACCGATTTGGCCATCCGAGTGCGCCCGCGCGAAGATCGGCCCATGGATGGGGATGCGCGGCTCTGCATCACGTTGCTCGGTGAACTACAGGTGTCCCGTGGTGACAGTGACCTGCCCGTTCCCGGGCTCCGGCTGAGACAGCTGGTCGTACGGCTGGCGCTCGCCGGTGGGCGCCCGGTCGGGCAGGCCACCCTGATCGACACCCTCTGGCCCGAAGACCCTCCGGCCGGACCCGCGCACGCGTTGCAGGCACTCGTCTCGCGCCTGCGCAGGGCGCTCGGCTCCCCCGGCGCGGTCACCCAGGCCCCGGGCGGCTACCGCCTGGATGTGGCCCCCGCCGATGTGGACGCGCTGCGCTTCGAGCAGCTCGCCGGGGCCGGCCGGGACCGCCTGCGCGCCGGCGACCCGCAGGGCGCGGTGGCCCCGCTCGGCGAAGCGGTGACCCTCTGGGGAAGCCGTCCCGGAGCCGGGCCCGCCGTCATCGCGGCGGTGGAGCCCGCCGCAGCGACCCGGCTGGCTCACCTCTCGACCGAGGCCGTCACCGACCTCGCCGAAGCGGAACTCGCCCTGGGAAGGCCCGCGGAGGCCGCGACCCGCCTGACCGCCCTCCTCGCCGACCACCCCGTCCATGAACGCGCCTTCGCGCTGCTCATGGACTCGCTGGCCGCCCAGGGCCGCCAGGCCGAAGCTCTCGTACGGTACGAGCGGTTCCGCGAAACGCTGGCCGAGGAACTCGGCACCGGCCCGGGTGCCGCTCTGCGCGAACGCCATCTGCGTCTCCTGCGCGATGAGCGAACCGCACCGGCCGCTGCCGCCGTCCCCGCCGCAGCCGCCGCCGGCCGGGGAGCCGCGCCGGGCAATCTGCCCGCACCGATGACCAGCTTCATCGGCCGCGACGACGCCCTCGCCCGGATCGACGCCCTGCTCGCATCCGGGCGGCTGGTCACCGTGCTCGGTCCTGGCGGCGCGGGCAAGACCCGCCTCGCCGTCGAGGCGGCCCGCCGCCACCGCCACGCGTACCGCGACGGCGCATGGCTGATCGACCTCGCCTCGGTCACCGAACCGGGCAAGATCGGCGGGGCCCTGCTGGTCGCGATCGGCCTGCGCGGTTCGGCGCTCTTCGACGCATCGGCGAGACTGCGCAGCGATCCCGTCGACGAACTCGACGTGCTCGTCGAGCAGTTGGACGGCCGCGAGAGCCTGCTCGTCGTCGACAACTGCGAGCATCTGATCGACGCCGTGGCTCATCTGCTCTCCGCGCTGCTGACCCGCTGCGCCGGGCTGAGCGCGCTGGCGACCAGCAGGGAACCGCTGGCGACCGATGGTGAGGCCCTGGTTCCGCTCGGCCCGCTCCCCCTGCCCGCCCCGGACGCGGACGTCCGGCAGGCCCGCCGCTCACCCTCCGTGCGCCTCTTCGCCGAACGAGCTGCCGCCGTACGGCCGGGGTTCGAGGTCGACGGGCAGAATCTGGGCGAGGTGCTGCGTATCGTACGCAGCCTGGACGGCCTGCCACTCGCACTCGAACTCGCCGCGGCACGCCTGCGTACGCTCTCGCTGACCGACCTCGCGGGCGGACTGTCCGACCGGTTCCGGCTGCTCACCACAGGCAGCCGGACCGCCTTCCCCCGGCACCGCACACTGCGCGGGGTCATCGCGTGGAGCTGGGACCTGCTCGGCACGGACGCCCGTACGGTCGCCGAGCGGGTCTCGGTCCTTCCCGGCGGAGTCACCGCGGGGTCGGCCGCCGCGGTCTGCGCCGGAACCACGGTGCGCCGTCAGGAGATCGCGGAGCTGCTCGCCGGCCTGGCCGACCGCTCGCTCCTGCAACTCGCGCCGGAGACCGGCCGCTACCGGATGCTGGAAACGATCCGGGAGTACGGCCGTGAACAGCTGGCGGAGCAGGGAACCCTCACCGCGGTACGGGAATCGGCCGCCCGTTACTGCGCCGAACTGGTGGCCCACTACGACCCGTTGACCCGCGGCCCCGACCAGCTCCGCGCCCTCCACGCCCTGCGCGACGAGCACGACAACGTCATGGCCGCACTGCGCCACCTCTGCGACACCGGAGACGCCGACGGTGCGATCGGCCTCGCGGTGAACCTGACCTGGTACTGGCAGATGCTCGGCCTGCACGACGACGCCGCCCACTGGCTCGGCCGGGCGGTCGCGGTACCGGCCGGGCGACCGGGCGTGGGGCGCGACATCGCCGAAGCGATGCTGCTGCTCCACTCGCTCGCCCCCCGGAGCGCGCTCTTCAACGACTCGACCCGGGGCGGAAGCGAAGTGCTGCAGGCACTCACCGACCGGCTGCTGGACTCCCCGGCACCACCCGGCTTCGGCGCCGCGCTGACGACCCTCACTCTGGCCGGCCTCCAACGGACCGGGGCAGGTGAGGCCGTCGTCCAGCGCTTCATCGACGGACCCGATGTGTGGCTGGCCGGGCACGCACTCATCTCCCGGGCGCACGCCGCCGAGAACGAGGGCGACATCGACCGGGCCCGCAGCGACACGGCCGCGGCCCTGGAATGCTTCATCCGGGCCGGCGACCGGTGGGCGGTGGCCACAGCGCTGCCGCTGCGCGCGCTTCTCCGTCAGTACGACGGCGAACTCGACGGCGCCGTGGAGGATTTGCGGACGGCGAAGCGGACGGCGCACGAGTTCGGAACGCTCAGCCTCAGCGACGAGGTCTTCATCGACCTGCGCCGGATCGACCTCCACGCCCGGCTCGGCCGGACCACCGAGGCGAGCGAGATGATCACCGCGACCCGGGAACGCGTACTGCGTTCGGCGTCGCCGGACATGGTGGTCCTGCTCGACGCACGTGAGGCGCGGCTGTGCGTACAGACGGGCGAACTCGACCACGCGAGGCGGCTGATCGAATCGGCTGAGGCCGGACTGCTGGGCCGGAGCCCGGCCGGCGGCGACCACGGCCGGGCCCTGGTCGGCACGGTGCGGGCCGAACTCTGCCTCGGACTCGGGGACGGCCCGGCAGCGGCAAGGGCGTTGAGCCAGGCGTACGCGGCCGCGGTCACCAGTCAGGACCTGCCGATCGTGGCAACCGTGGCGGTGACAGTGGCCGGTCTGGCAGCGCTGTACGAGCGGCACCACGACGTGGCCGTCACACTCGGCGCGGCCGCCCGCCTGCGGGGCGCCGACGACAGCACGGAACCGCAGATCCGGGCCCTGAGCACCCGCGCGCGAGCCGGAATCGGCGACGCCGGCTTCGCCGAGGCATATGCGGCGGGCCGGCAGCTGGACGAACCGGCCGCCATCGAACGCGCCGACCCGGCCCTCCTGTCCGGCGCCCGGCCTGGCGACGCGGCGCCGTCGGAGCTTTAGACCGTGTCCTCCGAGGGTGCCCCGGACATCGGCTCCTGTGGCCCGAGTACCCTTCCGGTCCGGACGAGAAGCACACCGTCTTCGGCGCACAGCCGGACCGTGCCAGGGTTCCTGCCACCTGCTCGCGGATGGCTTGATTCCGCGTAGTCGGACGACGGCGAGGCAACTCGGTTGCCGCGCCGTCGCCGTCGTCGACGACGGAGGAGGGGCGCATTCCCGGCAGGCGGTCCGCGCCTTCCGGGCGGCGGCTCCTACGGGGTGCTCAAGGGCGTCCTCGTCCACGCGGCGCGGAGCGCCTTCTTGTCCACCTTGCCGACCTTGGTCACCGGCAGTTGGTCCAGCAGGACCGTCTTCCGCGGCGTGTACAACTCCCCCAACTCGGCGGTCACCGCCGCGCCGACCGTGTCCGGGTCGATGCCGGCGCCCGCGGCCACGGCCAGGAAGATCTGTACGGCCTCCCCGTAGTCTTCGTCGGGTACGCCCAGCGCCGCCGCGTTGCGCACACCGGGCAGCGTGAGCAGGAAGTCCTCCAGAACCCGGGAGTAGACGTTGTCGCTGGTGCTGCCGGTGACGATGATGTCCTTGGCCCGGTCGACGAGATAGAGGTACCCCTCGGCGTCGAGGTATCCGACGTCCCCCGTGCGCAGCCAGCCGTCGCGCAGCGCCTCAGCGGTGCGCTCCGGGTCCTCGTAGTAGCCGAGCATCACCGTCTCGCCCCGGACACACACCTCGCCCACCTGCCTGGCGGGGAGCGCCGCCGTGCTCCCTTCACCACGGATCTCGATCTCGGTGCCGGGCATCGTGCGACCGCAGCTGCGCCAGAGTTCGGGCCGCCGGGCTCCCTCCGACGCGAGCTCATCGGCGCGGAACGCGGCGATACCGAGCGCCTCCGACTGCCCGTATCCCTGGCTGAGCACGGGCCCGAAGACCTCGACCGCCTGCTGCAGCCGGCTGGGCGACGAGGCCGCGCCTCCGACCACGATCCGCCGCAGTGCGGGGAGAGCCCCGGGTTCGCACTGCGGGTGGTCGAGAAGCGCGTACAGCATCGGCGGTACGAACATGGTGGCGGTGATCTGCTCCTCGCGCAGCACCGCCAGCGCCGCGCCCGCTTCGAACTCGGGCAGCACGACGAGGGCGGACCCTGTCACCAGCGCCTGGATCGAGGTGAGATGGCCGCTGCCATGAGTGAGAAGTGTCGCGGCGAGCACGCGGTCCGTGCCCGGGTCCATGGCCGGGAAGGCCGCAGGCCGGGAGTCCTGCGAGACACCCTCCATCAGGTCCACCAGCGCGTTGTAGAGCCGATGGCTGTGCGCGGCGAGCTTGGGGCGGCCCAGAGTGCCGCCGGTGTAGAGGACGGTGACGGCCTCGTCCGCTCCCGGCGCGGGCACCCCGTCGGGACGGACGGCCGGGCACTCGGCCGCCAGCGCCAGAAGGTCCGTGCAGCGCTGCTCGCAGGGCCCGAGGCTGAGCAGTACGGGGGCGTGGACGCTGCGGTCGGCCGCGGCAGCCGCCCGCTGCGCGAAGAGCGGGTCGGTGACCACGGCGCGCGCCCGGGACTGCTCGACCAGCGCGGCGAGTTCACCGGGCCCAGGCTCGGGCGGCAGGAACACGACGCGGCAGCCGATGAGGTGGACCGCGAGCTGCACCAGGACGGAGTCCACGCGGTTGGCCAGGAACAGCCCCACTCCGTCGCCGGGTGCGAGCCCCTGACTGCGCAGCGCGTGACCCAGACGGAACAGCCGCTCCCGGGCATCCTTCCGGGTCAACCGCTGCGCACCCTGGACGAGCGCCTCGGCGTCCTCGTCCTTGTGCCACTGCTCCAGGATGTGGTCCAGGTAGGTCCGGGGCTCGGATATTGCGTGTGCGTTAACGATCATGCACATATGCAAACATGCCGCTCAGGAACCGCGACCCCAAAGGGGTGCGTTCTCGGCCATCTGGTGGTGGAGTATCATGTCCCTTTCCAGGGCGGACAATTGGCCATCCACAGCCAGTACTCCCCGACAGTGCGGGTTCTCAGGGGAGACAAGGAACACTGTCCCCCCTCTTTGCCCCTGGAAGCGCGAAAGCGCTCCCCCTCCCGACCGTCGCCCCGGCGGCGCGGCCGGCAGCCGCCTGGCCCTTGGGCACATGATGCCCTCCGATCACGCTCGGTTCATGAGGCCGGCCGGTCACGGCGTCGGTGTCCCGGAGCACGCAGGGCCTGCGCGAGCGCGCTCACACTGATGTCGATGATCGTGTGGAGTTGCGCCCGGTCCGCCCCTGCCCGGCTCACCACGGCCAGCGACTGGTTGACCGCCGCGAGGTGAACGGCGAAGTCGTCCGCGTCGCCGTCGGCCAGACCGGAACCCGTCAGTGCCGCCCGCAGCCGCGCACGCTGGACACCCAGGGCCTCGGTGGCGCGCGCGGCGATCCCGGGGCTCAGCACCGGTGTCGCCATCGCGCTCTGGGCGACCAGACAGCCGTCCGGCAGGGCGGGGTCGGCGATGCGCTCCAGCGTGACATCGAAGAACGCCCGCACCGCACGCAACGGCTCACCGGACGCGCCGGAGAGGGCATCGTCATACCTCCCTCCGTACCGCGTGGCATAGCGGTCCAGGCAGCGCAGATAGAGCGCGTCCTTGTCGCCGAGCGAGGAGTAGATGGAACTGCGGTTCAGTCCGGTCGCCCTGGAGAGGTCGTCGAGCGAGGTGTCGGCGTATCCGGCCCGCCAGAACTGGACCATCGCCGCGTCGAGCGCGATGTCCACATCGAACTGCTTCTTCCCGGCCATCACACGTACACCTCGTTCCTGGGCCCGCAGTCGCCGCCCCGCTCATCATATCTTGAACTGAATGGTTCAAGATGCGTTAGCCTTCAGCCATGACTGATACCGCGACCACAGAGAACGGCGCTTCCGGCCAGAACCCGGTCCCCGGACTGCCCCTGCACGACCTCCCGGGTTTCACCCACCGCTGGGTCGACGCCGAAGGCGTCCGGCTCCATGCCGTGGAGGGCGGCCACCCGAGCGGGCCCGCCGTCGTCCTGCTCGCCGGATTCCCGCAGACCTGGTGGGCCTGGCGCAGCGCGATGCCGGAGCTGGCCCGGCGGTACCGCGTGATCGCGATCGACCTGCCGGGGCAGGGCCACTCCGAGCGCCCTCACGGCAGCTACGACACCCATACGGTCGCTTCGCGCGTCCAGGCCGCGGTCACCGCCCTCGATGTGGAGAAGTACTGGCTCGTCGCCCACGACATCGGGGCCTGGGTCGCCTTCTCGCTGGCCCTGACGTACGAAGAGCACCTGCACGGTGTCGCCCTGCTCGACGCCGGCATTCCCGGCGTCAGCCTCCCCGAGGCCATTCCCACGGATCCCGGACTCGCCTGGAAGACCTGGCACTTCGCGTTCCACCTGGTGCCCGACCTTCCCGAGACACTGCTCGCCGGTCGCGAACGCGACTACGTCGGCTGGTTCCTGAAGACCAAGGCGCTCTCCCCGGACACGTACGACAGCGCCGAGATCGACCACTACGCCGCATCCGTCGCGGCGGAGGGCGGCCTTCGGGCCTCTCTCGCCTACTACCGCGACGCCGCGGAATCAGCCCGCAGGAACCATGACGCGCTCGGCCGGAGGCAGGTGACCGTCCCGGTCCTGGGGATCTCCAGCTCGCACGGCTCGATCCCGGACATGGCCGCCTCCCTCGCCCCCTGGGCGGAGAACACGACCGGCACCGTCATCCAGGGCGCCGGACACTTCATCCCGGACGAGCAGCCCGGCGCGGTGGTGGACGCGCTGACCGCGTTCATCGATCAGGAGCGTGCCGGGTAGCCGGCGTCCGACCCGGCTCCCCGGCCCCCGTAATGGGCCTTCGGGGTCCCCGCGCTGCGGCGGCCGGGGCTGAGCAGATAGGCGAGCGCCATCTCGGTGAGCTCGTCCGCGTACAGGCTCCGGGACTCCTCGTCCACCGGGCGGTCGGGGCGGATCGAGTTGTGGAAGCAGGCGCCGAGGAGGGCGCGGGCCACCGTGTCCAGCGCCGCTCCCGGGTCGGGGCGCCGGATCTGGCCGGTGTACGGGGCGGCCGCCGTGAGCAGGAGGCGGTGGACCTCGGTCATGGTGCGCGAGCCGCGGTCCATCACCTGGGCCTCCCGCACGCGCAGCAGGTCGGGGAAGAGGCCACTGGTGTCGGCGAACGACCGCACCAGCGTGTGCGTATAGGCGTCGAGGACGCCGGAGAGTGACGGCTCGGCCAGGCGCAGCTGCTCGGCCAGGTGCTCCTCGCGGCGCTCCAGCATCCGCTCCGTCAGGGCGGCGATCAACTGCTCCTTGCCGTCGAAACGGCGGTAGATGGAGCCGACCGAGACGCCGGCGCGTTCGGCGACACCGGTGATCGTCACGTCCTCCAGGCCGACCGATGAGACGAGCTCCTCCGCCGCCCGCAGCACGCGGGCCAAGGTCGCGGCGCTGCGCGCCTGACGCGGTTCCCGGTAGTGCGCTCGGCGGTCAGGCTCGTCAGTCATGTTCCGATCGTATCGGCGGTGACCGCGGCAGATGTTCTTGACAGCGGGCTCGCGCCCGCGCCTAGAATGCGAATGCGAGTTCTCATTCGCATTCTAGGCAACGCATTCCAGGACGACGCATTCCAGGACGAGGAGCCACCCATGCCCACACGGCTGGAGGACGCGGCGGAGACCCGCGCCCTGATCACCGTAATCCGTGAGCATCGCGGGGAGTTGACCGAAGGAGGTTTCGCCGCCGACCGTGACCACGCGGATCCCACCGCCAACCTGACACTGCTGGCCGGGGCCGGCGTCTCACGGCTGGCCGTACCCACCCGGTACGGGGGGTTGTGGGACGGCACCGAACGCGGCGGGTGGGGCGCGGTCATCCGGGCCGTACGGGAGATCAGCGCGGGCGACGGCCCCACCGGGCAGAACTGGCTCACCACGCTCCTGGTGGCCCGCGAGCTGCTCGGCCGGGACAGCGGCCTCTCGGAGCCGGCCCGCGCCGAGCTGGCCCGCCGGATACTCGACGACGGCCTGAGGCTCGTCTCCTCCGCGGCGGAGACCGGGACGACGGGCAGGACGACCGCTCGGCGCACCGACGGCGGGGTGGTGCTGAGCGGTACGAAGTCCTTCAACTCCAACAGCGGCGGACTGGGAACAGCCCTGGTCACCTGTCTGCTGGAGGGCGAGCATCCCACGCGCCACCAGGTGCTGGTGGACCTGAAGGGCCCCGGGGTCCGGTTGCACGGCGACTGGGACAACATGGGCCAGCGCGGCACCCGCAGCCAGACGATCACCTACCAGGACGTCTTCGTACCCGACGGCCGCCACCAGCCCGCGGGCGGACAGCCGGGCACGGTCTTCCTGGGGGCGGCCATGCTGCTGCACGCCGCTCTGATGCAGGGAATCGGCGAAGGCGCCCTGGACGCACTCGTCCAGCACACCCGCACCATGAAGCGCGGCTCGCTGCCCCAGTTCGCCACCCCGGCCGAAGACCCCCTGATCCTGCGCCGTATCGGCGCCCTCTCCAGCCGACTGGCCGCCTCCCGCGCCCTGTTGCACAGCGCTGCCGGCCAACTGGAGTCGGACCGACAGGACGAGGACGAGGACCTGGACGCCACCGTCGTCGACTGTTTCCGGGCCAAGGTCGCCGCCGTCGAAGCCTCCCTCGAAGCGGCCGCCGGGATCCACGAGATCACCGGCGCACGCAGCACGTCCCACGCCTACGGATACGACCGCTACTGGCGCAATGCCCGTACCTTCGCCTCCCACGACCCCATCGACGCCAAGAACGTCTACATCGGCGGATACGAGCTGGGCAACCGTCTGCCGCCGCTGTCCACCATCATCCGCCTCTGAGCGCCGGGCGCGGAACCGGTCACGGCGCCCGCTCCGCTGCCGGCCTCGCGCCCTCCCCCGCCAGACACCCCGAAAGCGACCGACTCATGCCGCACCACGCCACGACACCCCCGGGCGCCGCCGGTCCGCGCTCCGCCACGACACCCTCCGGCGCCTCCGGTCCGCACCCCGTCTCCGGGGCTCTCTTCCGGCACGCCATGGCCTCGGTGGCCACACCCGTATCCGTCGTCACCACCGCCGAGGAAGGCACGCCGTACGGCACCACGGTGAGCGCCTTCGCCTCCCTGTCCATGGACCCGCCGCAGGTCCTGGTCGCGCTCGACGAGAACTCCGGTCTGCTGGACGTCCTGCGCCGCACCCGGCGCTTCGCGCTCAACGTACTCAGCGCCGGACAGGAAAGCCTCGCCACCACCTTCGCCCGCAAGGACCCCGACAGATTCGCGGGCATCCGCTGGCACCAGGAGGCCGGACTGCCGCGGCTCGCCGGTGCCGGCGTCTGGCTCGCCTGCGCCGTGGACCACTTCCTGCCCGGCGGTGATCACGTCATCGCCGCGGGCCGCGTCACCGGGACGCACGTCAGCGAGGAAGCCGCGCCGCTCACCTACCACCGCCACCGGTTCGGCACCCACGTAACGGCGGGCACATCCCACGGGAGTTCCTGAGAGGCCCGGGGACCTGGGGACCTGGGCAAGCATTGATTCCTTCCAGGCATGGATCGAGAACGGATAGATCTTGGACACGCGGGAGTCGTGACAGTTCACTGGAGGCATGATTCACCACACCACGATCGTTGCCTTCGACAATCCGATTCCCACGAGCGATCTGGACGAGTATCTGACCGAGTTCGAGGAACTGGTGAGGGGCTCAGGAGTGGTCGAGTCCGTCACGACCCGGCACCACATTCGTGTCCCGGGGGACGACCACGCCCCGGTGGCCGTCGCGAGCGCTGTGGTGCAGATGCGCCTGACCGGTCTCGATGCCCTGAACGCGGTCTATGCCCTGCCCGGGGCCGTCGACCTCATCAAGCGCTGGCAGGCCCGCCACCCGTACAAGGCGATCTGGGCCAACCACGAGCCGCTGGCATGAACGGCCGCCCGGGGCCGCGTTGAGCCGGTGTCCCCGGAACGACCAGTGGCCGGTCTCGGATCTCTCCGAAACCGGCCACTGATCTCCGTCCTGTCCCCTACGAGGGGCTGCTACGAGCTGGGCGGAGTCAGCACCCCGTCGATCACGTAGACCTTGCCGTTGGCCGTGGTGATGTCACCACAGGTGATGGCAGCCGTCTTGTTGACCTTGAACGAGGTGCCGGAGCCCGCCGTGGTGAGTGTGCCGCCCTCCAGCGTGGTGAACGTCCCCTGGGAGAGCTGGGACGGGGTGATCTCCTTGGGGACCACGTGGTACTGCAGAAGCTTCTTCAGCTCGGTCCTGTTCTTGAGCAGAGCGTCGGTCTTCGCCTTGCCCATCTTGTTGAACGCCGCGTTGGTGGGTGCGAACAGGGTGGTGTTCTTCGCGTCGTTCAAGGTGTTGGTGAGGCCCGCCTTCTTCACCGCGCTCACCAGCATGGAGAGGTTCGGATCGTGGGACGCTGCCGTCGCCAGTGTCTCCTTGGCCATGCTGTCGACGCTGCCGGCACCGCTCTTCGGGAGCGACGAGCACTGCGGTCCGAAGGGCTTGGACGTACTCGGCGACGCCGACGGCGAGGAGCTGTGGCTCGCGGACGGACTCGGAGTCGACGTGTCGGCGAACGCCTGGGGCGTCAGCGCCGCCAGCGACAGTGGCAGCGCGAGTGCGGCGGAAGCGGCTACGGCGGTGGTCCGAAGGTGGGTGAGCTTCATGCCTTTCCTCTTCCTGAGAGGGGAAGTGTCATGGTCCGGGCCGGGGGGCCTCGGCGGGAGCAGCAGGTCGAACCGCTCCACGGTGAGCCGGCCACCGGATCGGCACACCCACCGTCCGGTCAGCCGTTCGATCCCGTGATCGGTACGGCCACCAAGGACCAGTGAAACGGCATGTACTCCATTCGGCATCCCGAGAGCCTCCCGAGCCGCGTCCAGGTGCGCGGACGCCCGGTGAGAGACGCCCCGCCGCCGGTCCGACGGGGAGGGTCAGCCACCGCCCGGTGCCGGACGGGCGCCACCGCGCCAGCTCCAATAGAGTCCGGGCCGGGTCTGCCCGTCACAGCCGACCAGACGAAGTACGGGGTGGAGATCGGTCCTTGAGTCCCATCGCGGGGGGAGGTTCCGGTCGTCCTGGTAGAGGCACTTGTTCCCCCGGCCCACGAGACGCCATGCCGTGCGTTTCCAGCTCATGCTCCGCCACGGCTTGTGAGTCCACCTTTGTTCCGGGCGGGAGGGGGCACATCGGTCAAGGCCCGTGCCTTCTGCCAGTTGGGTGAGGCAGTAGCCCCGGCGGAACCGCGACCTGATCGTGCCGTCACCCCTGACATCCCACTTCTGCGCGGGGGTTCCCGCACAGCTGTCGAGCCTGACCGCACCACTCTTCGGTTCCGCGCTTACCGCTTCCAGGCACTGCTCGGGCCTTCTGCTGGTGAAGGCGGTGGTCCTGCCGACGTCCGCGAGGATCTCACCCGGACGAGGAGCACGGTGGATCTGCCGGTACTGGCGATGCACCCAGTGGGACGCGTCGGGCGCGAGCGGCCCCTTGTGGACACCGGATGCGGCGCAGTCCCGGAAGCGGCAGCCGGCCCGGGCCAAATAGCGCCTGACCGCCGACTCCTTCGGCGCTACCTGGCTCTGCGAGAGGTTGGGGCTGAGCGATGACATCGTGTACCCGAGGTAGGGGAACACGGGGATCCCGGCGGCGTATCCCGCATCCCTGAAGTAGCGGGCGCCGATGCCGTGGTCGCTGTGGTCGACCCTGCCGCTCAGGCCGAAGGCGAACGAGGCGTTGTCGTAGTCGAGCGTGAGGATCCGCCGCGCGCCCAGCTTCCGGGCCAGGGCGGACAGGGTCCGCACGAGCTGACCGCCGGTGAAGGTGCCCTCGCCCTGGAAGAGCGGGATGCTGTGCCGGGTGCCCAGGAACAGTTTGAGCAGACTGTCCCTGTCCGACCCCTCGGGAAGCCCGTCGTGGAGTTCGAAGAACACCAGGCGCACGGAGGCGGCCGGGGCGCCGTCGAGCGTCAGGGACCGGATACCGCGCCCGTCGGCCCGTACCGTCCTCTCCGTCCACCGGTCGGGCACCCCGGCCAGATCCGCGTAGGCCGCACGCACCCCCCTCTCCCTGTCCGCCACATAGTCCAGGGCCGCCCGCCGTGGGGTCATGCCGTCATCGCCCGCGGTGAGGTAGACGGTGGTGACCGGGCACCCGGCCCGGATGGTCCGGCGGATCTCCGGATCGATGAAGAAGAGGTCGTCGTCGGGGTGCGCCACACCCGCCAGGGTGCCCGCACACCCCGGGGCGGCGGTGTGTGCCCTCGCCGCCCCGGGGCCCGTATCCACTCCGGTGCCAGAAGCGCCGCCGGGGGAACACGACGCCCCGGCGAGGGCACACAGCACCGCCACCGCGACGGGAGCCGTCCGGCACACTCCGCGTAACTTCCCGCCGACAGCACTCCTGCGGCCCACAGGACGACTCCCCTCTTCCAGCTCCCACTGCGCCCTCGTGTGCCGGGGCGGCATCGATCCCGCTTCAGGCCCTGCGGCTCCGGGCGCGCCGGTCTCCCGCCCGAGCCCTACGATTCCCGCAAGCCCACGAGCCCCACTAGTCCGAGAGAAATCCTCCTGCGGCTGCTCCCCGTCGGCCACTCGGCCGGAACGCCCTCCCGGCGGTATCCGTGACCGCCGGCCTCCCCGCAGGCCCCCAGACCGGCCAAGAGTCGGCACCACCGCGCTGTCCTCCCCGGCGGGACGTCAGCTCCTCCCCCTGGCCCCCTGCTCGGCGGGTACTGGCCCGGAGAGTTTGCTGAAAGGTCGTTGAAAGGGCCCCGTGTTCGTATAGGGACGTGCCCGGCGGCAAGCAGGCGGACGGGGGACAGCGATCGTGAGCCACGGTCGCGGAGCGTTCCGAGCCGCCGGGCATGCTCATCCTCGTCCCGCTCCGCGGGGCCGATCAGCGGCTTCAGGACGCGTTCCGTGGCCGCTGATGACGTGGTCACCTGATGACGTGGTCACACGTCTCGCGAGCAGCATCCGTGGTTGGTGAGTACGTACCGGACCGAGACGGCACCCGGACGAGCGTGCGTCGTCCTTTCCGAAGGCAGCGCCCGACCACTGGCCCGGGTCCCGGCTGCCGAGCCCCCGGGACGCCGCGGCCCCGGCCCCGCCGCCTCTCCTCTCCTCTCCTCCATTACGGCTGAGGAGGAAGAGGGCCCCACGTGAGCCTGCCTGCTCCCCTTCGGGCCCGGTGCCCACGCCTGTCCGCGTAAGGTGGTCGTCCCCTGCGGACGCCGCCGGCTCGGCGCATCAGCAGGTCAGGGCAGCGCACTGCGGACCGGGGCACAGCAGGAGAGACATGGCCACGCTGGACATTGCCGTACTCGGCCCTTTTCTCCTGCGGCTGGACGGCCGACCGGTGGAACTGCCCAGCATGCGCCAGCGCGCGCTCCTCGCCACGCTGGCCCTGCACGCCGGACAGACCGTGGCGAAGGGCGCGCTGACCGAGCTGGTCTGGGGGGAGAGTCCTCCGCAACACATCGCGTCCAGCCTCTACACCCTGGTGAGCCGGCTGCGTTCGCTGCTCGGGGACGAGTTGGTGCGTACGGCGCCCGGCGGCTACCGGCTCGACGTCCCGCCCGAACGGGTCGACGCGCTCAGGTTCCAGCAGTTGCTCGAAGCGTCCCTGGACGGCTCCCTCGACATGTCCGTAGAAGCGGACGCCGGGACAGCGCACCGGCTGGTGGCCGACGCGCTCGCACTGTGGCGCGGCACCCCGCTGGCGGACGCCGGCTCCCCCGTCGAGAACGCGTACGCCGTCGCCCTGACCGAGCAGTACCTCGGCGCGGTGGAGCGCAACGCCGACCTCCAACTGCGGGCAGGAGCCCTCCCGTCAGCTGAACTCGTGGCTGAACTGCTGCGGTTGACGAACAGGCACCCACTGCGCGAGTCCTTGTGGCAGCGGCTGCTGGCAGCTCTCGGCGCGTCCGGCCGACTGGCGGAGGCGCTGGAGGCGTACGAGACGGTCCGGCGGACCCTCGACGACCAGCTCGGCACCCCGCCGTCCGCGGAACTGCGCTCCCTGTACGCCGAGTTGCTGCGCACCGCTCCCGTCCCGCCCACGGCCGCGCCAGAAACTCCGCCGCCCGCAGCCGCAGCCCCGCCTGCCCCGGACCCCGGGCAGGCAGCATCGCCCGAGCCGCCCACCTCCTCCTTGGCTTCCTCCCTGCTCCCGGCCCGCCCCGACGGCTTTGTGGGCCGCACCGTCGAACTGGCCCTGTTCGACGAACTGCCCGGCTCGGCCTATGAGGACAGCGGACCGGCCGCCGTCGCCGTCGTGCACGGCATCGGCGGCGTCGGCAAGACCGCACTGGCCCTGCACTGGGCGCACGCCGCAGGCCGGCACTTCCCCGGCGGCCGTTTCTACATCGATCTGCACGGCTACGGTCTCGGCACCCCGGTCACCCCGCACCACGCGCTCGGCCTGCTGCTGGCTCAGCTCGGTATCGACCCGGAGCGCGTCCCCGCCCACACCGACGAACGACGGGCGCTGTGGCGGACCTCGCTGGCCGCCCGACGCGCCCTTGTCGTCCTGGACAACGCTCACAGCGCCCAGCAGGTCCGGCCGCTGCTCCCCGGCGCGGACGGCTGCGCCCTCGTGACCAGCCGGAGCCGGCTCAGCGGGCTCACGATCCGCGACGGCGCCCGGTCCGTGCCGCTGGGCGAACTGACCGACGCGGAGGCCGCGCGCGTGCTCGCGGAGGTCATCGGCGGCGCCCGTACGACCGCGGAACCGGATGCCGTCGCCCGGCTCGCCCGCGCGTGCGGGCGGCTTCCGCTGGCCCTGCGGATCATCGCGGAACAGCTCTCCCGCCACCCCGTCGCAAAGCTGGCCGATTTCGCCGCTGACTTCGAGCAGGCCGCATCCCCGGGAGACGGATCCGGGCGGCTCGGCAGCCTCGACGTACTGGCCGTCGCCGACGACCCGGTCTGCGACGTACGGACCGTCTTCTCCTGGTCCTACGAGCAACTGGACCCCGGCGCGGCCCGGTTGTTCCGCCTGCTCAGTCTGGTACCGGGGGACGCCGTCGACACCGGGGCCGCCGCGGCGCTCGCCGACCGGCCGGCCGCCGAGGTCCGCGCGGTTCTGGCCGGACTCGCCGGGCTGCACCTGCTGGAGGAGGACGGCCCCGGCCGCTACCGCGCACACGACCTGCTCCGCGAGTACGCGGCCGAGCGCACCACCGCCGAGGACTCGGCCGACGAGCGCGAAGCCGCTCTGGAACGGCTGCTCACCTGGTACGTGCACTCCGTGGACGCGGCCGTCGGCATCCTCGCCCCACGCTGGAACGGCCTCCCCCTGCCGGCCGGCATCCCCGCGGCGCCGCTCCCGGAGTTCGACGGCAGCCCCTCCGACGCCCCCGACTGGCTGGACTGCCACTGCAGCGCCCTGGTCGCCGCTGTCGAATACACCGCGCGGCAGGGCCCGTACCTCTACGCGTGGCTGCTCGCGGACCGGCTGCGCGGGTACTTCTGGCGCAGCCTCCGCGTGGCCGAGTGGCAGGCCACGGCCGACGCGGCCCTCGCAGCGGCCGACGCACACGGCGACGTGAGCGCGCGCGCCGCCGCCGCGCTCACCGCCGCCGACCTGCACGGTCACACGAGCAGGCCCGACGACGCTGTCCTGCTGTACCGGCGGGCCGGGCGGCTCGCGCGGGAGGCCGGCCGACCCGACCTCGCGGCGACCGTGCTCAACAACCTCGCCGGGACTCTGTGGCGATTCGGCCGGCTGGTCGAGAGCGCGGCGTGCCTGACCGAGGTCCTGGAGATCAACCGCCGTCTCGGTCGGGCGCACGGTGAGTTCAGCGCCCATCTCAATCTCGCCTCGGTCTGCATGCCGATCGGCCGCACACAGGAGGCGCACGACCACCTGATGAGGAGCCTCGCGCTGGCGGACGGCCAGCAGGAGCGTGCCCGCGTCATGATCAACCTCGCGCGTACGACGCATGCCGTGGGCCGTCTCGACGAAGCCCTGCGGTATGCGCACCAAGCACTGCCGGCCTTGCGCGGGACCAACGACACCACCTGGCAGGCCGACTGCCACTGCTACCTCGCGGCGATCCACCGCGACCGCGGCGAACAGGACCTGGCGGAGGCCGAGGCGCAGGCCGCGCTGCGGTTCGCGGAGACCACGCAGGACCCGCTGGTCCAAGCCGAGTCGCTGGTCACCGTCGGCGCGGTACGGCTGCACTTCGCACGTCACGCCGACGCTGAACCGTTCTTTCTGCGCGCTCTCTCCATCGCCCGGGAGAACGGCCTGCTCCATGTGGAGGCCGGCGCCAGGACGGGCCTCGGCTCCGCAGCGGCCGCCGCGGGCCGGACGGCGGAAGCGGCCGGACACGCCACCGCAGCGGTGGCTCTCGCCCAGGAGCACGGCTTCGCGGACCGCACGGCCGAGGCGCAGCTGGCGCTGGGCCGGGTCCGTCTCCTGCAACGGGACCTCGCGGCCGCCGAAGAACTCGCGGGCTGCGCTGCGAACGCCCACGAGGCCGCGGGCCTGCGGGTCGGCCACGCCCGGTCGATGCTCCTCCTCGCCCAGGTCCGGGCGGCTGCCGACGCCCCGGGCGCGGCGACAGCCCTCGCCGAGGCCACGGCGCTGCTCTCCGGACTGGGCTGCGCCGTACGGGAGTGAGCCCTGCGGTGTACCGGGCCGGGAGGGGGGCACCCGTCCACCGGGCCCGGCCTTCGCGCCCTCGGACAGGAACCCAGTCGGCGGACCGGTTCTACTCCTTGACTTCGCCGCCCTGGCCAAGCCCCGTCATGCCGTCGTCCGGTGCAGGCCGTCGAGAACGGTGGCGAAGAGGGGGCGCAGATAGTCGGGGGTTTCATTGATCTTGGCGATGGCGACGATCAGATCGAAGATCTGCTCCAGGGTGAGGTCGTCACGAATCTGGCCCGATTCCTGGGCTGCGGCCAGCAGGGGACGGCCCGCGTCCACGGCGCGGGCGCGATGGCTGGTGATGTCGTCCCGGTCGGTGTGCTCCAGCAGCTCGGAGATGATGAGCCGCTTGTGCGGAATGAAGGCGATCTGGAGACGCAGCCAGGCGGTGAGGGCTGCTGCGGGGCTCTGGCCGGGTTCGGTGGTGGCGGCGGCGCAGATCTGGTCGACTTCGTCGGCGTAGAGAGCTTCGAGGAGTTCTTGGCGGCCGGGGAAGTTGCGGTACAGGGTGGCCATGCCCACTCCGGCGCGGCGGGCGATCTCCGCCATGGAGATGTCCGGGGTGGGGTCGGCGAATGCCGCGCGGGCCGCGTCGAGGATCTTGTCGCGATTGCGTTCGGCGGCTGCACGCCTCTTCGGGAACGCCGTCCTGTCTGCCTCCATCAACGCCTCCACGCGTGCCGTTCGTGCTCTGGTGCGCCCGCCGACCGGGCCCGGTCCCGCAAAGTGGACAGCCTATCCGCCATCGCTCTACGCTTGGCGGACAGGCTATCCGGAAACTGTGAGGAGCACAGCCATGCCCACTCGACCACACTGCACTCCGAGCGTCGGCGCGCCCGCACCGCCCGATGCCGACCCTTCGCACGGGGTGGCCAAGCGCGGTGTCGTACTCGCAGCTGTGGCAGCTGTGGCGTGCGTGGCACAGTTCATGGTGGTACTGGACTCTTCCATCGTGAACGTGGCGCTGCCGTCCATGAAGGCGGGCCTCGGCCTGTCGGCCTCCGCGCAGCAGTGGGTGGTCAACGGCTACCTGGTCGCCTTCGGTGGTCTGCTGCTGTTCGCCGCGCGCGCCAGTGACCTGTTCGGACGCCGCCGCGTCTTCCAGATCGGACTGGTCGTCTTCTCGCTCGCCTCGCTGGCCGGCGGGCTGGCGCAGGACGGCTGGATGCTGCTGGCGGCCCGGGCGGTGCAGGGCGCGGGAGCAGCGGCGCTGGCGCCGTCCAGCCTCAGCCTGATCACCGCAAGTCACACCGACCCCTCCCGGCGCACCCGGGCCATGACGTGGTGGGGTGTTGCCGCCTCCAGCGCCGGGGCCGCGGGCATCGTGGTCGGCGGAGTGCTGGCGCAGCTGAGCTGGCGATGGGTGATGCTGGTCAACGTCCCCATCGGTGTCGGCCTACTGGTCGCCGGCATGGTGTTCCTGGCACCCACCGCAACCGGGCAGCGCCGTTCTCGTATCGATCTTCCCGGCGCGATCACCGTGACACTGGCGGCCGCGGCACTCGTCTACGGCGTCTCGGCCGCACCCGACGCGGGGTGGGGAACGGCCCGCGTCATCGTCTCCCTGGTGGCCGGTGTGCTGCTGCTCGCGGCGTTCGTGGCCATCGAGCGCCGCAGCAGCGACCCGCTCGTCCCGCTGGGGATCTTCTCCATCGCCAACGTGCGCATGGGCAACATGCTCACGCTGTGCATGGGCGCCGTCATCACCGCACCGCTGTTCTTCCTGTCGCTGTATCTGCAGCAGGTCCTGGGCCAGAGCGCCGTGCGCACCGGGCTGTCCCTGCTGCCCATGGTCGCGGTCATCAGCATCGGAGTGCTCCTTTCGCAGAAGCTGATCCCCGTCATCGGCGCACGCCGCCTGGTGATGATCGGTGGCGTCATCGCCGCGGCGGGCCTGGTCTGGGTGGGGCAGCTTCCCGTCCACTCCGACTACGTCGCCCACCTGCTGCTGCCCACCGTGGTCGTGGGTGCGGGCACCAGCCTGACGATGATGCCCGCGATCGTCGCATCGACCAGCGGCATCGACCCGCGCGACGCCGGCGTCGCCTCCGGCCTGATCAACATGTGCCGCCAGCTGGGTGCCGCCCTCGGCCTGGCCGTCCTGGTCACCATCGCCGCCACCGTCACCGGTCACAGCAGTGCCGACGGCAGCACGGCGGTCGTCGACGGCTACCGCATCGCCTTCTGCGCCATCGCCGCCCTCAGCCTCGCCACGGCCGCCCTGGCCCTGCGCCTCAAGCCCCCCCGGTGAGCCATCCCCCACCTGCCCCTCCTGAGGGGTTCATGATCCTCGACGACCAGGCCGCAACCGCCCTGCTCGACATCACCGCCCCGCTGGAGTGGGTCGCGGTCGGCGCAGTGGGCGCTGCCCCTCTTCTGCTGCCGGCTCAGCGGACCGTCGGAGCCGGCGGCGCGACCACTTCACGCAGCTCGGCGGCGGCCTGGGCCATGAGCTGAGCGAGGGTGGTGTCCGGCTCGGCGAGCCAGCGGGGCATGGCGCGGCGGTGGATCGCCAGCACCACGTCGATGATGAAGCGCGCTTTGCCGGGCTCGACGCCGCGGCGCTCAAGCGCCGATGCCAGCGCGTCGGCGATGTCGGCGAGCTTGATCAGATCGCGCTCGGCCAGTGCCGGGTTGGCGGCGATCACTCTTCCCCGGCGCAGCAGGAACTCGCGTGGGCGGAAGATCTCCTCGGCTGTTCCCAGCGCGGTCAGCAGCGCCTCGATCGGGGTGAGGCCCGGACCGGCCGCCTCGACCTGGGCGACGAGGTGGGCCTCAAGTTCGTTGCCGGCGAAGAGGACTTCTCGCTTGTCGGGGAAGTACCGGTAAAAGGAGCGCTCCTTCAGACCGGCGGCACCAGCGATCTGCGCGACCGAGGTGCGCTCGAACCCCTGCGTCTCGAACAGCTGAAGCGCCGCGCGTTCGAGCCGCCCCTGTGCGTCTGATTCCCATCGAGGCATACCTACCAGGGTACGACAACAGGAGCTGTTATCTGCTGGTACGGTCGATGACAACAGATGCTGTTATCACCAGGAGATCGTCATGAAGGCTCTGCAATTCGACCGGTTCGGTTCTCCGGATGTGATCGTGCTCCGCGACGTCCCACTGCCCGAGCCGGGACCCGGCCAGATCCGAATTGCCGTGCAGGCGTGCGGCCTGACACCGGCCGACTGGCACGTCGTCGACGGTCTCCTCGCCGACCGCCTGCCGCCGCTGCCGCGCGGGCTCGGCCTTGAGGTCGCGGGCACCGTCGACGCGCTCGGCGAGGGCGTCATCGGCGTCCAGGTCGGCGACCGCGTGTTCGGCCCGGCCGCCTTCGACGGCCCGACGGCCGGCGCCGCCGAGTACGCGCTGATGCCGGCCTGGGCGCACATTCCCGAGGGCGTAACCGCCGAGCAGGCCGCCGCGTTGCCGATGGCGGCCGAGACGGCGTGGCGCGCGCTCGACGGCCTCGGCGTCCAGCCGGGAGAGCTGTTGGTCGTCCACGGCGCGGGCTCCACCGTGGGTGAGGCAGCGGTGCGCTTCGCGCTGCACCGGGGTGTTCGGGTGATCGCCACCGCCGGGCCGACACGGGCCGCCGCCCTGGAGGAGATCGGCGCCGAGGTGACCACGTACGGCAAGGGCATGGCCGAACGCGTCAGCGCACTGGCCCAAGGCCCCGTGGACCGCGCCCTGGACACCGCGCCGACCGGCCCAGTCCGGCCGGCGGCTCGCTACCGACCTTGATCGAGCTGACCGGGGATCCCGACCGTGTCCTCACCGTCTCGGACTTCGCTGCCGCAGCCGAACTGGGCGTCCGGGTCTCCACCGAGATCCGCTACGACCAGATGAACGAGTTCGCCAGGCTCGCCGGCGAAGGCATCCTGGTCGTACCGGTCGCCCGCACCTACACCCTCGACCGGATTCAGGAAGCGGCCAGGCTCAGCCAGTCCCGGCGCCCAGGCGGCAAGCTCATGCTCGTCCTGTGAGCGCGTTGCCGGTCGGGCGGCAGGAGTCCACGCAACCCCGGTGATCACGCGGTGACCGTACTCGTTCCCGACCGGAGTCCCCCACAGGATCGCGAAGTCACACGGGAGTACCAGGCCCTGTCCGGGCGGACGGTAGTGGCGTTCGGGCTGCCGAGTCGGCGGGGGCGCCGCCCGAGGTCCTGGTAGTCGGTGCCGGGCTGGGCCTCGCCCACCCAGTAGGCCCGTCAAGGAGGCTGGTCCCCCCACTGTCCCCAGGAATGACCAAGGGCCGGTTTCGGATTTCTCCGAAACCGGCCCTCATCAAACGACTCTCACGAGTCGGGACGACAGGATTTGAACCTGCGACCCCTTGACCCCCAGTCAAGTGCGCTACCAAGCTGCGCCACGTCCCGATGCCCGGTCAGAGCCGGGATTCCCCGGCCGAACGCGCACCGAAACAATACCGCACTCCAGCCGGTGCTCACGAACCCGTTTCCCCCGCTCCGCCCAGTTGACCTCAAGTGCGCTTGATGTTGGATCGTCGGCCGCATGAACACAGACCTGAACCGGCTGATGGCCCTCATGACGGGCGACGAGAAGCACGGGCCTGCGGCGACCTCCACCCTGGACGCCCTCTGGGTCCTGTACGACCGGGTACTGCGGGTCACACCGCAGACCGTCTCGGCGCCCGGCCGGGACCGCTTCCTGCTGTCGAAGGGGCACGGCCCCATGGCGTACTACGCGGTCCTCGCGGCGAAGGGGTTCTTTCCCGAGGAACTGCTCGCGGGCTTCGGGGCGTACGACTCGCCGCTCGGCCACCACCCCGACCGGCTGCTGGTGCCCGGTGCGGAGATCGGCAGCGGGTCGCTCGGGCACGGGCTGCCGCTGGGGGTGGGCACCGTGCTCGGGCTACGGGCGCAGCGGCTCACCGACCCACGCGTGTGGGTGCTGATCGGTGACGCCGAGCTGGACGAGGGCTCGGTGCACGAGGCCGTCGCGTATGCCGGGCCCGCCGGGCTCGACCAGCTGCACACCGTGGTGATCGACAACGCCTCCGCCAGCTACGGCGCCCCCGGTGGGATCGCCGCCCGGTTCGAAGCCGCCGGGTGGTCGGTCCTGACCGTCGACGGGCGGGACCACGAGCAGCTGTACGCCGCCTTCACCGCACCGCATCCGGGCCGGCCGCACGCCGTCGTCGCCCGGGTCGAGCCCAAGAACGTCTGAGCGGGACCGGCGGAACCAGCAGAGCCGACAGGACCATCTGAGAGGGAATTGTCATGGACAACATGCGCGAACGCTTCGCCGCCACCACGTCACGGCTGCTGGACGAGGACCCCAGGATCGCCGTCGTACTGGCCGAGATCACCCGCGACGGTTTCGCCGAAGCGGCCGGGGCCCACCCCGGGCGGGTGGTCAATGTGGGCATCCGTGAACAGCTGCTGATCGGCGCGGGCGCCGGGATGGCGCTGACCGGGATGCGCCCGGTCGTGCACACCTTCGCCAGTTTCCTGGTCGAGCGCCCCTTCGAACAGCTCAAGCTGGACCTGGGCCACCAGGGCGTCGGCGCCGTGCTGGTGAGCGCCGGGGGTTCGTACGACTGGCCCGCCGGTGGTTTCACCCATATGTCGCCGGGCGATGTGGCGCTCCTCGACACGCTGGACGGCTGGACCGTGCACGTACCGGGCCATCCCGACGAGGCGGAGGCCCTGCTGCGGGACGCCGTACGGGGGGACGACCGGGTGTACGTACGGCTGTCGCTCCAGGCCAACCGGCGTCCGCAGCCGGTCACCGCGGGCGGGTTCCGCACCGTGCGGGAGGGCCACGGCGGGGTGGTGGTCGCGGTCGGGCCGATGCTGGACGCGGTCCTGGCGGCGACGGAGGGGATGGACGTGACCGTGCTGTACGCGACGACTGTGCGCCCCTTCGACGGCGCGGCCCTGCGCTGGGCCGCCGAGGCCCCCGACCGGGCCGATGTGGTGCTGGTCGAGCCGTATCTGGCCGGTACCTCGACGGCGGCGGCGAACGACGCGCTGTCCGACCGGCCGCACCGGGTGCTCGGCCTCGGGGTCGGCAGGAAGGAGCTGCGGCGGTACGGGCAGATCGAGGAGCATGTCGCCGCGCACGGGCTGGACGCCGCCTCGCTGCACCGGACCATCAGCGAGTTCCTGGCCTGAGGGGCCGGACGGAACGGCGGCTCCCTTCTCCGGCGGGCCGGGACGGCGGCTCCGTTCCCCGGCGGTGCGGCGGCCGGGGCCAGTAGCTCGGTCCCCCGGCGGCACCGTTCCCCGGCCGCCCCCCCCTCCTGGCCCTCTCCCCCGCGCACTCACCCCGTGCGCCGCTGCCCCCGCTCGAAGTAGCCGATGAGCTCCGGGTCGAGCGGCGGAACCTGGCGCGGGGTGCCGCCGTCCCGCAGCGAGTCCGTCGCCCGTACCCCGGCGGCGACCGCCATCCGGGCGGCGACCGGGGAGGTGTCGGTGCGCCCGCCCTCGCGTACGAACCGCAGGAACTCGTCCATCAGCAGCGGGTCGGCGCCGCCGTGGCCCGCCTCGTCCTGCGCCTCCGGGACGGAGTGGATCTCGTCGGCGTCATCGCGGTAGACGGAACGGCGGGTGTTCCAGACCTTCACCGTGCTGCCAGGCCCGTCGCCGAAGTTCTCCAAACGGCCCGCGTCACCGATGACGGTGTAGTTGCGCCAGTAGTCGGGGGTGAAGTGGCACTGCTGATAGGAGGCCAGCACCCCGTTGTCCAGGCGCATGTTCAGCAGCGAGACGTCCTCGATGTCGATCACGGGGTTGAGGGCGCGCTGGGTGTGCGGCGGCCAGTGCCCGTCCTTGGTGTACCAGTCGGCGGCCTTGGGCTCACCGGGCGCACGGCGGTGCGGGTTGTCGCCGTAGACCATCAGGTCGCCCATGGCCTGGACGTCGTGCGCGTAACCGCCCGCGAGCCAGTGCAGTACGTCGATGTCGTGGGCGGCCTTCTGGAGAAGGAGCCCGGTGGTGTACTTCCGCTCGGCGTGCCAGTCCTTGAAGTACCAGTCGCCGCCGTATCCGACGAAGTGCCGGACCCAGACGGTCTTGACCTCGCCGATCGTGCCGGCCGCGATCAGTTCGCGCATCAGCCGGACGACCGGCATATGGCGCATGTTGTGGCCGATGTAGAGACGGGTGCCGGTCTCGTACGCGGTACGCAGGATCTCGTCGCACCGCTCGACCGTGATGTCGAGGGGCTTCTCCACGAACACCGGCTTGCCCGCGCGCAGCGCTTCGCAGGCCAGATCGGCGTGGGTGTGGTCGGGGGTGAGGACGAGGACGGCGTCGATGTCGGGGTCCTCGACGACCTGGCGGTGGTCGGAGGTGAGCCGTGCGCCGGGGAAGGCCGCGGCCGCCTCCGTACGGGCTGCCGGGTCGGGGTCGGCGAGTGCGGTGACGCGCGAGCCGGCTCCGGGGCGGTGGGCGGTGCGGGCAATGCTGCCGCGCAGGCCGTAGCCGAGGATGCCGATACGGAGGTCGGACATGGGGTTCCTTCGCTGGGGCTGGTGGTGCGGGCGGTGCGGGTAGGGCCGGCGGTACGGGTGGTGCGGGCACGTGACCCGCAGGCTACGGCCCGCGGGTCACGTCGGGTTCTACGGGTCCTGCCGGCCTTACGGGACCGGCCCCCTACGGCAGTCCGGGGCCTATGGGCGCGAGGCCCTACGGGTGTACGGCGACCTGGGCGAGGCCGACCCGTCCGGTGCCGGTGAGCTGGATCCTCACGTACCGGGTGTCGGTGTTCAGGTCCAGCACCGTGGGCCGCAGCGCCTTGCCGTCGACATGGACGGTCCTGTGGTCCGTACGGACGTCGAAGCCGGCCGTGGTGGTCGAGGCGTCGTTCCAGATCTCGACCTGCCCGACATGGCGTACGGATCCCAGGTCCACCTGCCACCAGGACCCCTGCTCGGAGAGGGTGCGGGTGTCGGTGGAGGTGTCCCCGTCGATGGCGAGCGCGGCGGCGGCCCCGTCGGTGGACGACTGGGAAGCGGTGCCGGTACGGGCCAGGTCCGGGCTGAGCTGCTCGACGGGGCCGCGGTGCGCACCGGCCGCGGAGGCGATCCGAAGCGCGGCGGCCGGGAGCCGGTCCAGGCGGGTGTGGTTGTCGCTCATGGTCGAGCCGGTCCCCGCGATGGCGGGCGCGTCGGTGTCCACCCAGTTTCCGCGGGCGGTGTTCTGGATGCCGTAGTCGGCCCAGTTGGAGACCCACTTGTAGCCGAGCCGGGTCAGGACGTTGTTCTCGACGGTGATGTACGAGGACTGCTCGTCGAGGTAGATGCCGTTGCCGTCGCGCTCGGTGTTGCCGTACGCGGAGCGGTTGATGTAGTTCCCGGAGATCACCGTGCCGGGCTGGGCGCCCTGGGTGTAGATCGCGCCGCCGTCGTGCTGGGCGTCCTTGACCTGCATGACGTGCGTGATGCGGTTGTCGGTGATCCGGTTGTCGCGCAGCACCGACTTCTGCGCACCGGGCTGGTTCCAGCCCCAGCCGACCGAGATGCCGGAGTAGGGAAGCTGGTCGAGGGTGTTGTGATCGACCGTCAGCCCGGCTTCGTACCCCGCCCAGACGGCGGCCGCGTCGGTGTACTCGACACCTGCGCGGGTGACCGTGTTGTAGGCGAACGTGTTGCGCTCACCGGTCAGTTCGGGTGCGGGCGTCGGATCCGTGTCGCCGATGTACGCGGCGCCCGACGACAGGTCGGTGAAGTCGGAGCGGGTGATGCCGGAGTCCTTGGTGCCCGCTTCGAGGACGGCGCCCGCGCCGCCGAGGTGGGTGAAGCGCGCCCCTTCGACGGTGACATGGCGTCCGCCGTGCACAGTAAGCGCGGCCGACGGCTTGGTGTAGTAGCGGCCGGAGTGGTCGACCGGGCCGGTGGCGCCGGTGAGGGTGAGTCCGGCCTGCATTCCGGCGTACCCCTCGTCGGTGTCCGGCTGGTGGTAGGCGGCATAGGCGAAGCCGACCCCCTTGATACGGACGTTGTGGGCGCCGTTGACCGTCATCAGCTGCTCTGTCGCCGGTGTGACGGCGGTGGCGCGCCGCATGTCCTCGCCCCTGCGCGGCAGGTAGGTGACGGTGTGCGCCGCCGAGTCATGGACGAACTCGCCTGGCTGGTCCAGGAGTTCGGGGGCGTTCTCGAAGAAGGCGACGCCTGTGTAGCGCGCGGAGTCGACGGTCGTGGAGTCCCAGGAGGGTCCGGTGCGGTCGGTGCCGCTCGCCGAGTTGGTCCAGCAGGGCCGGGCGAAGGTCAGGGTGTCGCCGCTGACCCCGGCGATCCGGCAGTGGTAGTTGCGCCAGCGGACCTTGATGACGGCTTCGGCGTCGGTGGGCCGCTTCCACTTGGCTATCCCGGTGGCCTTCGCGCCGGTCATGCCGGTCTTGGTGGCGTCGCAGACACTGGCGGCGCAGGCAGCGCCGCGTGCGGGGGTGGCCCGGACTCCGTCGACGAAGAGCTGGCGCGGTGTGATGCCGTCGGGCACCCGCGTGGTCCAGGCCCCGCCCGAGGTCTTCGTCCAGCCGGTGAGGGTGCGTCCGCCGGAGAGGACGGGGCGGGCGCCGGGCGCCGCGGTCCAGGTGGTGCCGGAGTCAGCCACGGTGAGCGCCAGGGGCGCGGTGCGGGTGTACGTACCCCCGGCGAGCTGCACGGTCACCGCATGGCCGTGCAGGGTGCGGGCCTTGTCCCGGGCGCCGTCGAGCGAGCAGGGGCGGCTGTGGGTGCAGGACGATCCGGCGCCGTGCGGGGCCGCGTACAGGGTGTCGGTGTGCGTGGGGCGGGCGGCCTGGGCGACCGGTGCGGTGGCGAGCAGCGCGGCGACGGCGGCGAGCGCCGTGCCGATCCGCCGGGCAGCCGGGCGGTGGGTGGTGCGGCGGGTCATGCGGCAGCCTTCCAGTCGGGGTGGCCGGGCATCGGCGGGTTGGTGGCGCCGAACAGCCAGTCGCGCAGGAATCGGTCCAGGGTGCGGTCGCCCGTGACGTCGACCGTGTGGCGGATGAACTTCTCGCTGGTGTACGTCGAGTCCTTGAAGCGCCGGACCCACTCACGCATGATCCGGTCGAACGTGCGCTGCCCGACCTGCTGGTTGAGCGCGTACAGGACGAGCGCCCCGCCGTCGTAGATGTTGGCGCCGCCGAGCGCCTTGGGCAGTCCGGGCGGGCCGTCCTTGGCGCGGACCGCGTCGAGCGTCCCGTAGGTGGCCTTCATCTTGTCCGCGACGACCGACCAGCCGCGCTCCTCGCTGTACACGGCGGCGTAGTAGGTGGCGGGGCCCTCGTTGAGCCAGGCCTGCTGCCAGTCGTGCGGGGTGACGGAGTCGCCGAACCACTGGTGGGTCAGCTCGTGGACCATGGTGTTCTCGTACGTCGGGTTGCCGTCGGCGTCGGGCTTGAACCAGTTGGTGCCCATCAGCGTGAGAGTCTGGTTCTCCAGTGCGTCGGTGTAGCCGTCGTAGATGTGGAGCCCGTACGTGGAGAACGGGAACCGCCCGAACTTCGCCTCCAGCCAGGCCAGATGGTCGGCGGTGCGCGCCACGACCGGCGCGTAGGTGTCCTCGTGGCCCTGCGGCACGATGTGGCGCAGCGGCAGGCCTGTGTGGCTGTGGCCGTACAGATAGGTGCCCTTGACGACGGCGATGCCGAGCAGTTCGGTGGGCATCCGCTCGCGGAGCGCGAAGTGCCAGACCGCGGAGCCGTCCGCGCGCGGGGTGCGGTGCAGCAGTTCGCCGTTGGCGGCGGCCACATAGCCCTTCGGGGCGCTGATGTGGAAGGCCCACGTCGCCTTGGAGGACGGGGTGTCGTTGCAGGGCAGGAAGGTGTCGGCGCGGGAGGACTGCACCGCGGAGGCGAAGCCGCCCTCGCTGCCGAAGACCCAGCCGTTCAGGCCGAGCCGCTTGTCCTTGCCGTTGCCGTGGTAGCGGATCTCGACGGTGAAGGGCCGGCCGTCGTGCAGGGGCCGGGCCGGGGTGAGCGTCAGCTCCTGGCCACTGCTGCCGGCCGACAACTCCCAGCGGGCGGCGCGGCCGTCGACGGTGACGGCGTCGATGGTGTGCCCGTCGGTGTCCAGGTTGAAGGCGGACAGGTCCTGGGTGGCCCGCGCCGATATCCGTACGGCCGCGGTGAAGTCGTAGGTGACCGGGGTGAAGTCGAAGGTCAGGTCGTAGTGGGTGACCTGGTAGCCGCCGTTGCCGAGCGTCGGGAAGAGCGGGTCGCCGACCCCGCTGGAGCCGGGCTGCGGGTCGAAGGAGCGGGCCAGGGCGGGGGTGCCGGTGACGGATACGGCAGCGGCGGCGGCCACCGCCGCGCCGCCGAGCTGGAGGACGGTGCGCCGAGTGGTCACTTCTTCCCCTTCTGGACGGCCTCTTCGAACTCGTGGCGTGCCTGCTCGGCGCCCTTCGCCAGATACTGCTTCGTCAGCTCGGAGTAGTACGACATGGGCCTGCGGCCGGAGACGATGTCCTTGAGGCCGTCGAGCTTGAGGGTGTAGAGGCTGCCGAAGCCCTTGGAGTCCCAGGTGGGCGATGACACCTTGAGGGTCGGGTCCTGCTCCATGATCGGGATCATCTTGGCGTACGCCTCGTGGACGTACCGCACACCCTTCTCGGTGTCCGTGCTGAACACGGCGGGCACGGCCGAGGCGAGCATCTTCCAGGGGACGGTGACGTCCTGGCTGCCCTTCTTGGTGAGGATCGGGTTGCCCTTGGCGTCACGGGTGAAGTCGGTGCCCTCGACGCCGTAGTTGATGAGGGTGTACTCCTCACTGCCGAAGGGCGAAGCGGCGAAGTCGGCGAGTGCCAGGAGCTGCTTGACGCGCTCGGGGGACGCCTTCTTCACGTGCGTGTTCTGGAGCGAGACGTTGTCCATCCAGGCGATGGCCTTGTCGCTGAACGGGGTGATGGGCCGGGGGTCGAACTCCTTGTTGACGGCCGCCATCGCCGCCACGTACCCGGTGCTGGGCGTGTAGTACGACGGGATCCCGTCGTACACATAGGCGCCCTTGCCGTTCTTGAACATGTCGGTGTACTGGGACTTCTGCGCGCCGGACATACCGATGGTGCCCGGGTAGTAGCAGCCCGCCTTGTAGAGCTTGCGCGCCGTCTCGATCGCCAGGCGGAACTCGTCCGTCTCCAGGTCCGTCACGAACTTGCCGGTCTTCGCGTCCATCCGCCAGTACATCGGCGCCCCCGCCGACATGGCGAGCAGGTTGTTGGCACCCGCGATGATGGCGTACTGGTCCTTCTTCGGCCGGGTCAGCTCTTTGCAGACCTCCACGAACTTGTCGAGGCTGGTGATCTCGTCGAGGCTGTCGATCCCGACCTCCGCGAAGAGGTCGTGGCGGTAGAAGCCGGCGCCGCCCGTGCCCATCCGGGAGATCGGAATGCCGTAGAGCTTCCCGCCGAAGATGGCGCCCTGCCAGGCCGCCTGCGGGATGGCCGCCAGGTTGGGGTACTCCTTGACCTTCTCCCCGGCGAGGAAGGGCGTCAGATCGGCGCACTTGGCGGCGCAGAACGCCGCCTTGTTGTCGACGCCGCCGGTCTCCGGATACATGAAGATGTCCGGCAGGGTGTCGCTGGCGACCATCGTGGTGAACTTGGTCGAGTAGTCGTCGGTCGGGACGGCGGTGACGTCGACCTTCCCGCCGAGCAGCTTCTCGATCGCCTGCCAGGCGGCGTTCTTGCCGCGTGCCGGAGGAGGCGGCGAGAAGGTCTCCATCGCCGCCGACACCGGCTTCGCGCCCTTGAGGATCTGCCCCTTGGTGGCGCGCGGCGTGGTCTTCGGATACGTGTAGAAGGCCTGCGGGACGCCCGCCGCCGTGCCCGGCAGATCGGGCTTGAGGCCGACATTGCGCACCGTGGTGGCCGGCAGCAGGCTCGCGCTCTTGGTCTCGGCCTTGGCCGCGGTACCGCCGTCGCCGCAGGCGGCGAGCAGCGGGGTCGCGGCGAGGCCGAGGCCCAGACCGGCGCCCATCCGGAAGAGGGCTCTGCGGTTGATCGGGGTGGAGCTCGGCACGGACATCTCCTTGAGAGAAGGGAGGGAAGGCCGGGGGGGTGGCGGGGCTGCTCAGCCGATGGGGGCTGGTCAGCCGACGGCGCTGGTCGGCAGACGGAGGCCGCTCAGCCCTTGATGGCGCCGGTGAGCACGCCCTTGGTGAAGTAGCGCTGGACGAACGGATAGACGAGCAGGATCGGTACGACGGCGACGACCAGGACGCCCATCTGCACGGCCTCCTGCGGGGCGACGCTCTCGCCCGCCGCGGCGCCGCTCAGACTCTGGCCCTGCAGGACGAAGGTGCGCAGCACCATCGGCAGCGGCCACTTGTCCGAGTCCTGGAGGTAGAGCAGCGAGTTGAAGAAGGCGTTCCAGTACGCGACGGCGTAGAAGAGGCCGACGACCGCGATGACCGCCTTGGAGAGCGGCAGGACGACCTGGAGCAGGATGCGGAAGTCCCCGGCGCCGTCGACCCGCGCGGCGTCGTACAGCTCCTCGGGCAGGTTCATGAAGAAGGCCCGCAGCACGACCAGGTTGAAGGCGCTCATCAGGGTCGGGATGACGAGGGCGGCGTAGGTGTTGTAGAGGCCCAGCTGGTTGACCAGCAGGAAGTTCGGGATGATGCCGGCGTTGAAGAGCATCGTGAACAGGGCCGTCATGAGGATGAAACGGGAGCCTGTGACATTGCGGCGGGAGAGCCCGTACGCCATGCCGATGGTGGCGAGCAGGCTGGCCGCGGTACCGAAGACCGTGATGCCCACGCTCACCAGGAGCGCCCGGGTGACCACACCGCCGGTGAAGATGGTGCGGTACGCGTCGAGCGTGGGGTGGTCGGGCCACAGGACGAGGCCGGTGGACTTGATGATGTCGGTCTGCGAGGCGAAGCTCGTGCCGATCACGCCGAGCAGCGGATAGGCCACGGCGAGCACGACGAGGACCAGGACGACAGCCTTGCCGGTGAGGCCGATGCGGGTCGGCCGCTCCATCCACGGCGGGCGGCCGTCCGACGGCCTGATCACGGGCGCCGCCGCGAGCGGCGCCGCGGTGACGGGGGCTTTCGCCGGTGACTTCTCAGCTGTCCGCACCGCGGTACACCCCTTCATGGCCGAGACGGTGGGCGAACTTGTTCGCGCCCAGGACGAGTACGGTTCCCACGACTGCCTTCACCAGGCCGACAGCCGCCGAGATGCCCCACTGGTTGTCCTTGATGCCGTGGTAGTAGACGTAGGTGTCGAGCACCTCACCGGAGCCGGGGCCGACCGCGTCGCGCTGGAGCAGGATCTGCTCGAAGCCGACGGAGAGGATCTGGCCGAGGTTCAGGATCAGCAGCAGGATGATCACCGGGGCGATACCGGGGAGCGTGACGTGCCAGAGCCGGCGCCAGCGGTTGGCCCCGTCGATGGCCGCCGCCTCGTACTGCTGCTTGTCGATGCCGAGGAGGGCGGCGAGGATGATGATCGTCCCCCAGCCCGCGTCCTTCCAGATGGACTGGAGGGCGATCAGCCAGGGGAAGGCGTTGGGGTCGCTCATCATGTCGTAGCGCGGCAGCCCCAGGTCCCCGAGCAGATCGGGCAGGAGCCCGGCGCCGCCCAGGACCTGCTGGAAGATCGAGACGATGATCACCCAGCCGATGAAGTGCGGCAGATAGACCACGCTCTGGATGAACCGGCGGAGCTTGTCGCTGACGATGCTGTTGAGCAGCAGGGCGAGCGCGATCGGCACGGGGAAGAAGAAGACCAGCTGGACGAAGGCGATCTCCACCGTGTTGCCGGTGGCCGACCAGAAGGCCGGGTCGGCGAAGGCGCTGGAGAAGTTGGCGAAGCCCGTCCACGCGCTGTGCATATAGCCGAGGTACGGCTGGTAGTCCTGGAAGGCGACCATGTACCCGAGCAGCGGAATGTAGTGGAACACCACGAAGTACAGCAGTCCGGGCAGGGTCAGCAGCAGCATCACCTTGTCGCGCTTGATCCGCTGCCACAGGGACAGCCGGTGCTGGGCGACGGCGGGTGGGGAGGGTGCTGGGGACTTCCTGCGCCGCTTGTCCAGCGGCATCGGATGTGCTGTTTCAGCCATGGTGCGGTCCTGTTCGGCTGGGGTGGCGCAGAGCGAGCCTTCTGCCGCCGCAACGTAGTAAGCGGTTAACCCCACCGTCAAGAGATCCGGGGAAACGTCTGTGTTACTCGATGTTTCTGTCATCGGAGTCGCCCGGAAAGGTCCCCAAATACTGGCTTAAACAGGGCAGATGGCCGCACGGATCGCTTGACGTTTGATGTCTGGGCTCCCTAGCGTGCCGCCCATCAATAGAACGCGTTTACTGTCCGGAGGCAGGGTGCGAACCACCGACGAGGCACCGGCCCAGACCGGTACGGACGAGCCGGACCCGCCCCCGCGGCGCCCTCGCACCGTGCTGGCCATGGACCCCGGACTGATCGACGACATCTTCCCGCCACGGGTGCGGACCCGTCTTGAGGAGTCGGCCGATCTCCATCCGCCCTATGTCATCAGGGAGTTCGGCTCCCCCGAAGCCACCGCCGCGCTGGCGGGCGCCGAGGTGCTGCTCACCGGCTGGGGCTGTCCGCCCATCGACGCCGGGCTGCTGGAGCGGGCGCCGAAGCTGCGGGCCGTCATCCACGCCGCCGGCACCGTCAAGACCTTCCTCGCCCCGGAGGCGTACGAACGGGGCGTCGCCGTGTCGTCGGCGGCCGACGCCAACGCCGTACCGGTGGCGGAGTTCACCCTGGCGGCGATCATCATGGGCGCCAAGCGTGCCTTCCCGTTCGCCCGGCTCTTCCGCTACCGCCGCACCCACCGCACCGCCGCCGATCTCAACAGACAGCACTGGATCGGCACCCACGGCCTGACCATCGGTGTCATCGGCGCCTCCCGGATCGGCCGCCGGGTGATCGAACTGCTCCGGGTGCTCGACGCGGACATCCTCCTTTACGACCCGTACGTCGGCCCGGCCGAGGCCGAGTTGCTGGGCGCCGTCTCGACCGATCTCGACACGCTGATGGCCACCAGTGACGTGGTGACCGTGCACGCGCCCGACACCCCGGCGACCCGGCATCTGCTCGACGCACGGCGGATCGGGCTGATGCGCCCCGGCACACTGCTGGTCAACACGGCGCGCGGGCGCCTGGTCGACACCGAGGCGCTCACCGGCCATCTGGTCAGCGGCCGGCTCGACGCCGTACTCGATGTGACCGACCCCGAACCGCTGCCGCCGGGGCACCCGCTGTGGGACCTGCCGAACGTGTTCATCACCCCGCACATGGCGGGCGCCCAGGGCAACGAGGTCGGCAGGCTCGGGGCGCTCGCCGTGGACGAACTCTGCCGTTACGCGGACGGGCTGCCGTTCAACCACCCGGTCCGCCTGGCCGACTTGGAGCGGATCGCATGAACGTCCCCGTCTCGCAGGCCATAAGCTCAGCGGCACAGGACGACAACCAGGGGGTGGGACGGATGCGCCGCCAGACCTCGGCAGCCGACAGCCGACGACGCGCGACCGTCACGGACGTGGCACGGCTGGCGGGGGTCTCGACCGCGACCGTCTCCCGCGTGCTCAACCGCAACTACCCGGTGGCCGCCGCGACCCGGGAGCGGGTCGAGGAGGCGATGCGCGAGCTGGGCTACGTCGTCAACGCGCACGCCCGCGCGCTGGCCGGGGTGTCGGGACGCACGGTCGGCATCATCGTCAACGAGCTGATCGACCCGTTCTACGCCTATATCGCCCGCGGTGTGGAGCGTGAGGCAAGCCTCGGCGGACGGCTCTGCCTGGTCTGCTGCACCCAGGGCGACCCGACCCGTGAGCTGGCCTTCATCGAGCTGATGCACGAGCGGCGCGCCGACGCCGTGGTCGTCGTCGGCGGCAGCGTCGCCAACCGGTCGCACTCCGCCGAACTGGGCCGCAGGGCCCGCGACCTGGAGTCCGGCGGATCGAAGCTGGTGCTCTGCGGGCGGCCCTCGCTCGGCCAGGACTCGCGCGGCGCGGCCGTCGAGTACGACAACGAGGGCGGCGCCTTCGCCATCACCGACCATCTGCTGACCCAGGGCCACACCCGGATCCTCTACCTCGGCGGCCCGCCGGACCTCTCGACCACCCTCGACCGGCTCGCCGGGCACCGCCGCGCGCTGGAGCTGCGCGGGGTGCCCCGGGATCCCGCACTGGAGCAGCTGGGCTCGTTCAGCCGCGCCTTCGGGCGCCGGAGGCTGGCCGAACTCCTGCGGGACGGGCCGGACTTCACGGCGGTCTTCGCGGCGAACGACAATGTCGCGGCCGGGGCGGCCCAGGCGCTGGAGGAGGCCGGGGTCCGGGTACCGCAGGACATGTCACTCGCCGGATACGACGACATCCCGGTGGCGCAGGAGCTGCGGCCGAGGCTGACGACGGTGCACATCCCGCTGGAGGAGATGGGGCGTCAGGCCGTACGGCTCGCGGTGTCCGGCGGCGACGAGGACGAGTGGCGGGAGCCGGCCACCGGGACCGTACGGCTCGGCACCCATCTGGTGGTACGCGATTCCGTGGCCCCGCCGTCCGCGCGCTCCCGCCGGGTGTGACCGCTTGCTTACGGCCTGTCCGCAGTTGGCCATAGTAAAAGACAGTAACTTCCCCGATCCTCTTGCGGGTTGATAGCAACCGCTTACATGCTGACGCGCAGTTCGTACGCCACTCCACCACCTCTGCCCCTGGGAGTCCGGATGCGCCCTGCTCACCTGCCCCTCACCGCCTCCGCGGTCAGCCGCCGTTCCGCGCTCGCCGCGCTGGCGGGCGCCGGAGCCGTCACCCTGCTCGGCGCCGGCAGCGCATCGGCGGACGGCGCCGGCCGCACCGGCGGACGTCACCCGGCGTCCTCCCTGCTGATCGAGGCGTTCCCGGACGCGGAGACCGAGCGGCTGCGGCTCGACCGGTCGCTGCGGGCCAGCGAGTTCATCCCCACCGGCCACTACGCGGCACCCGGCGCCCGGGTCACGGTCGAGATCCGTGCCGGGCACGGCAGACTGCCGGTCCTGCACATCGGGACGTTCGACGACTACAACACCAACCCGGATCTCAAGGCGCCCCGGGTCTTCCCGCTGCGGGCCGGGCGCAACACCGTCTCCGATGTCTACGGCGGCCCCCTCTATCTGAGCTTCGCCGGTCATGGCGAGCGGGCGGCGGTCACCTTCGTCTCCGGTACGGCACGGATGGCCGGTTTCGAGCTGGGGCGCACCACCGAGGCGGAGTTCCAGCGGCAGCTGGACAACATCACCGATGTGCCGTGGGTGGAGCTGACCACCGGGCACACCATCCTGACGCTGACCCGCGAGGGCGCACTGCTCTACCGCGGTGAGGACCACGCGGCGCTGCTGCGGCTCTTCGACACCATCATCGACTCGCACAACAGGATCAGCGGCCTGGTGGGCCCGAAGCCGCTCAACCGCCCCAAGGCCGGCCGCTACCACTTCAACGAGGTGAGCGTCGTCCCGAAGGGCGTCGGCGCCTACGCCTGGCACGGGTTCAACGGCTTCCCCCGCGCCTATATGGACCGCCTCTGCACCGTCGAGGGGCTGCGCACCCGGGGCTGGGGGCTCTACCACGAGCTGGGCCACCTCAACCAGCAGGCGGCCTACCAGGCGGGCGGCCTCACCGAGGTCACCGTGAACATCTACTCGCTGGCCGCCCAGCGCACTCTCGGCCAGCCGTCCAACCTGCTCACCAAGGACGCGACGACCGGGCTCAACTGGTTCCAGTCGGCGGCGCCCAAGGTCGGCACGCCCGGTATCGCGTACGAGACGACGTTCGGCCCGTACGAGCAGCTGGTCCCGCTGCGCCAGCTGGAGCTGGCCTTCGGCGACGACTTCTGGCCGAGGCTGCACCAGTTGGTCCGCACCGAGCACCAGCACGACGCGCCGGTCGAGGACTACGACCACGATCCGGCGGTGGAGGCCAGGCAGTACCGGGCGCTGTCCACCTATGCCAGCCGGGTCTCGGGGTACGACCTGACGGACTTCTTCGTACGGAAGTGGGCCTTCCCCGTCGATGCCACCGGGATCGCCGAGATCGCCGCACTGCGGCTGCCAAGCCCGCCCGTCGACCCCAGCTCGCTGAGCGACTGACGCCCGCCGACTCACGACTCCGGAACCGAAGGGAACCGCCATGGATCAGCCGGATCAGGATCAGCCGGATCGGCCCCGTTCCGCCCTCAGCAGGAGATCGCTCCTGGCCGCGGGGGCCGCGTCGGTCGTCGTCCCGGCCGTCACCGGGGCCGCGGGCGCCGGGACGGCGCGGGCCGCGGACCGCACCACCGTCGCGCCCACCGGGGCCGGCGCAGCCGCCGGCACCAGTACGGCCGACGCCTACGAAAGCGCGCTCACCCGCGCCGAACAGCTCATCACCGGGGGCGCGTTCGACGCGTCCGACCCCGACTTCGCGGCAGCGCTGGCCACGCTGGACGCGTCGGCGGCCGACTTCTGGAAGCGGCTGGACCGCGGCGCCGGACGCACCGCCCTCTGGCCGGACTATGTGCCGGTGACCGAGCCGGGGATGTTCAGCCAGAGCTACACCCGGCTGCGGACCCTCGCCACCGCCTGGGCCACCCCGGGCGCGGCGCTGAGCGGGAGCGACGAGGTGGCGGACGCGCTGGTGTCCGCCCTGCGCTTCCTGCACGACACGGCCTACAACCCGGACCGGAAGGAGACCGGCAACTGGTGGTTCTGGGAGATCGGGGCGCCGCGCGCCCTGCTCGACTGCTGTGTGCTCCTCAGGGCGCGGATCCCCGCTGCCGACCTGGCGGCCCATCTGGCGAGCGTGGAGAGGTTCGCGCCGGACCCGGACCGCCGCACCAACTCCCCCACCCTCGCCGAGACCGGCGCCAACCGGGCCGACAAGTGCGTCATCGTGGCGCTGCACGGGCTGCTCGCCCAGGACCCGGACAAGGTGGCGCTGGCCCGCGACGGGCTCTCCGACGTACGCGACAAGGGACTCAACAGCCTTTTCCAGAACGTCACTTCGGGCGACGGCTTCTACCCGGACGGCTCGTTCATCCAGCACGACACGGTCGCGTACACCGGCTCGTACGGCACAGTGCTGCTGGCCGGGGCCGCGTATATGAGCGCGCTGCTCGCCGGTTCCCCCTGGGCGGTCAGCGATCCGCAGATCTCCGTGATGTACGAGGCGGTCACCGGGACCTTCTCGCCGGTGATCTTCGACGGGCTGATGATGGACGCCGTGCGCGGCCGGGCCATCTCCCGGGAACGGGCCACCGACCACAACGACGGAGCGGCGGCCGTCTCGGCCATTCTGCTCCTCGCGAGCGCCGCGCCCGCATCCGTCGCGGACGGCTGGCGGGCGACGGTCAAGGGCTGGATCGAGCGCAACCGCACCGACCCGTACCTCGGTCTCGTCGGAATTCCGCAGGTCGCCCTCGCCAAGAAGCTGCTGGCCGACCGGAGCGTCGCCGCCGCGGACCGGGAGACGGGTCACCATGTCTTCGCCGACATGGACCGGGTGGTGCACCGGCGGCCCACCTGGTCCCTGGCGCTCTCGCTCTCCTCGAAGCGGATCGCCGCGTACGAGGCGGGCAACGGCGAGAATCTGCACGGCTGGTACACCGGTGACGGGATGGCGTACCTCTACACCGGGGACGACCTGGGGCAGTTCGGCGACGGCTTCTGGCCGACCGTCGACCCCTACCGGCTGCCCGGCACCACCGTGGACACCCGGCGGCGCGCGGACCTCACCGGCGCCGCGGGGACCGAGCCCTATCTGCCGGGGAACACCGTCGCGGGCGGCGCGGTGCTCGACGGGCGGTACGGCGCCACCGCCATGGAGCTGGCGGCGCAGGGCAGCACCCTGAAGGCCCGGAAGTCCTGGTTCCTGGTGGACAACGCGGTGATCGCGCTCGGATCCGGTATCACCGCGAGCGACGGCCGCACCATCGAGACCGTCGTGGAGAACCGGAATCTGCACACGTCCGGCGACCGGCGGCTGACCGTCGACGGCCGTCGCCAGCCGTCCCGCCAGGGCTGGGGCGGTACGTTCCACGGGGCGCGCTGGGCCCATCTGGACGGGGTGGGCGGCTATGTGTTCCCATCGCCGCACACCTCGCTGCACGCGCTGCGCGAGGAGCGCACCGGGCGGTGGAGCGATCTGGACACGGGGGCGGACACCGCCGGTTCGGACACCCCGGTCACCCGCCGGTACGCCACGCTCTGGCTCGACCACGGGGTCTCCCCCACCGATGCCTCGTACGCCTACATCCTGCTGCCCGGCGCGTCCCCGGCCGCCACCGCGGTCCAGGCGCTCTCCCGGCCGGTGCGGATCGTGGCCAACGACTCCGCCGTGCACCTGGTGGAGGTGGCCAGGACCGGACTGACCGCCGCCACCTTCTGGCAGCCGGGGTCCGCCGCCGGGCTCACATCGAGCGGCCCGGCGTCGGTGCTGCTGCGCCGGCACGGCGACGGTGTCTCGGTCGCGGTCGCGGACCCCGGCCACGAGCAGCGGACGCTGACGCTCGAACTGCCCTTCCGGGTACGGGAGGTGGTCCGGGCCGACAGCACGGTGAGCGTCACCACCGGGCGCCACCCGGTCCTGACGGTCGACGTGACAGGCTCACGCGGCCACACCCACACCGCCGAACTCCGCTGACACCCGCCCCGTCCGAGGGGCCGGCGGGCCCGCCGCGGCCCGCCGGCCCCCTTCCCACAGCCCAGGAGCACCACCCCGATGACCCCGCCCTTCCTCCAGCTGCCCCCGACCGACCGGCTCCTCTCCTCGCGCACCGGCTGGACCCGCGTCCACTGGGAGGCGCTCGCCGACCGGCTGCTCGACGCGCTCGTGCCCTACGCGACCCCCGGTTTCGCGCAGTACCGTCTTCCGGGGCGCGGCAGTTGGTCGGGGGTGGTGTCGGACGGCCTCGAAGGCTTCGCCCGCTCCTTCCTGCTGGCCGCCTTCCGGATCGCGGGGGCGGGCGAGGCGGCGGACCCCCGGCTGGTGGAGCGGTACGCGCAGGGCCTGGCCACCGGCACCGATCCGGACTCGCGGGAGGCGTGGCCGAGGCTGACCGAGTGCTCCCAGCAGATGGTGGAGGCCGCCTCGGTGGCGGTGGCGCTGCACGAGACCCGCCCCTGGATCTGGGAGAAGCTGGACCCCCGGGTGCAGGAGCGGGTGGTGGACTGGTTCTCCGGCTTTGTCTCCAACCGCACCTGGGACAACAACTGGCGGCTCTTCCAGGTGGTGTCCGAGCAGTTCCTCGCCTCGGTGGGCGCCCCGTACAGCCAGTCCGACATCGACGGGGGGCTCGACCGGATCGAGGACTGGTACGTCGGCGACGGCTGGTACACGGACGGCGACGGGCAGAACTTCGACTACTACATCGGCTGGGCGCTCCATCTCTACCCGCTGCTCTGGTCCCGGATCGCCGGTGAGGATGCGGAGACCGGCCGGACCAAGGTCTACCGGGAGCGGCTCGGCCAGTTCCTCGACGGCTACCAGCACTTCTTCGGTACCGACGGCGCGCCCGTGCACCAGGGCCGCTCCCTCACCTACCGGTACGCGGCGCTCGCCCCGGTCTGGATGGGCGCGCTCGCCGACTGCACGCCGCTCTCCCCCGGCCGGACCCGCCGTCTCGCGTCGGGCACCATGCGGCACTTCGCGGAGCGCGGGGTGCCCGACGAGCGCGGGCTGCTCACCCTGGGCTGGTACGACACCTTCCTGCCCGCCACCCAGCCGTACTCCGGGCCGGCCTCCCCGTACTGGGCGTCCAAGGGCTTCCTGGGGCTGCTGCTCCCGGCCGACCACCCCACCTGGACCGCGCGCGAACAGGCCCTGCCCATCGAGGAGTCGGACCAGTACACCGCGCTGCCCGCACCCGGCTGGCTGCTGCACGCGACCCGGCACGACGGCATCGTCCGGCTCGTCAACCACGGCAGCGACCACAACCCGCCGCAGGGAGAGGCCGAGGACGATCCGCACTACGCCACCTTCGGCTACTCCACAGCGACCGCGCCCGAGTCGGCGCCGCACGCCCGGGAGCGGGCCGTGGACAACCATCTCGCGGTGATCGGCCCGGACGGTGTGCCGTCGCGGCGGCGGCGGATCAACCGGCTGTCCTGCGCGGGGCGGACCGCCTCCTCCTGGTACGAGGACGCCGGGGTCCGGGTCGAGACCACCAGCGTGCTGTACGGCCCCTGGGAGATCCGGGTGCACCGGGTGGACGCCGCGCAGGGCGTGACCGTACGCGAGGGGGGTCATCCGGTGGCTGACGGGGAGCGCCCCTGGTCGGACACCGGGCCCGGCTGGGCGCTGACCCGTACCGCGGACGGTCTGACCAGTGCCATGGTGGGGCTGTACGGCTGGGACGGGGCGGAGGCGGCGGTCGCGCGCGATGTGCAGGCCAACGCCTACGGCCCGCACTCCGCCACCCCGTGTCTGAGCCGCGCCGGGCACACCGGCGGCCGGAGCGTGCACGTCAGCCTGGTCGCGCTCTCGCGGGACGCGGTGCACCCCGCGGCGCTCCAGGAGTCGATCGCGGTCACGGTCACCGACGGCGCGGTCGAACTGTCCTTCCCGGACGGCACGACCGTGATCGCCTGACCGCCCGGAGCCTGACCGACCGGCCCTTGAACCCCCGGGCCGGGCGGACCGTGCCGCAGCCGACCGGGCCGGGGCAGACCGGGCCGGGGCAGACCGGGCCGGGACCGGTCAGATCCCGCCGTCCTCCCGGTGGTGGATCTGCGCGACCAGTTCGGCCGCCGCCGCCTTGATGGTCTCCAGACCGGCGAGCCCCCACTGCCTCGGCACGGTGTCCACGACGCACACCGCGCCGAGTGCGGTCTCCGTACGGTCGATCAGGGGCGCGCCCAGATACGAGCGGATGCCGATCTCGTCCACCACCGGATTCCCGGCGAACCGCGGGTAGTCGCAGACGTCCTCCAGAACGAGCGCCTTGCGCCGGGCGACGACATGCGGGCAGTAGCCGTGGTCGCGGGCCATGACACGGTTGATCCCGCAGGCCGCGGCCACCGCACTCAGATCGCTGCCCGAGTGCGTACCGGCCGGGGTGTGCAGTCCTGCGAAGAACTGCCGGTTCTCGTCGATGAAGTTGACCAGCGCGTAGGGCGCCCCGGTGGCCTCGGCGAGCCGCCGGGCGAACGCGTCGAAGACCGGGTCGGGGTGCTGCCCCAGGCCGAGTCTGCGCAGCCGCCGGGCCCGGACGGGCGCTTCCCGGTCGACGGGGGTCAGCAGCAGCCGCCCTGTCGGGTCGTACGTCATGGGTGGACTCCCTGGGTGGTGACCGGATCCGGGGCCGGGCCCGGCGCGGGTCCGGCATCCGGTGCGGTGTCGAGCAGATGTCCTACGAGGGTGACCAGGGTGCGGATCCCGGAACTGGCGATACGGGCGTCGCACAGCACCACCGGGATCTCCGCCCGGAGGTCGAGGGCCGCCCGTACCTCGTCCGCCTCGTAGCGGTAGGCGCCGTCGAACTCGTTGACCGCGACGACGAATCCGATGCCCCGCTGCTCGAAGAAGTCGATCGCGCCGAAGCACTCGGCGAGACGGCGGGTGTCGGCGAGCACCACGGCGCCGAGTGCGCCGGCGGAGAGTTCGTCCCACATGAACCAGAAGCGTTCCTGCCCGGGGGTGCCGAAGAGGTAGAGCACGTGCTGCGGGTCGAGGGTGATCCTGCCGAAGTCCATGGCGACGGTGGTCGTGGACTTGGACTCGACGCCTTCCAGGCTGTCCGTGTGCTCGCCCGCTTGGGTGAGCATCTCCTCCGTACTCAGCGGTGAGATCTCGCTGACCGCTCCCACGAAGGTCGTCTTGCCGACCCCGAAACCGCCCGCGACCAGGATCTTCAGCGCGGTGGGGAAGGGATCAGAGCCGTCGTCGTAGGCCATCGAGCACTGCCTCCAGCAAGGAAAGGTCGGTGGGGTCTTCGTCGGGGCGTGGCGCGCGTGTGGTGACCGCCCCGCTGTCCATCAGGTCCGAGAGCAGCACTTTGGCGATGACGACGGGCAGCCGCAGATGGGCCGCGATCTCCGCCACCGATGTGGGCCGCTCGCTCAGCCCGAGCGTCTGGGCGTGTTCCGGACCGAGATGGGCCGGGAGCGGTATCCCGGTCGCCATCACCTGGGAGAGCAGGTCGAGTTGGGCGGTGGGGCGGGTGCGGCCGTTGCTCACGGCGTACGGGCGGATCAGCCGGCCGGCCGCCTCGTCCAGCCAGGGGCTGTCCTGCTGGAACGGCACGTTCAGCGCCCCGTGGCGCTCGATGCGCCGACCCGGCTGCGGGCCGGTGTCACCAGATAGGGCCGCACGCTCTTGACCAGCATGGCCATCTCGTAACCGAGCACCGCCGCGTCGGTCTCGCGCCCTGCGAGTACGGCGAGACAGGTGCCGGAGCCCGCGGTGGAGACGAACAGCAGGGTGGAGTCGAGCTCGACCACCACCTGCCGGACCTCGCCGTTGTCCCCGAAGCGCACCCCGGCGCTGCGGCCGAGCGAGTAGAGACCGGAGGCCAGGGCCGCCATGTGGTCGGCGCTGTCGGCGTCCAGGCCGTGCACGGACTTCACCAGTCCGTCGGCGGAGAGCAGGACGGCGTTGCGGGTGAATGGGACGCGCTGGACCAGGCCGCTGAGCAGCCAGTCGAGATCGGACACGTGCGCGGTCGGCGCTTCACTCGCCATGGTGCATCTCCTCCTTGGAGAGGTCGTGGGAGAAGTTGTGGGGAAGGGCGTGGGGTAAGTCGTGCGGGAGCGGGCGGGATTCAGGCCCGGCTCCGGAGACGGTCCCGGTCCCGGGCTCAGGTGCGCTCCCGGGCCCGGCCTCGGGCGCGGCCTCGGCGAGGCTGAAGCCGCGCTGGAAGGCCGCCATCAGACCCGGGTCGTGGACGGCGGGGTGCTCCTCGTCCGTGCGCGGGGCGGGCCCTTCCTTGAGCTGCGGGACCAGGTGCTGCTGGCTGCGGCGGCGGGGCAGATCGGGCCGGTCCGCGGGCGACAGCAGCGGTACGGACCCGGTGTCGTACCGCGCGCCGCCCTCGAACGCCCCGGTATCCGGCGCCGCACCGTAGTGGGCGCCCGGCAGAGCGGCGGCCGGATTGGGCCGCTCGGCCTCCGGTTCCCGTACGGGCAACGGCCGGAGGGGCTCCCGGGGGGCCGGCGGCACGGCCGCCGGGGAGGCCGGCGCGGAGGGCTGCTGGGGGAACTGCCGCAGCAGCGCATCCGTCGTCTGCGGTCCCGGTACGACTGGGCCCCCGAAGGCCCGGGCGGACTGCGGGTCCTGGGGCGCGAGCCCGGGAGTCGCGGCCCCGAGGCCGTTCTCGTCGGCGCCCAGCAGAGCGGCGGGCAGGACGAGCACGGCCTGGACCCCGCCGTAGATGTTGGCCTGGAGCCGGACCGAGACCCCGTGTCTGCGGGCCAGGGCCGCGACGACGTACAGACCGATCCGGCCGTCCTGGAGCAGATGCCCCACATTGATCTGGTCGGGCTGGGCGAGCAGGGCGTTCATCCGGTCCGTCTCGGTGACGGACATCCCGAGGCCCCGGTCCTCGACCTCGACGGCGAGCCCGGCGGTGACATGCTGGGCGCGCAGCAGCACCTGGGTGTGCGGGGCGGAGAACACCGTGGCGTTCTCGACCAGTTCGGCCAGCAGATGGATGACGTCGGCGACGGCGTGGCCGCGCAGTGTCCCGTCGACCGGCGGCACCAGTTTGACGCGCGGGTACTGCTCGACCTCGGCGATCGCGGAGCGCATCACCTCGGTGAGGGAGACCGGGTTGGACCACTGACGCCGGGAGATGGCGCCGCCGAGCACCGCGAGGTTCTCCGCGTGCCTGCGGATCCGGGTGGTCAGATGGTCGACCTGGAAGAGCCCCTTGAGCAGTTCGGGGTCCTCGACCTGGTTCTCCAGCTCGTCGAGCAGCTGGATCTCCCGGTGCACCAGCGACTGGAGGCGGCGGGCGAGATTGACGAAGACCTCGACCTTCTGTTCGTCCACCGTGGTCACGGCGGGCGGGGTGATGCGCGCGGCCCTGACCACGGAGTCGACGGCGGCCTCCTGGGCCCGGCTCAGCTCCAGGGCGAGCAGGTCGAAGGCATCGCCCCGGGGCGGCACGGCGTCGCCGCCCCGTCCGGCGGGCGGCGCCTCCCCTCTGCCCAGCCGGTCGACGACCGCCCGCAGGTCGGCCTGGCCGCGCGCGCTGGAGCGGCGCAGCGCGTTGCACCGGTCGAGCACCGTCCTGGTGACCCGGTCGGCGCCCAGTGCGGCGGCGGCCATGGCGGCCGCGGCGAGCGCGGCGCATGCGGCCAGCACACCGCGCAGCGCCACCGAGGGGTGCACCCCGGCGGAGTGGATCGTGTAGACGACGGCCGCGGTGCCGCTGAGCGCGGCGACGACGGTGGGAAGAATGGCGGTCCGCAGCAGCTGAGGCCGTATACGGGCCTCGGGCGCCGGTGGTACGGACCGGGAGCGGCGGGCGGACGGGGCCGGGGAAGGGCCCGGCCGTGGGGCCGGACGGTTGCCGGGCCGGCCGTGCCGACCGCCTTCCGGCCGGTCGCTCCGCGCTTCGGGTGCGCGAACTTGAGACATCTGCGTCCTCGGTACGTGGGATACCAGGGCTCACCGACAGGGGATGCAACTCGCCTGACGCGTCTCCCTGTTGATCAGCAGCCACTCACAGTAGTCGCCACGCCGTGGCGCTCGATGTCTTGTTGCCGAACTTGCGCGCCGATCGTCCCGCTCTGGTATGAGAGTTCGTACGCGCGGCCGAAATTATTGCGGCTGAGCGACGGCCGGGCCGGGCGCCGGGGCCGCGGGGCGACGGCAGGGACGGTGGCGGGGCTGCGGAGCGGCCGGGCATATGGTCCGGGCAGTATGGCGCGCATGACGAATATCCGTTCACGCATGACCACATGGCTGGGCCGCCGGTATCTGGCGAACATCCGCAAGAAGGGCTTCGACCTGTCGAGTGCGGCGCTGCTCCCGGAGTCGACCCTGATGCCACTGCGGCGTACCGGTCTTGATCCGGTGGCCGACCTCGGTGAACTGCGGGACAGGGAACCGGTCAGCAAGCTGTCCGTACCGTTCGGGATGAATGTGTGGCTGGTCAGCGGCTACGAGGAGACCAAGGCGGTCCTGGGCCGTACCAGGGGCTTCAGCAACGACTTCACCAACCTGATAGGCAGCTCCGCCGTCACCGAGAGCCAGCAGCACCCCGGCGGCCTCGGCTTCTCTGACCCGCCCGTCCACACCCGGCTGCGCAGGCTGCTCACACCGGAGTTCACCATGCGCAGGCTCGCCAGGCTCACCCCGCGCATCCACGAGATAGTCGGCGAGCGGCTGGACGAGATGGCGCGTACCCCGGGCCCGGTCGACCTCGTGCAGTCCTTCGCGCTGCCGATCCCCTCACTCGTCATCTGTGAACTCCTGGGCGTCCCCTACGAGGACCGGGAGGACTTCCAGCGTCTGGGCACCACCCGCTTCGACCTGTTCGCCGGCGCCGACGCCTCGTTCGGCGCGATATCCGAGTCGCTCTCCTACCTCCGGGACATCGTCAAGAAGCAGCGCGCGGAGCCCGGCGACGGCCTCCTCGGCATGCTGATCAAGCAGCACGGCGACGCCATCGACGACGAGGAGCTGACCGGGCTCGCCGACGGGGTGCTGACCGGCGGACTGGAGACCACCGCCAGCATGCTCGCGCTCGGCACCCTGGTCCTCCTCCGGGACCCGGACCACTTCGCGGCTCTCCGCGACGACGACGCGGCCGTGGGCCCGTACGTGGAGGAGCTGCTGCGCTATCTCACGGTGGTCCAGGTCGCCTTCCCGCGCTTCGCCCGCGAGGACATGGAGATCGCCGGTACGCACATATCCGCCGGCGATGTCGTGCTCTGCTCACTCAGCGGCGCCGGCCGGGACGCGTCCCTGGGCCCGCGCATGGACACCTTCGACCCGTCCCGGCCGTCCTCCTCGCATGTCGCCTTCGGCTACGGGATCCACCGCTGCATCGGCGCCGAACTGGCCCGGATGGAGCTGTGCGCGGCCTACCCGGCCCTGCTGCGGCGCTTCCCCGGCATGTCACTGGCCGTACCGGAGGAGGAACTCGCATTCCGCAAGTACTCAGCCGTGTTCGGCGTCGACTCGCTCCCCGTGCACCTCGACTGACGGGCCGTACGGCGCGCGGCCGGTGCGCACCGGGCTCCCGCCGCGCGCCCTGCGCACCGTGTACGCGACGAGTACGACGGCCAGACTGCCGAGGCTGGTGAGCAGCTGGGTGCGCTGGTCGGCGATGACGGCCATGGCCACCAGCACGGCGGCGAAGCCGGCCATCACCACCCAGGTGAGGTACGGGAAGAGCCACATCCGCAGGGTCAGCCGCTCGGGCTCCGTACGCTCAAGACGGCGCCGCATCCGCAGCTGGGAGGCGCCGATCATGAGGTACATGAAGATGGCGACGGCGCCCGAGGAGTTCACCAGGTAGCTGAAGACGGTGTCCGGGGACAGATAGGCCAGGAGCACCGAGATCCAGCCGACCACGGTGCCGGCCAGGATCGCACGGGTGGGGACCTGGCGTTTGCCGGTCGCCACCAGCCAGGTGGGGGCGTCCCCGTGGGTGGCGAGCGACCGCAGCATGCGCGAGGACACATAGACCGAGGAGTTGAGCACGCTCAGTACGGCCGTGAGGATCACGACGTCCATCACGACACCCGCCCCGGGCAGCCCGATGATCTTCCAGGCCGCGACATACGGGCTGGCCAGGACCTTGGCGCTGTCCCACGGTACGAGGGCGACCACCAGGACGATGGAACCGACGTAGAAGAGGATGATCCGCCAGATGATCCCGGTGGTGGCACGGGCCACCGAACGTTCGGGCTCCTTGCTCTCGGCGGCGGCGATGGTGACGATCTCGGCTCCGCCGAACGCGAAGATGACCACGACGATCGCGGAGAAGACCGCGGTGACGCCGTTCGGCGCGAAGCCGCCGTGCGCGGTCAGGTTGGAGAAGTCGAAGGACGAGCCGGGCCAGCCGCCGAAGACGTAGAGTCCGCCGACGATCAGGAAGGCCACGATCGCGGCCACCTTGACGGAGGAGAACCAGAACTCGAACTCGCCGAAGGACTTCACGGAGAGCAGGTTGGTCGCGGTCATCAGGACCATCAGGCCCATGGCCAGCGCCCAGAGCGGCAGCCCGATCCACTCGTGCAGGATCGCGGCGCCCGCGACGGCCTCCACGGCGACGATGATGACGTAGTAGTACCAGTACAGCCAGCCGATGGTGAAGCCCGCCCAGGGCCCGATGGCGGTCCGGGCGTAGTCGGCGAACGACCCCGACGAGGGCTTCGCCACGACCATCTCGCCGAGCATCCGCATGGTGCACAGCACGAGCGCGCCGGCCAGGCAGTACGACACGATCGCGGCGGGCCCCGCGGTCTTGATCACCGAGCCGCTGCCGACGAACAGTCCGGCGCCGATCGCTCCGCCGATCGCGATCATCGACATATGGCGGTTGCGCAGCGAGCGGCTGAGTTCCGGCTGCGGGCTCCGCGGTGCTGTCTGCTGCTCTGTGCGCGGTGCTGTGCGCGGTGCTGTGCGCGGTGCTGTGCGCGGTGCTGTGCGCGGTGCTGTGCGCGGTGCTGTGCGCGGTGCTGTGCGCGGTGCTGTCTGCGGTGCTGTCTGCGGTTTTCTCCGTGGTGCGGGGGAGGTCATGGCAACTCCAGTCATGGGCAACGTCGTTCGGGGGCGCGGGAATCCGCGCGGGGCGCCGGGGGGCCGGGTCAGGTCCAGTCGCCCTCGCGACCGCCGCCGATCACCCAGCTGAGCGCCCGGAAGCGCCGCAGCGCCGTCCTGGCGTCGGGGGTCTCCATCCGTACGGTCCTGGGCCCGGAGAGTGCGGCTCCGGACAGCGCGCTCGCCCGGTCCGCGAGGTGCGGGCTGTCCACGTCCACCTCCACCACGTGCGGCGCGGGCCGCCGGGCGGGGCGTGGCGGGGGCGCCGAGAGGGCTGCCGCCGCCGCACGGCGGATGTCGGCGGTGGTGACGGCCGGGGTGCGGCAGACGGCCGCGTGCCGGGAGATCGCCTTCTTCACGGTGACGGTCCGGCAGCCGGGTGCGTACCCGGTGGCCGCGCGGCAGGTCAGGTCGTCCCCGGTGACGAGGACGACGGGGACGCCTGCCTCGGCGGCCACCAGGGCGTTGAAGTGGCCTTCGCCGACCGGCTCTCCGTCGATGCGGACGCCGAGGATGCTGTGCGAGAGATAGGTGTGGGCAAGGACTCCCTGTTCGCCCGCGCCGGTGTGATAGCCGACGAAGGCCACCGCTTCGGCGCCGTCCTCCAGCCCCTCCATCATGCCGAGCGGCTTGTGCCGCCCGGTGATCAGGACCGCGCGCGGGTCGAGTTCCTCGATGAGTACGTTGTCCATGCCGCAGTGCGCGTCGTTGACGACGATCTCCTCCGCGCCCGCGTCGGCGAACCCGGCGACCGCGGCGTTGACATCCTGGGTGAGCAGCCTCCGGAAGCGCTCGTAGCGCGGTGTCCCCGCCGCCACGTCCGCCGGGGAGACGGTGCCCGTCGCTCCCTCCATGTCGGCGGATATCAGGACGCTCCTCACTCCGCCACCCCCTGCTCCGGTCCCCACTCGGAACCGCACAGCTCCACCAGGGCGTCCACCTGCGCGAGACCGCTCTCCTCCACGACCTGGCGCACGCTCTGCGCCTCGCGGACCGTCGCGAGGCGCACCTGTCCCGCGTCATCCGTCCGGTAGCCGAACACGGCCGGTCTGGGCAGGGAGTTGTACGAGAAGTGCGAGGAGAAGTAGTAAGCGCCGGTGTCGTACAGCGCCACCACGTCCCCGGGTTCGACCGCCGGGAGTTCCCGGGCGGTGGCGGTCAGGTCCCCGGCGAAGCAGCACGGTCCGGCGATGTCCACGGTCTGGAACGGCCCCTGCTTGGGGCGCCCCGCGGCGTCGAACACCCCGACACGCAGCGGCCAGGCGTCCGGCATGAAGACGGTACGGGTGGCCACCTGGGCTCCGGCGTGGGTGACCGCGATCCGTCTGCCGCCCGCCGACTTGGTGTACTCGACGAGCGAGCCGATGGTGCCGCTCTTCGCCAGCAGCGAGCGGCCGAACTCGGTGACCAGGGTGTAGCGGCCGTCGAGGAGTCCGGGGACCGCCTCGCGCAGTTGGTCGACGTACTCGGCGTAGGTGGGGCGGTCGTCCTCGCCGTCGAAGTTGACGGGCAGGCCGCCGCCGATGTCCAGGCCGGTGATCTGGGCGTGGCCCAGCCGGGCGTTGATCCGCTCCGCGAGGTCGTACGCGGTACGGATCCCCTCGGCGATGAGCGGCAACGGACAGCCCTGGGAGCCGACATGCGCGTGCAGGCGGTTGAGCCAGGGGCGCCGTACGAAGGCGTCGGCCACCGCGTCGACGGCCCCCGGGTCGCGCAGCGCGACGCCGAACTTGGAGGTCGCGGTCGCGGTGCTCATGGCCCCGATGGCCCCGGCGCCGACCTGGGGGTTCACCCGCAGCCCGATGGGTCCGGACGGCTCGCGGCCGGCCAGCAGACGGTCGACGCGCTCCAGCTCCTGGAAGTTGTCCAGGTTGATCGCGATGCCGTGGGCCAGCGCGAACTCCAGCTCCCCGACCGTCTTCGCGGGGCTGTCGAAGACCAGCCGGTCAGGGCTGAAACCGGCGGCCAGCGCCTGTTCCAGTTCGCCGGGCGATGCCACTTCGCACCCCATTCCGGCCTCGGCGAGCAGCCGCAGCACGGGCACAAGACCGCACGCCTTGGCCGCGAACGTGTGGTGGACCGTGGCCGGCCCGTCGAACGCCTCCTTCAGCGCGTCCACCGCTGCCAGTACCCCGTCGACGTCGAGGAGGCCGACCAGGGGCGAGCCGGGGCCGAGCAGCCCCTCGTCGACGGCGCGGGCAAGCGCCGCCTCACGGGCGCGCTCGCGCCGGGCCGCCGGGGAGGCGGGCTGGCGCTGCGGGGCCGGACCGGAATTCACTCGAAACACTCCTACGTGCTGGATCGGTCATACGTACTGAGCCGGACGTGCGTACGGAGTCGGGCGCGCGCCGGGCGGGCCGTGCGCCGCGCTCGTCGGACCACGGGCCGTCGTGCCCAGCTTCGGTGTACGGAGCCCGGCATGTCTTCGTCATCCAGGACCATGCCTGCCGGATTCACTTGTCCAGCTCCACAGGTAAACGATCATGCGATGGCCCGACCCGGTCCGCACCCTCACCCCGTACGGCGGCCGAGACGCAGCCCCACATCGGCCAGGAGCCGCACAGCCGGGTCTGCCAGGTCCACGCCGAACAGCTCCCTGGCCCGGCGCAGCCGGTAGCGCAGGGTGTTGGGGTGCACATTGAGGCGCCGGGCGGCCGTGGCCGTGTCGCCGAAGGCGTCGAGGTGGGATGCGACCGATTCGCCGTACCGCGAGCCGTGCGCCCGGTCGTGCTCCAGCATGGCGTGCACCGGCCCCGACAGCGCCTCCCACAGCGGCTCCACCCGGTCGAGGAGCCGCAGCACGGCCGCGTCGGACGCCACCTCCGGGTACGAGGCCACCGCCGACCCGGCCCCGGCTCCCGGCAGGCGCGCCGCCCGGTCCGCCAGCACCCGTACGACCAGCTCGGCGGCCTCACGCGAGGCGGGCAGCTCCGCCAGGTCCGCGACCACGGGCCCGGCACCGGCGAGGACCACACCGCGCGGTATCGAACGGGCCGCGGCCAGCAGGGTGCGCGCGGGATCGGTCTCCCCGTCCAGGGCCGGCACCAGGGCGTACAGCCGCTGCCCCGACCGCGCGGTCACACACCCGGGGCGGTAGGCGGCGGCCTGGAGCGCCAAGACGTCGAGCACCCGCTGCCCGACGTCGCCCGGCGCGGGCTCCCGGCCGTCGTACGCTTCCGCCACCAGCACGGCGTACGGCCGCCCCCGTACGATCCCGACGTCGTGCGCGGCCTGTGTGCTGCCCGCCAGGAGTGCGTGCACCGCACCCTCCCGGGCCGAGGCCGCCGCCCGGCCCCAGGTCCGGTGGTGCGCGAGGTGCGGGACCGCGGCGCGGCCCGCCGTCCGCAGCGCCGCCACGGCGTCATCGGCGAGCGGGCGCCCGTCGGCCGCGGCCCAGATCGAGCCGAGCACGTCGGAACCGTGCCGCACCGCGACGGCGAGCCGTTCGGCGTACCGGTCGTCGGCGGGGCGCCGCACCACGTCGTCGGTGTTCCAGAGGGTCTGGAAGAAGCCGCTCTTCCGCAGTTCGACCACCCGCCACCGGGGGACCTCCTGGCCGAGGATCGTGAGCCGGCGCATGGGGTCGGGCTCGTGGTCCATACGCGAGTACGCCAGGACCCGGGACTGCGGGTCCTCGATCGTGATCGCTCCCCCGACGAGGTCCGCCACGGTGTTGGCCAGCCCCGGCAGATCGCCCAGCCGCAGGCCGTCCACCCCGGCCGCGCCCGCGGACCGGTCCGGCGCGCTGTGCACCAGGGCCGTCCGCAACTGACCGAGGACCTCGGTCCAGCCAGGACCGGGAAGGCGGGTCAGCAACGCCGTACGCCCCAGCTCTGCCGCCTCCAGGAGAGCCGCGCCGGGCCCCCGGCGGCCACGCCGCATCACCACGGCCGCCGCACCCGCGCGGTCCGCGGCCCGCAGTACGTCGACCGCGTCGGGCGACGCGACCTCCACGCCGACCGCGAGCAGCACAAGCCCGGCGGCCACCCACACCTCTCCGTCCCGCTCCTCGCCCGGATCGTGCAGCACCACATCGGACACGGGCACACCGGTACCGCGCGGCGCCACGACAACATCGAGCGTCCCGGCCGCGATCAGCGCGAGCAGCTGCCCCAGCGTGGGGCCATGGCCATGGTCGGGGCGGTCCGTTACGGAGATGTGCATCTGCCCATGGTGTCCGGGTGTGAGTAGTCGGCGTACAGGAATCCCGGTGAGAACAATCATGGTTACGAGCTGAGCGCTGCGGTGTCCGGGCGGGGCCGGGGAACGTCGCCGGGTCTGGAGGGCGGCGAAGTCGGTGTGGGTCTGTTCGGTGGCTTCGGGGTACGCCTCCCGCTTGGCGTGTTCTGCGAGCGCCCGGTAGATGCTGGCGACAGAGGGTCTCTGTCCTTTGCGCTTGCCGGTGGGGACGATCAGGTCGATCTGGATCTGCTCGACGGACTCGCCGCCCGCGCGGCGCCGGAGCACGCTGTGGAGCATGCCGTCGGTGATGACCGGCGGCCGGCCGCCGTGCTTGCCCTTGCGGGCGGCAGTGTCGAGCCCTTCGAGCGTGGACTCGCGTATGTTCTCCCGCTCGGTCTCCGCCATCGCGGCGAAGAACGCGAACAGCAGCTTCCCCGGCCCGGTCGGGTCGTAGATGCCGGGCAGCGGACCGGCGAGCATCTCCAGGATGAGGCCGTGGGTGGTGAGGTGGTCGGCGAGCGCGGTCATGTCGAGCAGGAGCAGGGCGTCGTGGTCGGGTGTGCCGGGTTCGGCGGTGCAGACGCCGATGTGCTGGCCGGGAGTGCCTTCCACCTGCAGGGACTGGGAGGTGAGCGTGAGGGTGCCGACGCGGGGGTGGTGGAAGGTCTTCTGTACGGGCTTGCGGCCGGTGACCTCGTAGCGTTCCCACAACCGGGCGAAGTCGGGGCTCTTGAGGAGGAGCTCGCCGACAAGGTTGGTCAGGTCCGGGGCGTCGGGAGCGGTGCCCGCGACGGCGCGCAGGCGGGCGACGCAGGCGGTGATCTGGCGGTCCCAGTCCGGGAACAGGTCTCGCGCAGCCGGGTGGAGGAAGAGGTAGCGGGCGAGGTTGCGGTGTTTGACGGGCCAGTCGTCCAGGCCCGCGTACAGGGCGAGGCCGCCGGGGTTCCAGGCGAGCATGTCCATGCTGCGGCTGATGACATAGGCCGGGTTCGGTCGGAGCGACTCCAGGAGCAGCTTCAGGTGGGGCGGACGGCGCGGCTCGGGGCCGGTGGGGGTCCGGGGGCGTAGCGGGCGGCTCGTGCGGCGAGTTCGCGCAGGTGCTGGTGTTCCTGGTCGTCCATGTGCAGGGCGCGGGCGAGGGAGTCGAGAACGGCGGGGCTGGGGCGGGTCTCCTTGCCGCGTTCCAGGCGTACGTAGTAGTCGATGCTGATGCCGGCGAAGGTGGCCAGTTCCTCGCGGCGCAGGCCGGGGGTGCGGCGGATGCCGGCGCCGACGGTGAGGCCGACGTGTCCTGGACTGGTCTGGGTGCGGCGGGCGCGCAGGAAGCGGCCCAGCTCGGCGCCCTCGCTGTTTGCGCTCTGGGATGCCATGACTCCAGTTTCACCCGGCAGACAGCTGCGCCGCAGATGGGAGGGGGGACCTGCCATTACCCCCGAAGAGCCCGCCCTGCCACACCCGAGCAATCCGGGCGAAGGTGAATGAGGAAGACGCCGACCTCCTCGCTCCCACCCGGACTTCGACGGGCACGGCCTGCCGGGCCGGGCAAGAGTGAAAGAAGACCAGGCGACACCTTGATCGGAAGAGGGCGAGATGCGGTACATCAAACTGCGTGACCTGGAGGTTTCCCGGATCGGCCTGGGAGCGATGGGGATGTCCCATGGTTACACCGGCTCGGGCACGGACGACGCGGAGTCGATCAGGACGGTGCACCGTGCGCTGGAGCTGGGAGTCACCCTCATCGACACCGCCGAGATCTACGGCCCGTACACGAACGAGGAGCTGCTCGGGAAGGCGCTGAAGGGCCGCCGTGACCAGGTGGTGCTGGCCACCAAGTTCGGCCTGGTCTCGCACGCCGGCAACGGCGCGTGGAACCTGGACTCCAGCCCGGCCAATATCCGCACCGCCGTCGAGGGCTCCCTGAAGCGGCTGGGCACCGACCATATCGACCTGTACTACCAGCACCGCGTCGATCCGAACACGCCGATCGAGGAGACCGCCGGCGCCGTGGGCGAACTGATCGCCCAGGGCAAGGTCCGCGCCTTCGGGCTCTCCGAGGCCGGGCCAGACACCATCCGCCGGGCCCACGCCGTCCAGCCGGTCACAGCGGTCCAGTCCGAATACTCGCTCTTCACCCGGGGCATCGAGGAGCGCGTCCTGCCCGTCCTGCGGGAGCTGAACATCGGCCTGGTGCCGTTCTCCCCGCTGGGCCGCGGGATGCTGACGGGCACGGTGCGCTCCACCGACCAGTTCGACGAGAACGACTTCCGCCGTGACAACCCGCGCTTCACGGGCGAGAACTTCCGGCGCAATCTGGCGCTGGCCGACGAGGTCAAGGCGCTGGCCGACGAGGTCGGTGCCACGCCCGGGCAGGTGGCGCTGGCCTGGCTGCTCGCCCAGGGCGACGACATCGCCCCCATCCCCGGCACCAAGCGCGTGGCCCGGGTCGAGGAGAACGCCGCCGCCGACACGGTCACGCTGACGGCCGAGCAGCTGGAGCGGCTCTCCAGCCTGCCGCCCGCCGCCGGCGACACCCACACCGAGGCCCAGGCCCGGATGCTCGAACGCTGACCCCGGCCCCGCAACGATCCCCGTTTGGAGCAGTACCCCTGATGCGTGCAGCAGTGATGTACGGAGCCGGAGACGTCCGCGTCGAAGACCGGCCCGACCCCAAGATCGTTCAGCCCGCCGACGCTGTGGTGCGCGTCATCGCCTCCTGCGTGTGCGGCAGCGACCTGTGGCCCTACGCCTCGATGCCCGCTACCGGCATCGGCCGCCCCATGGGGCACGAGTTCCTCGGCGTCGTGGAGGAGACCGGTTCGGACGTGACCGGACTGCGGACGGGCGACTTGGTCGTCGCGCCCTTCACGTACAGCGACAACACCTGTGACTACTGCGCCAAGGGCCTGCACATCTCCTGCCGCAACGGCGGCCGGTACGGCTTCGACGGCGTGGACGGTGGTCAGGGCGAAGCCGTCCGCGTCCCGCACGCCGAGGGCACCCTGGTGAAGCTGCCGGTGGCCGCCGACTCCGCGCTGCTGCCTTCACTGCTTGCGCTGTCGGACGTCATGACCACCGGCCACCACGGCGCGGTCACCGCAGGTGTCGGCCGCGGCGACACCGTGCTGGTGGTCGGGGACGGCGCGGTCGGCCTGTGCGCGGTGATCGCCGCCAAGCGGCTGGGTGCCGAGCGGATCGTGCTCGCCGGCCGCCACGCGTCCCGTACCGGCCTGGGCCGCGAGTTCGGTGCCACCGATGTGGTCGCCGAGCGCGGCGATGAAGGCATCGCCCGTATCCGCGAGCTGACCGGCGGCGTGGACAAGGTGATCGAGGCCGTCGGCACCCGCCCCGCCCTGGACACCGCGCTCGGCGCGGTCCTGGACGGCGGCACCGTCAGCCGGCTCGGCGTCCCCCAGTACGAACAGGGCCCGATCGGCCCGGCCGGGTTCATGCGCAACATCACCCTGACCGGCGGCGCCAGCCCCGCCCGCGCCTACATCGAGCAGCTGCTGCCCGACGTCCTGGACGGCACCATCGCCCCCGGCCGCGTCTTCGACGAGACCTTCCCCCTCGACCAGGCTCCGGACGCCTACCGGGCCATGGCCGACCGCCAGGTCCTCAAGGCCCTCATCCGCCCCTGACCCCGCCCCCGCCCGCACAGCGAAGGAATCCCCTCATGCAGCACGTAACCCTGAACAACGGTGTCGAGATGCCGCTCCTGGGCTTCGGCGTCTACCAGATCCCCGCCGAGGACACCGAGCGCGCCGCCTCCGACGCGCTGGCCGCCGGCTACCGGCTGCTGGACACCGCAGCCGCCTACGGCAACGAAGAAGCCGTCGGCCGCGCCATCACCTCCAGCGGCATTCCCCGTGAGGAGCTGTTCGTCACCACCAAGCTGTGGGTCCAGGACGCCCCCGCCGAGGACAACACCCGCCGCGCGCTGGAGACGTCCCTGACCAAGCTGGGCCTCGACCACGTCGACCTGTACCTGATGCACCAGCCCTACGGCGACGTCTACGGCCAGTGGCGCGCCATGGAGGCCGCCCACCGCGAGGGCCTGACCCGGGCGATCGGCGTGGCCAACTTCTACCCCGACCGGCTCTTGGACCTGATCCTCAACAACGAGATCACCCCGCAGGTCAACCAGATCGAGACCCACCCCTTCTTCCAGCGCACCGCCGACCACGACCTCATGCGCGAGCACGGAGTGCAGCACCAGGCATGGGGCGGCTTCGCCGAAGGCAAGAACGACCTGTTCACCCACCCCGTCCTCACCGAGGTCGGCAAGGCGTACGACAAGTCCGCCGCCCAGGTCGTCCTGCGCTGGCTGATCCAGCGCAGCATCATCACCATCCCCAAGTCGGTACGCCCCGAGCGGATGGCCCAGAACCTCGACGTCTTCGACTTCCAGCTCACCGACGACCAGATGGCCCAGATCACCACCCTCGACACCGGCACGACCCTGTTCTTCGACCACCACGACCCCGAAATGGTCGCCTGGCTCGCCAAGCGCCGTCTGGACAGCTGAGCGGCCGCCCCCGCCGCAGCAAAGCGTGTGCCCCGCAGCGGGCCGACCGGGGCACACGCCCGGCCCGCCACACACTCCAACGGTTCACCGGGGGCCGTCCACCGTGATCACCCCACAGCACCACGGCGCCCTGCCGGGCCGGCGCACCGTTCTGCGCGGCGCGCTGCTGACCGCAACCGCCGCCTTGAGCGCGCCCCCCTTGGCGGGCTGCTCACCGCCCTCACCGCGGTCCGGCACCCCCACCGCCTCCCCGTCCGCCACGACCAACGGAAGCAACGTGAGACGAGTCCTGCTGGCCTACTTCTCCCGCCCGGGCGGGAACTACTCCTACGGCGGCCGTACCGACCTGAAGGTTGGCAACACCGAGGTGCTCGCCAGCAAGATCGCCGACCGCACCGCCTGCGACACCTACCGCATCCAGGCCGCCGACCCCTACCCCCACGACTACGACGCCACCGTGAAGCGCAACGTCCGCGAGCAGGACACCGACGCCCGCCCGGCCATCGAGGGCCGCCTGCCCTCCCTCGATGGCTACGACACCATCCTCCTGGCCAGCCCCATCTGGAACGTCCGAGCACCCATGATCATGACGACGTTCACCGAAGCCCTCGACTTCCGCGGCAAGACCATCCATCCGGTCACCACCTACGCCATGAGCGGACTGGGCACCACCGAACGCGACTACGCCGCCTCCTGCCCCGGCGTGACCCTCGCCGAGGGCCTCGCGGTACGTGGCGAAGAGGTCAAGGACGCCGACACGGAAGTCGAGGCATGGCTGCGACGCATCGGGCTGCCCACCCGGTGACGGTTCCTGCCGGGCACGTCACGGCTGCTCGCCGTCCTCATCACCGTCCTCGGACGCATCCGGGTCGCGAAAGGGACGCAGGCCCTGGCCGGGGCTGCTGGCCTTGATGTTGAACAGGTAGCGGCCCAGGAAGTTGATATGGCGGTCCTTGAGCGGGGACAGGCGGGCGACGTCCTCGTCCTTGATGTCGCGTCCCTCGGCACGGAGCCGAGCCACGGCGGCATCCAGGTAACGGGTGTTCCACAGGACGACGGCGTTGAGGACCAGCCCGAGGGCGGCGAGCTGGCCCTCCCGGTACGCCTGGCCGATCTGGCCCCGTCCGCCGTGGCAGGTCGCGGAAGCGCGGCGCGAAGCGGAAGCCGGGCATCTTGTACAGGCCGAAGGCCATGTCGGAGTAAGAGGCGTTGTCGGTCGCGACCGTCTCCGGCTTCACCCCGCGAGCTTGTCCACCGACAGGCGGGCGCGTCCGCCGCCCTCGGGGACGACGATCTCCACCTTCGCATCGGCGCCGGCCTCCTCCGGGCGGTCGGCCATCTGCCGCCACGTCGCGTCCAGCCCTCTCACGAGCCGGGCCAGGTGCTCCTCGGCGTCCTCGGTCAGGGGCACGCCCGCGAACACGTCCGAGCGCATCGCCTCCCCCACCGCGGACCGTCCAGCAGCCGGGCGCGCGGCTCCGCCCACCGGTTCGACGGGGCGGCGAACACATCACGCCGCTTCACGGACGAGGCGTCGGCGATGCCGAGCTGCCCGGCCAGGTACTCCACGGCCTCCCACGGCACCGCGATCGGGTCCTCTCCCAGAAACCGGCCGACGTAGCGGACCGTGCAGATCTGCACCGCCATGCCCAGCCGGTGCACGTCCGTACGGCGCAGCGCGATCAGATCGCGGTCGTCATCGTCGAGGAAGAAGAACCGCTCCAGCTCCGGGCGCGTGGGCACCTCGGTGAACGTTCCGTACGCCTCGGCCTGCTCATCAGACAGTTAAGTCAGTTGCTTGACCGGTGATCGGTGGCGGCGCTTAACTGGGTGACGTCGGAGTTCGCGTCTACGGAAGCCATGCAGTGAGCCAGGCCATGAGCCGTTCAGTAAGCCGTGCAGTAAGTGACACAGCCCCGCAGGCACCCACCGAGGGCCGCGGCACACCGGTGGGGTGGCGGCGGTGACGCCCGCCACGGCGCGGCACGCGCGGGTCGCCGCCACACGGGAGCTGCTGGTCTCGGCGGCGGAGCGGCTGTTCGCCGAGCATGGAGTGGTGGCTGTCTCCAACCGCCAGGTCAGCGAGGCCGCGGGCCAGGGCAACAACGCCGCTGTCGGCTACCACTTCGGCTCCAAGGCCGACCTGATCAGGGCGATCGTGCACAAGCACAACGACCAGATCGAGCAGGCACGCGCGGAGAAGGTCGAGCAGGCCACCGGCTCCACCGACGTGCGCGCCTGGGTGGCCTGCCTGGTGGACCCCTTCGTGCTCCATGTCGCCGGCCTCGGTGTGCCCTCCTGGTTCGGCCGCTTCTACGCACAGATCGGCACCGACCCCGTCTACCGGGAGATCATGACGGACGAGTCCCTCCATTCGCCCGCGCTGGTCCGGGCCGTCGACGGGCTCAACAGCTGCCTCCCCGGCCTGCCGCCCGAAGTACGTCTGGAACGCGGTGCGATGACCCGGCACCTCGTGGTGCTCGTCGTCGCCGAACGGGAACGCGCGCTCGCCGAGGGCAGCCCCACCCCGCGCGACGACTGGCAGCAGACCGCGACCGGTCTGAGCGACGCGATCGCGGGGATGTGGCTCGCGCCCGTCTCGCAGTGACCCGGCCGCGCCGGGCATCACGGGGCGGCTGCCGAAGCCGCACCGCCGCCGCCCCACGTCCGGGACCAGACCCGGCACGGTTCCCGAGATCCCCGAGGTCCCCGAGATCCCCCGAAAGAAAGTGCGTGGCCATGTCCTCTCCCCGCAGCACGCCCGACGCCGTACAGGACCTGCCGTTCGATCCGGACGCCCTGCGGGCTCGTTACCGGGCCGAGCGGGAACGCAGGATCCGCCCCGAGGGAAACGCCCAGTACCAGCGCCCCACCGGCCGGTTCGGATCCTTCGACGAAGACCCGTACGCCGAACCGCTGCCCTCCCGCGAGCCGCTCCGCGACCGGGTCGACGCCGTCGTCATCGGAGGCGGGTTCGGCGGCCTTCTCGCAGGCGCGCGGTTACGGCAGGCGGGCCTGGGCTCGATCCGGCTGATCGAGAAGGGCGGCGACTTCGGCGGCACCTGGTACTGGAACCGGTACCCCGGCATCCACTGCGACATCGAGTCGCACATCTACCTGCCCCTGCTGGAAGAGGTCGGCTACGTCCCGAAGTGGAAGTACGCGCCGGGCGAGGAGATCCGGCAGCACGCGCGGGCGATCGCCCGCACCTTCGACCTCTACCGGGACGCCTGCTTCCAGACACAGGCCACCGGACTGCGCTGGGACGAGAGCGCGTCCGAGTGGCTGGTGAGCACCGACCGGGACGACCGGATACGGGCGCGGTACGTGGTGACGGCGACCGGCACCCTGAGCCAGACCAAGCTCCCCGGCATCCCCGGCATCGACACCTTCCGGGGCCACATGTTCCACACCAGTCGCTGGGACTACGGCTACACCGGCGGAAGCGCGGACGGGAATCTGCACAAGCTCTCCGACAAACGCGTCGCCCTGATCGGCACCGGTGCGACCGCCGTCCAGTGCGTGCCCCATCTGGGCGCCGACGCCAAGGAGTTGCTTGTCTTCCAGCGCACGCCCTCATCGGTCGACGTGCGCGGCAACCGCCCCACCGACCCCGGCTGGGCCGCGTCCCTCGCCCCCGGCTGGCAGCGGCGGCGCAGGGACAACTTCCTGACCCTCGTCACGGGCGGCCGGGCGGACGAGGACCTCATAGACGACGGCTGGACCAGCAGCGCCCGCCTCCAGCAGAAGATGATCCCGACCGACAGCTACGCGGATCTGCCGCCCGAGGAACGCGAACGCACCGAGGAGCTGGCGGACTTCCAGAAGATGACCGAGATCCGCGAGCGGATCGACACCGTCGTCACGGACCCGGAGGTCGCCGAGCTGCTCAAGCCCTGGTACCGCTACATGTGCAAACGGCCCACCTTCAGCGACAGCTACCTCCAGACCTTCAACAGGCCCCACGTCACCCTGGTCGACACCGCCGACAGCCACGGCGTGGAGAAGATCACCGAGAACGGTCTCGTGGTCAACGGCACCCTCTACGAGGCCGACTGCATTATCTTCAGCACCGGCTTCGAGGTCGGCGTCTCGGGTATCACCTCGGGACGTCTTCCCGTACACGGCCGCGACGGTGTCCCCCTCACCGAGGCATGGCGGCAGGGCCCCCGGACGCTCCACGGCTTCTACAGCCACGGGTTCCCCAACCTCTTCCAGCTGGGCCCGCTGCAGAACGCCAGCGCCGTCAACTACGTCCACATCCTGGACGAGCAGACCATCCACGTCGCCGAAGTCGTCGCCGAAGCACACAGGCGCGGGGCCCGGTACGTCGAACCCACGGCGGAGGCCGAGGAAGCCTGGGTCACGACGATCCGGGAGAAGGCCGTCGACCTGTACGCCTTCCATGCCGAGTGCACCCCCGGCTATTACAACAACGAGGGCATGCCCAGGCAGCGCCGCGAGTCGTTCGCCGACGGACCGATCGCCTTCCACTCGCTGCTCCGGGAGTGGCGCGCGAACGGCGGCATGGACGAGGTTCTGGTCGGCACTGAACAGCACGGGCCCCGCTGACCGTTCACCGGTCGGCGGGGCCCGCCGGTCAGGCGCCCAGCGCGTCGTCCCGCAGAGCGGAGACGAACGACGACCAGCCGTGCGCGGCGAAGGCGAGCACGGGGCCGTCCGGGTTCTTGCTGTCGCGTACGGGAACGACGGCGGCGAAGTCGTCGGAGACCTCGACGCACGCCCCACCGTCCTGATTGCTGTAGCTGCTCTTACGCCACGCCACCGTGCTCAGGTCCATGTTCCGCATGAGACTCTCAGCTCCTCAATTCACCGTCCCGCAGAGCGGAAACGAACGATGACCAGCGGTCCGCGGCGAAGGTGACCACGGGCCCGGCGGGGTACTTGCTGTCGCGTACGGGGATTACGGCGGCGAAGTCGTCGGAGACCTCCAGGCACGCGCCACCGTCCGAGTTGCTGTAGGAGCTTTTACGCCAGTTCGTAACGCTCAGGTCGAGGGATCGCACGGTACTTCCTCCAACATACGCAGGATGAACTTCCGTGACTCGGTCGGGGACAAGGCCAAGTCACGTACCGCATCGTAAGCACGTTGCAGCCGCTCAACCGGCCCGTCATCCTCGATGAGTTCGCCCCGGTAGGCGTTTTCCGTATAGGCCACGGTACGCCCACCAGGCAGACGCAGAAACCAGACATCGGTGCTGTCCAGCCCATAGGGCCCCACCCGGAATGGCAGCACCTGCACAGTCACATCGTCGCGCTCGCTCATCTCCAGCAGGTATTCCAACTGCTTCCGCCACTGGCCGAGATCGCGCAAGGGCGTCCGCAGGACAGCCTCCGAAAGAATCGTCCGGAACGGAGGCGCATCCGCGCCTTCCAGCAACTCCCGCCGCCCCATCCGAGCTTCCACTTGCTGTGTCAGCTCCGGCTCCCGGAGCCCACCGGCAGCCAGCACTTCTCGCGCGTAACCCGGCGTCTGCAACAACCCCGGCAACACGCTCACCGCAAAATGCCACAGGCTGGTCGCATCCGACTCCAGAGCCATGTACTGCCGGTACCGCTCGCGAAACTGCGTCCGGTCCTTCATCGCCAGTTCCCACAGCACCAGCAACAGCCCCTGCGTGCCGAAGAAATGGTCCAGGGCCTGGATCACCTCAGGCCCGCCCAGCGTCTCGCCCTTCTCCATCTTGCCGAAGAGCGAGTAGTCCCAGCCGAGCCGTTCACCGACCTGCCGCAGGCTCAGGCCCCGCTCGGCGCGCAGTTTCCGTAACTCCTCCGCGAACCGCTGACGCGGTTCCTGGCTGCGGCTGGTGACAAGGCGTCGTTGCGGCATGGCGCTCCTTCCAGGGCGCTCCGGCCCGCCCGGAATTCGCCCCCGTACCGGTACACATACACGCGCACCCGCCCGTCCCGCGCATTCACTGTGGAACGTGTGGAACGTAGCGGACCGCGAGAGAACGAGAACGCGCCATCGGGGCAGTCCGGCCCGCCGGGCGCCATTCTCGTAACACCCCCACTACGCACCGTAATTCACGGCTGGTGGGCCCGGCAGCGAAATCACCAACAATCCGCGAGGAGATCCACCATGTCGACGCCTCCCCCGCTCCCCCGCCGTACCCCGCCCGCCCCCGCCACCGGCAGCCCGAAGGTGCAGGAGGCGCTCGACGCACGCGACACCCTCGCCGAGGCGCTGACCAGCGCCGGTATCCAGCTCCCCGCCATGGACGTACGCACCCCGTGGTTCGAGGCCGGCGGGGAACACGACGAGGCCCCGGCCAGTACCCGCTACGCGCTCGTCTACCTCGGGGTGTGCTCCGCGCCGGTCGCGCTCGCGCTGGCCGCCGTCATCGCGAAGGGCGCGGGCCGGTGAGCGCCACCGGGGAACCGGGGCAGGAAGCCTCACTCCCCCGCCCGGGGACGGCCGTGCGCGACATCGCGAGCCACCGCGTCGGCATCGTCATGGGCCAGGAGGGGCCCTGGCTCCAGCTCCGGCCGCTGGGCGGCGGACGCGAGTGGGACGCCGATCCGGCCCGCGTACGGCCGGTCGGCCCGGCCGAACTGCTCCAGGCCCGGGTCGCCGAGGCCAATGCCCGCAGCCGGTCCCCCCTCGGCGCCGTACCGGAGCCGCCACCGAACGGCCGGACCGATGCCGGTGCCGGGTAGCCTCCCCGGAGGGCGCGGCGGTGGTCCGGGCGCGCGCCCAGTGCGAGATCGGATGGGCGATGGCCAGTGCGGGAACGATGACGATGGCCCAGCTCCGCGCCTTCCTCGCGGCGGCGCGCACCGGTTCCTTCACCGCGGCCGGGGCCGAGCTGAATCTCGCGCAGGCGTCGGTCTCGGAGCTGATCCGGCGCCTGGAACAGGAGTACCGGCTGGTCCTCTTCGCCCGGGGCGCCCGCAGGCTGACCCTGACCGGCGCGGGGCGTGCGCTGCTGCCGGCGGCCGAGCGCGCGGTGGCCGGATTCGACGCCGCTGACGGGACGCTGCGCGCCTACGGCGGGCTCACCGGCGGGACCGCGAGCTTCGGCGTGCTGCGCAACGCCGAGTACTACCGGCTCACGCATCTCGCCCGGACCTTCCACGAGCGGCACCCGGACGTACGGGTCCGGCTGGTCGGGCAGAACTCGGTGGAGGTGGCGGCGGCGGTCGCCCGGGGCGATCTGGAGGCGGGCATCGTGGTGCTGCCGGTGGACGTCACCGGTCTTGACGTCCGTCCGCTGCTGCGGGACGAGGTCGTCATGGTGACCTCGGACCCCTCCCGGTACGGCGCGGCGGTGACCGCGGCCGGTCTCGCGGCGGCGCCGCTGGTGCTCTACGACGCGCACTTCGGCTGGGACGAGCCGACGCGGCGCCAGATCCGGGACTGGGTGACCGCCGAGGGGCATGAGCTCAGGCCGGTCGTCGAGGTGGAGTCCGTGACGTCCGCGCTGCGTCTGGTGAGCGGCGGGACGGGCGACACCTTCGTGGCGCGGGCGGTCACCCGCAGCGACGACTTCCCGGCCGGTCTGCGGATCGTCCCGTTCGCGGAGCCGTTCTACGACGTCGTCGCCTCGGTCAGCCGCGATGCGCGCACCCTCTCGCCCGCCAGTCTCGAACTGCTGCTGCTGGCCGAGGAGATGATCCGTTCGGTGAAGGACGCCTGACGGCAGGGCCGTCCTCGGGGGCGCGCCGGGAGGTACAGGGTTGTCCGATGGCCCGGACAGGTTCGCACCGGGTACCCGGCGGGCCAGGCCGCTCCTAACGTTGCGTTGACCAGCCGATCAGGGGGTTCAGCCGGGCGGGACAACTGCCCGTGCGCGCCCCCACGGCGACCCCGCGCGACGGAGACGAGCACACACATGGCAGAGGAGACCGCGCTGCACGGCGCCTGGCGGGCCCGTGCGACGAAGGCGCTGGCGGGCGGGGTGAGCAGCAATGTCCGGATGCTCAACCCGCATGTCATCGCCGACCGCGCCGAGGGGGCGCGGATGTGGGACGTGGACGGCCGGGAGTACATCGACTACGTCCTGGGGCAGGGCCCCAACTTCCTGGGGAACGCGCCCCGGCAGATCCTGGAGAAGGTGGAGGCGGCCCAGCGCCGGGGCGTCATCTACGCGGCGACGCACCGCACCGAGATCGAGGCCGCCGAGAAGGTCATCGAGGTGCTCGGCTGGCCGGACCGGGTGCGGTTCGGCAGTTCGAGCAGCGAGATGGTCCAGGCGGCCCTGCGGATGGCCCGGCACGCGACCGGCCGCAGCCGCGTGCTGCGCTTCCACGGGCAGTACCACGGCTGGTTCGACAACATCCATATCCGCTCCGATGGGGACACCGCCCTCCCGGCCGGCGGGGGCCAGCTCCCGCAGGCGCTGGACGAGGTCGTCACGGTCCAGTGGAACGACCGGTCCGCGTTCGACGAGGCACTCGCCGCGTACGGGGACGAGCTGGCCGCCGTGATCATGGAACCGGTCATGCTCAACTCCGGTGCCATCGAGCCGGGCCCTGGCTATCTCCGGGCGGTGCGCGATGCCTGCACCGCCAACGGGACCGTCCTGGTCTTCGACGAGACCATCACCGGTTTCCGGCTGGCCGTCGGCGGGGCGGCGGAGCGGTACGGCGTGTACCCGGACCTCGCCGTGTACGGCAAGGCGATGGCGGGCGGCTGGCCGTGCGCGGCGGTCGTCGGCCGGGGCGAGCTGTTCGAAGGGATCGCGACGGGCGCCGTGGTGCACGCCGGTACCTTCAACGGCAACGTACCCGCGACGGCGGCGACCCTGGCCTGTCTGGAACACATCGCCGACGGCGAGGTGCACCGGCGGACCGAGCGGGTCGGCGGGCAGCTGATGTCGTCCCTGGCCGCGCTCTCCGCCGAACACGGCCTGGGGCTTGTGCTCCAGGGCCCGCCGATGGCCTTCCACGCGCGGTTCGCCGACCCGCCCACACCCGCGACCCGCTACCAGGACGTACAGAACGCGGACAGCGCCCGCTATCTGCGGTTCAGCCGGGCCCTTGTCGGCCACGGCGTCTGGGTCGCCTCACGCGGCATCTGGTACGTGTCGGCCGCGCACACCGAGCAGGACGTGGCCCTGACGGTCGACCGGGTCGCCGGCGCCGTACATGCGCTCCACTGACGGCCCGGCGCACCGCCTCACCCACCCCCGTGTACGAGCCGGAGCTCCGGCCTGTGCACCTGCCTGAGAGAAGGAGACCACGCATGGCCCTCACCACCGACGAGAAGCGTGACCCCGAGAAGGCGCTGCCCTACGAGGGCGAACGCCCCGACAGCATGCTGGACGACGTGATCGTCCCGGGCGCCCTGGACCTCGACGGCGACGAACGCCTCTGGGTCCCGCAGTCCGACGACGTGTCGTTCCGCCCGCTGCTGCTGTCGGTGAGCCAGAACTACTTCGTCAATCTGCTCCGGGTCCGCAGGTCCGGCATCCTCTCCCGCCACCGCCACCAGGGCCCCGTGCACGCGACCGTACTGCGGGGCCGCTGGCACTACCTGGAGTACGACTGGTGGGCGGAGCAGGGGAGTTACGTCTTCGAGCCGCCGGGCGACATCCACACCCTGGAAGTCCCGGAGGGTGTCAGCGAGATGGTGACGCTCTTCCATGTGACCGGCGGTTATGTCTACTGCGACACCCAGGGCAACCCGGTCGGCGTCGAGGACACCTTCACCAAACTGGCCCAGGCGCGCGAGCACTACGAGAGGAACGGCCTCGGCAAGGACTTCGTGGAACGCTTCGTCCGCTGACGCCCACAGCGCTCACAGCACCGGGGCGTGGGTGGCCCGGGGTACGAACTCGGTGGGCAGGACGAGCCGTTCACCCGAGGGGTCCGCCTCACCGTTGATCCTGCGCACCAGCAGACGCGCGGCCTGGCACGAGAGTTCACGCAGATCGTGCCGGACCGTGGTCAGCCGGAAGACCTCCCAGTCCGCCATCGGCAGATCGTCGAAGCCGATCACGGTGAGGTCGTCCGGCACCCTGAGCCCGGCCGCGATGGCCGCGTTCAGCACACCGATGGCGACCACGTCGTTACCGCAGAAGACCGCCGTGGGCGCCTCACCCGCGTCGAGGAGGCGGGGCAGCGCCCGGTAGCCGGTGTCGTACTCGAAGGCCCCGCGCACCACGCGGCTCTCCGGCAGCCCGATCCCGGCGTCCGCCAGGGCCAGCCGGAAGCCGAGTTCACGCTCGCGCCCGGTCGTCGTATTGGCCGAACCGAAGATGCCCGCGACCCTGCGGTGCCCCAGCCCGGTGAGCACGTCGGCCACCAGGCGGCCACCGCCCTCGTTGTCGACGACCGACGCGTAGTCGCCCCGGGCGCCCGTGTCACGGTTGAGGAAGACGTACGGCATGCCCCGGCGGTCCAGCTGGGCCGGCAGCCGGGACTCGGTGGTGGCGGTCGCGAGCACCACACCGTCCAGGGACTGGTCGAGGAGGTTCTCCTCGGCCACCGCCTCGTCGGAGCGCTCCGTGATCAGCATCATCCGGTAGCCCAGGCGCTGCAGTTCGTCGTGGAGCGGGGCGATGACATGCGGGTAGAAGGGGTTGGTCAGATCGGTCACGATCACCCCGACCCGGCGGGTGGAGCGGGTCGACAGGGTCCGGCCCGCCTCGCTCGGCACGTAGTTCAGTGCCTGCGCGGCGCGTCTGACCTTCTCCCGCGTGGCGGCCGACACCCGGTGGTCGTCCCGCAGGGCCCGGGACACGGTGGGCTGCGAGACACCGGCCAGTCTCGCCACGTCGTGACTCGTGATCGCCATCGGCCCTCTTCCCTCGCACCGTCACGCCGGTCCGGCGCCCTATTCAGTATACGTATGTAACCCGTAGCGGTGTCACGCACACGACTCCTTCCCCGGTCCACGGGACCGAGGGACGCCGGTCCGACCGGCGCCCCTCGGTCACTTCCGTGCAGATACCGGGTCAGCGCCGCGCGGGTAGGCGGTCAGCACTGTGCGGGTGCTGACCTGGTCACTGCGCCCCGGAGCAGACACCCTGGACGGTCACCCAGATATTGCTGTCGGGGGTGGTACCACTGGCCACCACCCCGCCGGAGTAACAGCCGGGCGGAAGCCTGTAGTCCGCGTTCGCCCGGGCACCGTCCAGCGAACTGCTGACCCCGGTGACATAGACGTAGTAGGTGGACGAGTCCGCCAGCACCACTTTCCGCGCCGGCGCGGCAGCGGCGGCCGACGCCGGGACGGCCAGCGCCACCCCGGCGAGCAGGGCCGCCGCGACCGCGGCGAGTCTGGTCGTCGCGAGCTTTCCGTTCAAGGGGTCCTCCCCATCAATAGCCCTACGGCGCACGGTAGTTACGCCGCACGCAAAGGAATTTAAAGGGCGGCTCCTGACCCTGCAACAGCCGTTGCGTCCTGTGCAACACCTGGCGCGCACCGCCGCCCGGGAGAGGTGAGCGCCCCAGCCCATCCAGGGCGAGTTGCGCCCGCCCGGCGCCCCCACCGCGCAAGAACGAGACGCCCCCTGACCCTTGACAGCGCCCGGCCCAGGGTCTGTCATGGGAATGCATACGTATTCCAAGAGCGATTTTTCCGCGAGCCGTGTTCCTGGAACACGTGTTCGAGAGAGGGGTCAGTCATGCCCGATGTCGTCGTATCCACCGCGGAGCTCGGCCGCCGGACGGTCCGCCGCAGCGACTTCGTCTCCTGCAACCAGGCGTTCATCGACTGCCGTACGCCGGGCTCCGACCGGAAGGAGAACTACGCGATGATCGGCCCCGGCGTCTCGCAGGCCTCCGGCCAGCACGTCAATCTGCGTCTCCCGCACGGGTTCAACATCGGCGCGGCGGCCATGCCGCACGGCATCACCAACAACCTCCATCTGCACTACACGGCCGAGGTGTTCGTCTGCACGGCGGGCGAGTACCTGCTGCGCTGGGGCGCCGAAGGCACCGAGGGCGAGCTGCTGCTCAAGGCGGGCGACATCGCCTCCGTCCCCACCTGGATCTTCCGCGGCTTCACCAACACCGGCCCGGACGACGGCTGGATGTTCACCGTGCTCGGCATGGACGACACCGGGGGCATCATCTGGGGCCCCTCCGTGCTGCGCGAGGCGGAAGGCCACGGTCTCCACCTCAGCGCCGACAACGAACTGATCGACACGGTCGCCGGGGACGAAATCCCGGCCGGTGCCGAGCTGACCCGCCCCATGGCCCAGGAGTACATCGACCAGCTGCGGCGGTACAGCCCCGAGGAGATGAAGCGCCGCGTCGCGGCCGGGGACGAACTGGTCTGGTCCGAGCACCCCTTCCTGGACAGCACCCTGCCGGGCGGAGGCGTCCGGCTGAGCTGCGTCATCGGGTACGGCATGACCGAGGACCCGCACCAGGAACCCCGGATCTTCAACCCGCACGGCCACAACGCCGCCTGGCTGCGCGCCGAACCCGGCCGTGGCGTATCGCTGCACCGGCAGAGCGAGACCCAGACGCTGATCGTCAAGGACGGCGAGTGGGAGGTCACGCTGAACCGCACCGACCCGGTGACGGTGCGCCTGGGGCCGCGCGACATCCTCTCCGTACCGCAGGACGCCTGGCGCACCCTGCGCAACGTGGGTGAGACCGAAGGCGATCTGCTGGTGGTCAACTCCGGCGACGGCCGGGTCCGTCTGGAGTGGGACGACGAGGTCGTCAAGAGCGCGGCCGATGCCGGGATCGGCATCGACCACAACGGCTACATCGCCCCGTACGCGCTGCTGCCGCGCTCCGCGCGCCCCTGGTGACCGCCACCGTGCCCGGGAACCGTACGCACGGACCGCTGCCGCTGGTACTGGTCCCCGGCATGCTGTGCGACGGGAGTCTCTGGTCCGGTGTGGCGCTGCCCCAAGACCGCGAGGTCCGTCAAGTGGCCCTGGCGGAACCGGACATCGGGGCGCTGGCCGAGCGGGTGCTGTCCACGGTCTCCGGACCCTTCGTCCTCGCCGGGCTCAGCCTCGGGGCCATCGTCGGCTTCGAGGTGCTGCGCCGGGCGCCGGAGCGGGTCGCGGGCTTCTGCGCCATGTCGGCCAACGCGGCTGCGCCGCGCCCCGACCAGTACAGCTCCTGGCGGGCGATGGACGAGCTGATCGGCGCGGGCCGGTTCGCCGATGTGGTGGAACGGACCCTGCCCGGCATGTTCGACGTGCCCTGCCCGCCGCCCGGGTCCGCGCGGCGCTACCGGGACATGGCGTACGCGGTCGGCCCGGACGCCGCCCGCGCCCAGCTCGCCGCGCAGGCCACCCGTACCGACGCGTTCGACGCGCTGCGCACCGCACGCTGTCCCGCCGTCGTGCTGTACGGCACCCGGGACGCGCTGTGCCCGCCGGACTTCCACCGCGCGATCGCCGGCGCCCTGCCCGGTGCCCGGCTGCACGAACTGGCCGGGGCGGGTCATCTGGTGCCGTGGCAAAGGCCGCACGCGGTCTCGGCCGCCCTGCGGGAACTGCTCACGGCCGCCGACCGGGCTCAGCGGCCGGCCGTCCGTACGCCCACAGCTCGCCACTCCCGCCACTCCCGCCACTTTCCCGCATCCGCCGTCACACCCGCACCCTCACCCGCATCTGCCGTCACACCCGCCCCCTCACCCTCATCAGAAGAGAGCCGGTCCATGCCCCATTTCCTCAAGTCCCCCGTGCCCGCAGGCGAGGTCCGCGCGGCCCACGCGGACGTGGCCGACCGTGTCGGCGCCATCCTCGAAGACATCCGGGCGCGGGGGGACGAAGCGGTCCGCCAGTACTCCGAGAAGTTCGACAACTGGAGCCCCGGGTCGTTCCGTCTCGGCCCGGACGAGATCAGCCGGATCGTCGCCGGAGTGCCGGAGACCGTGCTCGACGACATCCGGTTCGTCCAGCGCCAGGTGCGTACCTTCGCGCAGGCGCAGCGTGACTCGATGCGGGACATCGAGATCGAGACGCTGCCCGGTGTGCGCCTGGGCCACCGGCACGTACCGGTGGCCGGGGCCGGCGCGTACGTCCCCGGTGGCCGCTACCCGCTGACCGCCTCGGCGCACATGACCATCGTGACCGCGAAGGTCGCCGGGGTGGAGCGGGTCGCCGCCTGCACTCCGCCGATCCGCGGTGAGATCCCCGCGGCCACGGTCGCGGCGATGCACCTCGCCGGCGCGGACGAGATCCATCTCCTCGGCGGCGTCCAGGCCGTCGCCGCGCTCGCCATCGGCACCGAGACCATCGGCCGGGTGCCGCTGATCGCCGGGCCCGGCAACGCCTATGTCGCCGAGGCCAAGCGCCAGTTGTTCGGCGAGGTCGGCATCGATCTGTTCGCGGGGCCGACCGAGATCCTGGTGATCGCCGACGAGCACGCCGACCCGTTCGTGGTCGCCGTCGACCTGCTCTCGCAGGCCGAGCACGGCCCGGACTCGCCCGCCGTACTGGTCACCACGTCGGAGGAGCTGGGGCACACGGTGCGCCGCCACATCGACCGGCTGCTGCCCTCCATGCCGACCAAGGACTACGCCGAGCCCGCCTGGCGGGACCACGGCGAGATCGTCGTGGCGGGCTCCCTGGACGAGGCCTACGAGATCGCGGACAGCTACGCGTCCGAACACGTCGAGGTCCTCACCGCGGAACCGCGCCTGGCCCTCGACCGGATGCGCGACTACGGGGCGCTCTTCCTCGGCGAGGGTACCTGCGTCAGTTACGGCGACAAGGTCATCGGCACCAACCATGTGCTGCCCACCCGGGGCGCCGCCCGCTACACCGGCGGCCTGTGGGTCGGCAAGTACCTCAAGACGGTGACCTATCAGGAGGTGACGGACACCTCCTCGTCGGCGCGGCTCGGCGAGGTGTGCGGGCGGGCCGCACGCGTCGAGCTGTTCGAGGGACACGCCCGGTCCGGAGACGTACGGGCGGCCAAGTACGGCAACGGCACGCTGCCGTGGAACGAGAGCGGCGCATGAGCGCCACGACCGCTGCCCCGCTGGCCGGGCGCACCGCACTGGTCAGCGGCGGCGGCAGCGGCCTCGGCAGCGCCATCACCCGGGCGCTGCTCTCCGAAGGCGCCCGCGTGGTGATCACCGGTCGCGACGAGCGCAGGCTCAAGGAGACGGCGTCGGCGCTCGGACCGGGCGTGGTCCACCGGGTCTGTGACGTCTCCGAGCCTTCCGCCGTCGAGGAGCTTGCCGGGAGCCTGGCCGGTGAGGAGATCTCGGTGCTCGTCAACAACGCGGGGATCGCGGGACCGGTGGCCCCGCTGGCCGACATCTCGGCGGAGGAGTGGGACGAGGTCTTCGCCGTCAATGTCCGGGGTGTCTTCCTGATGTGCCGCGCCTTCCTGCCCGCCATGGCCGCACGGGGCACGGGGGACATCATCAACATCGCCTCCGTGTCCGGGAAGCGCCCGCTGCTGCGGCGTACGCCGTACTGCGCGTCCAAGATGGCCGTCATCGGTCTGACCACGACACTGGCGGGCGAGGCCGGGCCCTCGGGGGTCACGGTGAACTCCCTCTCCCCCGGGCCGGTCGCGGGCCCTCGGATGGAGCGGAACTTCCGCCTGGAGGCCGAACGGACCGGCAGCAGCCGCGCGGAGGCGGAGGACGCCTTCGTCTCACGTGCGGCGCTGGGCCGGATGGTCACAGCGGATGAGGTCGGCGCCGCCGTGACCGCCATGCTCCGGATGTCCGGGCTGTGCGGGGCGGACATCGACCTGTCGGCGGGGATGGTGGCGCGATGACGGCGGCGGACACGGGCCGGCGCCGGTCCCTCAAACAGCGGCTGGCCTCAGGGGAACGCCTCTACGGCGCCCTGCTGCGGCTCCCGTCGGAGACCCTGGTGGAGATGGCGGGTGTCGCGGGCCTGGACTACGTGGTCATCGACTGCGAGCACGGCCCCGCCGACATGACGTCGCTCCAGAACCACCTGACAGCGGCTGCCGCACAGGGCATCGACGTACTCGTACGGGTCGGCACGTCCGAGCCCGCACTCGCGCTGCGCTGTCTGGACCTGGGAGCCGCCGGGATCATCCATCCGCACATCGACAGCGCGCAGGACGCACGGCGTGCGGTGGCGGCGGACCGCTACCCGCCGCTGGGCCGGAGAGGGTTCGCGACGTACAGCAGGGCGGGCCGCTTCGGTACGGTCACGGCGGCCGAGCATCTGGCCGCCGCAGATGACACCCTCGTCGTGGCGATGATCGAGACCGAACGGGCCTGTGCCGCCGCCGGGGAGATCGTCGCCACCGAAGGCGTGGACGCGGTGCTGGTCGGCCCGGCCGATCTGACGGTGGACTGCGCGTTCCCCGGTCAGGACGTCATCGACGGACTCATCGCCACGGCGCACCGGGCGGCCCGCGAGGCGGGGCGAGCGGTCATGACGATCGTCCCGGGGCCCGAAGGCGCACGCGCCGCGGAGCACGCGGGGGCCCAACTGGTGCTCCACAACATGGCACATGTCCTGATGGACACCTTCCGCACCCTCGCGCCGCCGCACCCCGCGGAGGGCGGCACCGGCTGCTGACAGCGGCCTGCGGACCCGTCGGGCGCCTCCGCCGCGGACCCGTCAGGCCCCTCCGGCGGCGTACCGAGCCCTCCGGGGTGTCCGAGCCCCTCTGAGCCCTCCGGAGGGGCCGGGCAGGCGGTCCGGGGACCGGTCCGCTGATCCGTCATGCCCCGGCTCGCGGACCCTCACGCAGCGGTTCGCGGCCCCTCGCGCACCGGCCCACGCCCCCCTGACGCACCGGTTCACGGACCGGGGCGAGCGGGTCCGTCCCACCTCTTGACGCCCCCCGCACCGCTCCCTAATGTTCGGCGGAAGTTCATACGTATGCATCACTGCACGTCCCGCAGCACGTACGCAGTATCGGCGCAGTACCGGCTCGAACGGAGAAGCCATGTCCGCTGTAGTGCCGCCCCCAACCGCCCCCGGCACCAAGGGAGTCGACCGGGAGAGGCGGAGTGCGATTCACCGGGCCATCGGCGCGGGCAGCATCGGGAACTTCGTGGAGCAGTTCGACTACGGCCTCTACGGCTATATGGCGCCGGTGCTCGCACCGACGTTCTTCCCCGACAGCAGCCCGGCCGCCGCGGTGCTGAGCACCTACGCGATCATCGGAATCGCCTGTCTGTTCCGCCCGCTCGGCGGCACCCTGGTCGGCCGCTGGGGAGACCGGGCGGGCCGCAAGAAGACACTGCTGTGGACGATCGTGCTCATGGGCGTGGCCACCGCCCTGATCGGCGCACTGCCGACCTATCAGCAGATCGGTATCCTCGCCCCGCTGCTCCTCCTGCTGCTGCGGGTGGTCCAGGGCATGGTCTCCGGTGGCGAGTACGTCGGGGCGGTGGCCTTCGTCGTGGAGTGGGCGGAGCCCGAACGGCGCGCCTACTACGCCTCGTACGCCTCGAACAGCTGCTTCGCCGGCATCCTCGCCGGGGCCGGTACGGCGGCTCTGACCAGCTGGCTCTTCGACGGTCCGGCCCTGGACTCCTGGGGCTGGCGGATCCCGTTCCTGCTCACGCTCCCGCTGAGCGCGGTCGGGATCTGGCTGCGCAGGCGGATCGACGAGACCCCCGAGTTCATCCGGGCGACGGAGAACGGCACCCAGGCCGTCGAGGCGCCGATCCGCAACGCGCTGCGCACCCAGTGGCGGCCGATCCTGGTCTACTGCGGCGTCTCGGTGATGCTGGCGATCCTCTCCTACAGCTGGGTCACCTTCTATCCCCAGTACCTGACCGGCACCCTGGGGCTGCCCCGCTGGATGGCACTGGCCTCGAACGCGATCTCGGTCGCGGTCCTCATCCCGCTGCTGCCGCTGGCCGGGATGCTCTCCGACCGGATCGGCCGCAAGCCGATGCTGATCACGGGAGCGGTCGCCTGCCTCGTCATGGTCCCGCTGGCCTACCGGGTCGGCGAGGTGGGCACGTTCCCCACCGCCATCGTGAGCCAACTGATCTACATCGTCCCGGAGTTCTTCCTCACCGGCATCGTCACCGTCTGCACGGCGGAACTCTTCGCCACGCGCTCCCGCTTCAGCGCGAGCGCCATCGCGTACAACAGCTCGTTCTCGGTCTTCATGGGCATCACACCGTTCGTCGCCGAACTGCTGGTGAGCAGCTTCGACACGATCTACGCGGTGTGGGTCTACCTCGCGGCGGCCGCGGTGGTGGCCCTGGTCGTGGTCAGCGCCTTCATGACGGAGACGTACCGCAGCCAGCTCGGGGCGGACAAGTTCGCCCGGTGACGCCCGCCGGCCCACCTCAAGATCTCATGCATACGCATACGCATACGCATTGACGCGCCATCAAGAGAAGGAGAATCCCATGCCGTTGGACCCCGTCGCCTACCACCCCTACACCGACCCGGACGACTTCATCCGTGAGGTGACCGACCGCATCTGGGTCGGCCGCGACATCTCGTACATCGTCGACAACTACGAACCGGACTCGATCGTCCACACAGGGCTGGGCACCGTCGTCGGCCGCGACGGAGTCATCGAGGGCAGCACGATGAGGATGGGCAGCACACCGCAGCACATCGGCCAGGCAGAGGACGTGGTGTGGGAGGCACGCGGCAACGACGCCTTCCTCAGCTCGCATCTGGTCTTCTCGGCCGACGAGCACCTCGTGGACGGCCGGAACATCCGCATCCGCAAGCGGACGGTCGCCAACTGCCTCTATCGCCGGGGCCGCATGGTCGAGGAGTGGGTGGTACGCGACGAACTCGCGACCTGCCTCCAGCGCGGCATCGACCCGGACGAGGCCGCACGCGCACTCCGGTTCCAGGGCTACAGCGGCTCCATGACGGACGAGCCGCCGAAGGATGTACTCCTCGCGGGCGTCAGTGGCCCGCGCCCGGACGACTTCCGGCCCGAGTGCGAGATGGTCCTGGAGTTCATCGACGAGGTCTGGACGCAGCGGCGGCTCCAGAAGGTCGACGACTTCATGGTGCGGGACCTCTTCCTGCACACGGTCGGCGACCGCACGGTCATCCGCCCCGAGCGGTACCAGAGCGACCTGCTGGCCATGGTCGGCGCCTTCCCCGACGCCCGCTTCTCGGTGCGGGACGTACAGACCAACTACGCCGAGCGGTACGCGGGTCTGCGCGTCGCGGTCCTGTGGACCATGCACGGGAGCTACCGCGGCACACCGGTCTTCGGCCGGCCGACCGACCAGCCCGTCACGCTGCTCGGAGCCTCCCAGTTCCTGATCCAGGGGGGTCGGATCGTACGCGAGATGCGGGTGTACGACGAGATCGCGCTGCGGGCCCAGATCAACAGCACCCGCGGGGACGGCCCGCAGATGGAGGCCAACATCTACTGAGCGGGCGGGAGCGTGACGGGGCAGCACGTACTTTCCAATCTGGAAAGTACGTGACACGATGGCAAGCCTCAGCCCGATCGTGTGCCCCAGGGAGGTCCGGTGTGACCATGCCGCCGCAGGAGAACGAGTACGTACGCCCCACGGCCGACGAGGGCATACGCCCCTCAGCCGCAGAACCGGCGGAGCACGCCGCGGGCGCCCTGCGGGACGTGGCGACGGCGCAGGAGCGGGCCCGGCTGCGGGCCGGGCTCTCCCCCGCGTGGTACGGACCGGCCGCGGCCGCGGCCGTGATCGTGGCGGGTGCGGTGCGGGCCTGGAGCGACGACAAGGGCGGTGCGGCCACGCTGCTGGCGCTCGCGGTGTCGCTCGTGGCGCTGGGCGTCGTCGTCGCACTCGCGCGGGCGGCGCGCAGGGGGGCCGGGGTGCTGATCGACCGGTCCTGGCCGGCCCGGCTGTGGCGGAGCCGGGTCGCGCTGCCGGCCGTCTTCCTGGCGGGCATTCTGGCCGGATGGCTGTGCCGGATCTTCGGCACGGACCTGGGCACCGCGCAGCTCACGGCGTTCGTCGTGGGCGGACTCGGCGTCTGGCTGACCTGCCTGGCCCGCAACGCGGTGATCAGGCGGACCCTGGCGGAGCTGGGGTGACCGGGGCGCCACCGGGACAGGGTGGGCCGACGCTGGACGAGACGATCCAGCATCCGACCCGGCTGGCCGTCGCCGCCTTCCTCTCCGCGTGTGACGAGGCCGAGTTCGCCGCCGTACGCGACGGCTGCCGGGTCTCCGACTCGGTCCTCAGCAAGACCGCGTCCGCTCTGGAGACGGCCGGTTACCTGGACATCCGCAAGGGCCACGTGGGCAAGCGCCCCAGAACCTGGCTCTCCCTCTCCCCCGAGGGCCGGCAGGCGCTGGACGACCATCTGACCGCACTCCAGAACATCGTGGCAGCGGCCCGGCAGACCGGCGCCCGGGAGCAGACCGGACACAGCACCGGCCAGAACACCGTTCACAGCAGCTGAGGCCAGGCCCCCTCCCGGGAGGGGGCTGAGGCGCGACCGGACTCGGCGTCAGAATCCCGCCAGCACCTTCGGGGCGCTCCGGCGAGATTGGAGCCATGACCACGTACATGCCTCTTCCCATTCCCGCCGACGCGCTCCGGGAGCTCCGCGTCTCCGACGACTCCGGGCGGCCCCCGCACCCGTACATCGCCCGCGAGGACGGTGACCCCATCGACTGTGTGGGCAGCCCGCTGCGCTGCTGTCTGCGGGCGATCGAGCCCGGTGAGCGGGTCGCTCTCGTCTCGTACGCACCGCTGCGCCGCTGGGCGGCCGCGAACGGCGCGGACCCCGGCGCGTACGACGAGGCGGGACCGGTCTTCATCCACGCCGGGGAGTGCGAGGGCCCGCGCACCACCGGCGGTTACCCCTTCGCGCGGCCGGGCGCACTGCGCACCCTGCGGCGCTATGACGCCGACGGGCACATCGTGGGCGGCCGTCTCTTCGAGATCCCGGAGGAGGCGGACGCCGGGTTCGACTCGGCCCTCGATGAGGCGTTCGCCGCCCCGGAAGTGGCGTTGGTGCACGTACGCGCCCTGGAGTACGGCTGCTTCCAGTTCGCGGTGCCACGGCCGTAGGCGGGTGTCCGTAAGACGGGGTCCGATGACCGTAGGCCCGTACGGCGACCGTACGCGGTACCGATGGCCGTAAGACCCCGTACCGGCGGCCTGAACCGGGCGCCCGATCCCCCGGGCGCCCCTCACCTCAGGAGTGCTGCTCCTCCGCGAGACCGACACCGCTCCGGCCGCCCGCCGGGGTGGCGGCCGGAGCCGTGGAGACCCGCCACGGACGGGCGACCGGCGGGGACACCGCCCGCCACCACGGGTCGGACGGGAGCTTGCCCGACGGCTCGAAGGGCTCACCGGCCCGGGGCAGCGCCACCGCCTGCCCGGCCTCCCCCGCGGCGTCCCTGGTCCACTCGCCGGGCTCGGCCCACGGGTGGGGGGCGAGGTTGAAGGTGCCCCAGTGGATGGGCAGCAGCGCACCGCCGGGCTTCCCGCCCTGGAGGTCCAGATGCGCCTGTACGCCCTCGGCCGGTGTCATGTGGATGTCGGGCCAGTACTCCGAGTACGCCCCGATCTGGATCATCGTGGCGTCGAAGGGGCCGTGCTCGGAGCCGATCTCGGCGAAGCCGGGGAAGTATCCGGTGTCGCCGCTGTGGTAGATCCGGTGCTCGGGCCCGGCGACGGCCCAGGACGCCCAGAGGGTGTGCTGCTGATTGCGCAGCCCGCGCCCGCAGAAGTGCCTGGCCGGGGTGGCGGTGAGCCGGATGCCGGCCACCTCGGCGGTCTCGTTCCAGTCCAGCTCGCGCAGCCGGGATGCGGGCACACCCCAGCGCTCCAGATGGGCACCCACGCCGAGCGGCACCGCGAAGACCGTACCCGTCCCCACCAGGGCCTTGATGGTGGGGAGGTCCAGATGGTCGTAGTGGTCGTGGGAGATCACCACGACATCGACGGACCCGAGAGCGGCGAGCGGCAGCGGCGCGGGGTGCAGCCGCTTCGGCCCTGCGAACGAGAACGGTGAGCAGCGCTGCCCCCAGACGGGGTCGAACAGCACCCGCGCGCCGTCGATCTCGGCCAGCACGCTGGAGTGCCCCATCCAGGTGAGCCGCAGCCCCGAGGCCGGCGGCTTCGCGAGGTCGGCGACGGTGGTGGCATGGACGGGAACGGTGCCCTCGGGATATCTGCGGGCCCGCTCCTCCTTGCGGAAGTAGACCTTCGCGAACTCGGCCATGGAGCCGGTCGGCCGGGTCCTGGCCCCCACCGGGTTCTGGAAGACGCCGTCGGCGAAGTTCGGCGAGCGGCGGATACGTGCCATCCGCTCTCCGGCCGGGTCCGCGCCGAAGCCCTCGGGCCGCAGCGCGCGGAGCCGGGGCGGCAGAGAACGGGAAGCGGGCACGGGGACCTCCAGGTGTGCGGTGTCGATCCATTATGTGCGGCGGGCACGACGGTGGAGGAACGGCCCCGTGAACGGTCCGCGCCGCCACCGGGTCACGGATCTGTCCCGCCGGATCCGTGCCGGGGCGTACGCGCTGTCGTCAGAGCGGCAGCAGGTCGGGGCGCTTGGCGGCGACATGGTCGCCCGATGACTCACCGCGGAGCCTGCGGCCTATCCACGGCACCAGATGCTCCCGGGCCCACTGGATGTTGTCGCGCCGCACCTCGGCCGATCCGCGTGGCGGCTCCGGGGGCCACGGCTGGTCCGGGTCCGCGGGGACGTCGAGGCCCAGCACCTGCGCGGCGCGCAGCGCGACACGGGTATGGCCCTCGGGCGAGAGGTGCAGCCGGTCGGCGTCCCAGGCGCGCCGGTCCTGGATGGTCTTGAGGGACCAGAGGTCGAGCACCGGGGCGCCGTGCCGTGCGGCGATGACCCGTACATGCTCGTTGTACGTAGCGATCTTGCCGCGCAGATGGCGCAGGACCGGAACACCCCGGGTGTCGAACCCGGTGGTCACCATGACGGTGCCGACCGAGGAGGTCAGATCGGCGAGTGCCCGCTCGAAGCGCTCGGCCGCGTCGTCCGGGTCGGAGCCCGGCCGGATGATGTCGTTGCCGCCGGCCGAGAAGCTGACCAGGTCGGGGGCGAGTTCCTTGGCCCGCGGGACCTGCTCGTCGACGATCTGGTCGAGGAGGCGTCCGCGTACCGCCAGGTTCGCGTAACGGAAGGTGTGTTCGGGGACGCGGTCGTCCAGGAGTACGGCGAGCCGGTCGGCCCAGCCCACGAAGTTCCCGTCGGGTCCGGGGTCCCCGACTCCCTCGGTGAAGCTGTCGCCGATCGCCGCGTACGACCCGATGATGTCTCTGTTCTTGATTGCCGAATCGTCTGCCACAACGGCCCATCCTGCACCTCACGATGTGACCTACGCGACCGTATTAAGGGGGTGACGGGCCGTGAGAAAAGCCACCTGGCCAGTTTGCCTAAAGACGGAATAAGGGGCGCCGTCCCGCCTCTCCCGGACACGATGCCTGCATCACGCACCGATGTCGTATCGTCGGAATTCCATCGTCAGAAGTCCGGGCCGTGACGACCCGGCCGGACCGTCAGGTCCACCACCGCGCCGGCGGCGGCCAGCCGCGCACCGGCAGGACACCGAGGAGCCCCGTGACGCAGCAACTTCCGCAGGTCCCGTCGGCAGAACCGGAGCTGGCCGGGGTCCGCAACTTCCGTGACGTGGGCGGGCTGCCGACCGCTGACGGCCGGCGGGTGCGCCGGGGCAGGCTGTTCCGCAGCGGCCACCTCGCGCACGCCACCGCCGACGACGCCGCCTTTCTGTCCTCGCTCGGGCTGCACACGATCTTCGACTTCCGCAACGCGGCCGATGTGGCCCTGGACGGCCGGGACGTGGAGCTGGCGGGCGTCCGCCATGTCAACATCCCGCTGACGGACCCGGCGGACGGCTCCGAGTTCTGGCGGATGGTCCGCGACGGCGACCTGGCCCAGCTGCGGAAGATCCTCTCCGACGACCGGGCCGCGGGCCGGATGGCCGAGTCGTACCGGACGATCATCACGACCAGGACGGCCGAGCACAGCCGGGTGCTCCACGCGCTCGCCGATGACAGCGTGCCGGCCCTGATGCACTGCGCCGCGGGCAAGGACCGGGCGGGTCTCTCGATAGCGGTGACGCTGCTCGCGGCGGGCGTGGAGCGCGACGCCGTCGAGGCGGACTACCTGAAGTCGAACGATCCCCGGCGGCGCTATCTGGTCAAGCGCAGCGACGAGTCGGCCAACCCGCACCACGACGAGGTGATGCAGCTGCTGAGCCCGCTCTTCGAGGCCCGCGCAGCCTATCTGGAGACGGCCTTCAGGGCCATCGACGAGACCTGGGGCAGCACCGACCGCTATCTCGCCGAGGGACTGGGAGTCAGCCAGGAGACCCGCGAGAAGCTGTGCGCCCGACTGCTCGAAGAAGCCTCCTGAGCCACCGGCGCGGGCTCTGCTACTGCTGACCGCCGAGCGTGAACAGCAGATAGACGAAACCGGCGAAGAGGTGGCCTGCCACCAGATAGGCGATCAGCCGGATGACGAGTCCTCTGGGGAACCGCTTCTCCTCGTGGGCGTCTGCGGGGGTGCCTGCGGGGGTGTCATCGCGCATGGCGGACCTCTCTCGTCGTCTCGTCGCCCTGTCGGACCGGGCTCAGTGCAGATCAGGCTTCAGTGCAGATCAAGCTTCAGTGCAGGTCAGGGCTCTGCAGCAGGGTGTGCATGAAGAGCAGCTCGGTCCCGCCCCGGGTCGCGGCCGCGATCCGGTGCGGGGTGAGCGAGTCGAAGTGGGCGCTGTCCCCGGGGTCGAGGTCGTGCGCCGCCTCGCCCAGGGTCAGCCGCAGCCTCCCGCTGAGGACGTACAGCCACTCCTCGCCGGGATGGACCCGTACGAGATCGCCCTGGGCCCCGTACGGCACCTGCACTCGCAGGGCCTGCATCGCCCGGCCCGGTGAACCGGCCGGGTGGTACGTCCAGCCGTCGGCCTCGACGGAGCCGCGGCGGCCGCCCCTGATGACGGGGTCCCGCTCCGGCGGCACCTCACCCAGCAGCTCGGAGACCGACGTACCGTAGATACGGGCCAGCGAGAGCAGCATGGGCAGCGAAGGCTGCCGGGCACCGGTCTCCAGGCGGGAGAGGTGCGCCGGGGAGAGACCCGCCCGGCGGGCCGCGGCCTCCAGGGTGAGCCGCCCGCGCCGGCGCAGTTCGCGCAGACGCGGAGCGACGTCGGGCAGATCCTCCTCGGGGGTGCTCATACGTCCATTGGGACAGCGAAATGCCTCAGAGGCAATTTTCTTGCCTCTGAGGCAAAAAGCGGTCGGGTCAGGCTCTCAGCGGTTGGCGACCGCCTGTTTCACCAGGGTCCGCCCGAAGTCCCACATGAGCCCGCCGCCGCCGTGCGCGTCGTCCATCACCGCGGTGAACGCCTCGACGAACCGGTCCACATCGGCCTCCCCGATGACCAGTGGCGGGATCAGTTTGATCACTTCCAGATGGTCCCCGGAGACCTGTGTGAGGATGCGGTGCTTCTGGAGCAGCGGTACGACGACCATCTGCGCGAAGAGCCCCTTGCGGGCCGCCTGGAGCATGGTCCACCGGCTGCGGAGCTTCAACGACGAGGGACGCCCGAACTCGATGCCGATCATCAGCCCACGCCCGCGTACCTCGTGCAGCAGCTCGTACCGCGGGATGAGCGCGGCCAGCCGGGACTTGAGCAGTTCACCGGTGGCGCGGGCGTGGGCGACGGTCTCCTCGTCCTCCATCACCGAGAGCACGGCGAGCCCGGCGGCCATCGCCTGGGCGTTGGCGCCGAAGCTGGCCGAGTGGACCAGCACCCGGTCCATGGAGGAGTAGACCTTCTTGAAGATCCAGTCCTTGCCCAGCGTCGCGCTGACCGGGACGTACCCGCCCGAGAGCGACTTGGCCACACAGACCAGATCGGGTTCTACGCCCTCCTCGTGCTGGTAGGCGTAGAAGTCGCCGGTCCGCCCGAGCCCCGTCTGCACCTCGTCGGCGATCAGCAGCGCCTTGTGCCGGTGCAGCAGCTCCTGGGCGGCGCGCAGGAAGCCGGGCGGAGTCTCCAGGACCCCCTTGCCCTGGATCGGCTCGACGACGAAGCCCGCCACGTCGCCACGCTTCAACTCGCGTTCCAGCGCGGCCAGATCGCCCATAGTGATTGCCGTGTCGGGCAGCAGCGGTGCGAATCCGTCCCGGAAGCCGTCCTCGCCGTTGACCGAGAGCGAACCGGTCGTCAGCCCGTGGAAGGCGTGCGAGCAGTACAGGATCCTGGGCTTCCCGGTGGCGTACCTGGCGAACTTCAGCGCCGTCTCGACCGCCTCCGTACCGCTGTTGCCGAAGAACACCCGGTCCAGATGGGGCGAGTGGGCCAGCAGCTTCTCGGCGAGCAGGCCGGGCAGCGGCTGACAGTCGAAGCGGGTCAGGTCGGCGAGTGAGGCGTCCAGGACATCGTGCAGCGCCTTACGGACGACCGGGTGGTGCCGGCCGAGTCCCATGACGCCGAAGCCCGCGAGCATGTCGAGGTAGTCGTTGCCGTCCGCGTCCCAGAAGTGGGCGCCATCGGCCCGCTCGTAGACGTTGTCGAAGCCGATGGTGTGCAGCATCCTCGGCAGCTGGTGGTTGAGGTGGCGGGTGTGCAGCTCGTAGCGCTCGGCACCACGCTCGGCGAGCAGGGCCGTCAGATCGAACGCCTTCGGTTCGAGGCCCTTGGGTGCGCCTTCCGTCATTCCGTCTTCTCCTTGGCTTTCAGGGCGGCGCTGATCCGTCCTGCGATCTCGATGGGCGTGAGCCCGATGTCGGCCAGCACCTCGGCGCGTTTGGCGTGCGGGAGGAACTGCTCGGGGATCCCGAAGGTCCGCAGCGGTACGTCGACCCCGCCGTCGCGCAGCGCCTGGCCGACCGCCGAACCCACCCCGCCGCTGCGGCTGTTGTCCTCGGCGACCGCGACCAGCCGGTGCCCGGCGGCGAGTCCGGGGAGTGCCCGGTCCACCGGTTTGACCCAGCGCGGGTCGACGACCGTGCAGCCGATGCCGCGGCCTTCGAGGAGTTCGGCGGCGCGGAGACAGACCGGGGCGAGCACCCCGACGGCGACGAGCAGCACTTCGGGCCGGGCGGCCCGGTGCAGTACGTCCATACCGCCGACCCGGCCGACCGCCGGGAGCGGCTCGCCCACCGACTCCTTGGGGAAGCGCAGTACGGTCGGCGCGTCGTCCACGTCGACCGCCTCCCGGAGCTGGGCGCGGAGCTGGTCGGCGTCGCGGGGCGCGGCTATCCGCAGCCCCGGTACGGCCTGGAGGACGGACATGTCCCACATGCCGTTGTGCGAGGGACCGTCGACGCCGGTGACCCCGGCCCTGTCGAGGACGAACGTCACCCCGCAGCGGTGCAGGGCCACATCCATCAGCAGCTGGTCGACGGCCCGGTTGAGGAAGGTCGCGTACACGGCGACCACCGGGTGCAGACCTCCGGTGGCGAGTCCCGCCGCGGAGACCGTCGCGTGCTGTTCGGCGATCCCGACGTCCCAGACCCGGTCGGGGAACCGCTCGGCGAACTCGGTGAGGCCGACCGGGTGCAGCATCGCCGCCGTGATCGCGACGACATCGGGCCGCTCGGCGCCGATGGCGGCGATCTCGGCGCCGAACACCGAGGTCCAGGAGGGGCCGCCGGGCGGGGCGAGCGGCGCGCAGGTCAGCGGGTCCATCACGCTGACCGTGTGGAAGCGGTCCGCCTCGTCCTCCAGGGCGGGCCGGTAGCCGCGTCCCTTCTCGGTGAGGCAGTGCACGAGCACCGGACCGTGGAAGCGTTTGGCCCGGTTCAGCGCCGACTGCACGGCGGCGATGTCGTGGCCGTCGACGGGGCCGATGTACTTGAGCCCCAGGTCCTCGAACATGCCCTGCGGTGCGAAGGCGTCCTTGAACCCCTTCTTCGCGCCGTGCAGCGATCCGTACAGCGGCTCTCCCACCACGGGCGTCGACCGGAGTACCTCCTTGCCCCAGGCGAGCGCGCGCTCATAGCCGTCGGTCGTGCGGAGGGTGGCGAAGTGGTTGGCCAGGCCGCCGGTCGTCGGGCCGTACGAGCGCCCGTTGTCGTTCACGACGATGATCAGGGGGCGGTCCGCGGCGGCCGCGATGTTGTTCAGCGCCTCCCAGGCCATCCCGCCGGTGAGCGCTCCGTCGCCGGTCACCGCGACGACATGGCCGGGCCTGCCGAGCACCTCGTTGGCCTTGGCGAGGCCGTCGGCCCAGCCGAGGACCGTCGAGGCGTGCGAGTTCTCGATGACGTCGTGCTCGGACTCCTCGCGGGCGGGGTAGCCGGAGAGGCCGCCCTTGCTGCGCAGTTTGGAGAAGTCCTGCCGGCCCGTCAGCAGTTTGTGCACATAGCTCTGGTGGCCGGTGTCCCAGAGGATGCGGTCGGCGGGCGAGTCGAAGACGCGGTGCAGTGCGATGGCGAGTTCTACCACCCCCAGGTTCGGCCCCAGGTGTCCCCCGGTCCTGGCCACTGCCTGGATCAGGAACTCCCTTATTTCTACGGCCAGTTCACCGAGTTCCGCCTCGGCGAGCGCCTTCAGGTCGTGCGGTCCCCGGATATTCTCCAAGATCGACACGCTCGGGCCCCCTCTCGGATTTCGTTCAGGTCACACACGCGGTACCGGCCGGTGGCAGAGGCCGCCGCCCGGACCACCGCGGGCACCAGGACCGGCGCGTGAGCGCCGAAGGCCGCCGGCCCGACCTGAGGAGGTCGGGCC
>NZ_JBSHBW010000013.1:0-201663 GCF_053612185.1 Streptomyces sp. NPDC054757
CCAACCCAGAGGCCGAGGGCCTGTCCTCTCTCCGCAGAGAGGACAGGCCCTCGGCCTCTGCCTTTTTGCCGGTTGGCGGTCTGCCTGCCTACCCGTCTACTGGCCCGCGTACTTCTTGCTGACCGAGTCATAGACGCCCTTGGCGACTTTGCCGAGGCGCGGACCGGCAAGCCAGCCCGCGGTCACCGGGCCGATGGAGGTGTTGGACACCAGCGCGGGCTTGCCGTCGGCGCCCTTGGCGATCCAGCCGCCGCCCGACGACCCGCCGGTCATGGTGCAGCCGACGCGGTACATCGTCGGATCGGCAGCGGAGAGCGAAAGACGTCCCGGACGGTCGGAGCACTGGAACAGCTTCTGGCCGTCGAAAGGCGGCGCCGCGGGGTAGCCGGTCGCCGTCAGCCCTGAAATTTGCGGCACAGCCGGTGCGTTGAAGTTCACCGGGAGTGCGCCTCCGACCGTCTCCTCAAGAGACTTGGTGCTTCCCTTCTCCGGAGTGACGTGCAGGACCGCGAAGTCGTACGGGGCGCCCTGGCCACCGGTGGGACCGCCGTTGTCGATCCACTGCTCGGAGGTCTGGGCCCAGTCCGCCCAGAAGACACCGTACGGAGCGACTTCGTCCTTCTGGGCGTTCTGCAACTGGGCCGCGGACTTACCGCTGTTGTTGTACGAGGGGACAAAGGCGATGTTCCGGTACCAGCCGCCCTTCTTCCCCGCATGCACACAGTGGCCCGCCGTCCATACCAGGTTGGACTTCCCGGGGTGCGCGGGGTCCTCCACGACCGTCGCCGAGCAGACCATCGACCCTTCGGGGCTGTCGAAGAAGACCTTGCCGGCCTCCGGGACGCTCTGGTGGTACGGGGCGTTCACCCCCTGCGCGGTCACCGGCGCCGGTGTCGGGTCGGTCACCCCCTTGTCACCGGAGATGTCGTTGTCGACGGGCTTCTCCGGGGGCTTGGACGCGTGCCGCATCCTGGACGGGTCCCAGAGCCCGGAGATGACCGGGTTGACGAAGTCCTGCGCCTCACGCAGCCACTTGTCCCTGTCCCAGTTCTTCCACTCGCCGTGCTTCCACTTGTCCAGGTCGAAGCCGTGCTTCTTCAGCACACCCTTGACGTTGTCCGGTATGACGACCTTGCCGTCCGGGGCCGACGACGTACTGGCGGCCGGTTTGGCATCGGCGTTGTCGTCACCGGGGCCGCAGGCGGTCACGGCCAGTGCGAGCACCGCCGTGAGACCAACCGCGGTCACGGCGGGAAGGGTTCGCCGGGATGCGCGCTTCCCGCGGCGTTCGGCTGAAATCGGGCGTAGCGGTCGCATGTGGTGATTCCCCCTGGGGCTTTGGAACAGGACTTCGGAACAAGGACTTCGGAACGAGGACTTCGGAACAACGGATCTCGGCACTGTGGAACCGACCGGGACCGCAGCGCGGGCCCCACTATGCCGGTGCCGATGTGGACGGCATGAGGCAGGGCTGTGGTTCCGCCACCGCAAGGATCTTCCGACTTACCCGTGATTCCAGGGTGACTTCGTCGTTGGTACGGCTGGGGGCCTTTGGGCTGCGTTCGGCACCCGGGCGTCGGTGGTGGGGCGAGCGGCGCTACAGCCGATCCGTACAGCGGGAGGACCAACAGCAGTGGCCGTGACCGAGACCGCACCGTCGGCGGTGACGACAGCGCACCGGGGGTCCCTGCGCCGGCAGCCGCTGCGGGAATCGGCGGCCCGTACCTACGCCCGGTCGCTGCCGATCGTGCCGGTACGCGCGCGTGGGCTCACCATCGAGGGCGCGGACGGACGGCGCTACCTCGACTGCCTGTCCGGGGCGGGGGCCCTGGCACTCGGACACAACCACCCGGTGGTCCTCGAAGCGATCAAGAAGGTGATCGCCTCGGGTGCGCCCCTGCACGTCCTGGATCTCTCCACGCCGGTCCAGGACGCCTTCACCAGGGAGCTGTTCGAGACGCTGCCGCGCTCCTTCGCGGATCGAGCCCGGGTGCGGTTCTGCGGGCCGACCGGTACCGACGCGGTCGAAGCAGCTCTCGCCCTCGTCCGAACCGCCACCGGCCGCAGCGGGATCCTCTCGTTCGCCGGTGTCTGCCACGGCAACGCGGCCGGTGCGTCGCCGCTGTCCGGCGGCGCCCACGACGTACGGGTGACACGGCTGCCGTATCCACGGGACCACCGCTGCCCGTTCGGCGTCGGCGGCGCCCGTGGTGCGGAGCTGGCCGGTGACTGGACCGAAAGCCTTCTCGACGGCCCCGGGAGCGGGGTGGCCCCGCCGGCCGGGATGATCCTCGAACCGGTGCAGGGCGAGGGCGGGGTGATCCCCGGCCCGGACCGCTGGATGCGCCGTATCCGGAAGATCACTGCTGACCGGTCCATTCCGCTCATCGCCGACGAGGTGCAGACCGGCGTCGGCCGGACCGGTGCCTTCTGGGCCGTCGAGCACAGCGGCATCGTGCCCGACGTGATGGTGATGTCCAAGGCCATCGGTGGTTCCCTCCCTCTCGCTGTCATCGTCTACCGGTCGGAACTGGACTGCGGGGGGCCCGGAGCCCGCGCCGGTACTTTCCGCGGCAACCAGCTCGCCATGGCCGCCGGCGCCGCCACGCTCGCCCATGTCCGCGAGAACCGGCTCGCCGAACGTGCGGCCGACCTGGGCGCCCGAATGATGGGCCGACTGCGGGACCTGGCCGCCGACCACCCCGTCATCGGCGACGTCCGGGGCCGGGGCCTGATGATCGGCCTGGAGCTCGTCGACCCGGAAGCAGCCGAAGCCGCGGGCACCGCCCAGACCCTCGCACCCGTGGACGCCAGGCACGCCGCGGACGCCGGGACCGTCGCACCCCCCGCGAACGCCGCGACCGTCGCGCCCCCCGTGGAAGCCGGGTGGCCCGATGCCGTCCTCCCCTCGTCCGCCGCCCCCGTGCTCGCGGCTGCCGTGCAGCGGGAGTGCCTGGCCAGGGGGCTCATTGTCGGACTCGGCGGTCACCATGCCGACGTGGTCCGTCTGCTGCCTCCGCTCAATCTCACCGACGAACAGGCGGACGCGGTTCTGGACCGGCTGGCCGATGCCCTGTCTGCCGCAGAACACGCGACCCGCGTCCGTCGCCGGGCCCGCCGCCCGCACTGAAGCCACCTCCCCCCATTTCCCCGGCTGCGCAAGGAAGCACCCCGTGAACCCCACACCCGACCCTGACGCCCCCGAGACCGGAGACTCCGCCATCCCCGGCAGCCGTAAGGCGGGTCCGCCCCCGGCCCGCCCCGTCCGGGCCGACTCCCTCACCGCCGGCCCGGTGTCGACAGGCTCTCTCTCGGCCGGTCCCGAGACCGTGCCACGCCAGATGACGGCGGACCGGACCCCGGGCGGCCACCCGGCACTCGGCCATTTCGACGACCCAGTCGACGCATCGGACCCCCACACGGCCGCCGAAGCCGCAGCCGTCGAGAACCTGCTCCGCTGCTGGGTGCGGGAGACCAACCTGTCGGCACCCGCCGGGCTCACCCTCCGTATCCCACTGAACGCCAGCGGTATCGCGCTGCTGGTTCCCGTCCTGTACTGGTCGGCCACCGGCTGGCACCGGTTCGGTAAACCGGTGCTCGAAGGAGGATCGATCGGCGCACCACGCGCCGATGCCGTCACCGTCGCCGCCCTGCTCGGCAGGGAAGCCGGTCAGAGCGACAGCACCGAGCTGGTCGGCAGGGTCGCCGACTCGGTCCACAGGACCGCCGCCTTCATCACGGAGCGCCGTCGCAGCCCGGAACCGTCCAGCGAGGCGGACCCCTTCCTGACGGGCGAGCAGTCCCTTCTGCTCGGTCACCCGCTGCACCCCACACCGAAGAGCCGTGAGGGGCTCTCGGACGCCGAATTCCGTCAGTTCTCGCCTGAGTTGCACGGCTCCTTCCCGTTGCACTGGATGGCTGTCGACCGCTCCGTACTCGCGCAGGACTCGGCATGGACGGAAGGGGGACGCACGCTCTCCGCCGACCGGCTCACCGCCCGCCTCGCGGGCGCCGTACAGCACCCCGACAACACGGTTCTGCTGCCGCTCCACCCGTGGCAGGCACGCGACCTGGCCCACCGCCCCGCAGTGGCTTCCCTTCTCGAAGCGGGGCTGCTGCATGACCTCGGCCCGCACGGCGACCGCTGGTATCCCACCTCCTCCGTACGCACCGTTCACCGGCCGGGCAGTGACGCGATGCTCAAACTCTCGCTGGGGGTCCGGATCACCAACTCCCGCCGGGAGAACCTCCGCAAGGAACTCCACCGCGGTGTGGAGGTCCACAGAATCCTCCGCAGCGGCCTCGGCGCCGCCTGGCAGGTGGCGCACCCCGGATTCGACATCGTCCGTGATCCGGCCTGGCTGGCCGTGAACACCCCGGACGGTGAACCACTGCCCGGCTTTGATGTCGTCCTGCGCCACAATCCGTTCGGCGCCAGTGACGACGCCGTCTGCCTCGCCGGCCTCACGGCGGTCCATCCCCGCCCCGGCGGCGGTGCCATGCGTTCGCGTCTCGCCGACATCGTGACCGCTCTCGCTGCCAGGACCGGGCGGCCGACCGGAGCTGTGGCCACCGAGTGGTTTCTGCGCTATCTCGACCATGTCGTGCGCCCAGTGCTGTGGCTGGACGGCACCGCGGGCATCGCACTCGAAGCTCACCAGCAGAACACCATCGTCCTCCTCGGCCCCGGGGGCTGGCCCGTCGGCGGCCGCTACCGCGACAACCAGGGCTACTACTTCCGGGAGTCCCACCGCACCGCACTGGAGAAGCGCATCCCCGGCGTCGGAGCCGTCAGCGACACCTTCGTCGCCGACGATGTCACCGACGAACGCTTCGCCTACTACCTCGTCATCAACAACGTCTTCGGACTGATTGGCGCCTTCGGCGCCCAGCGGCTCGCCGACGAGACGCTGTTGATCGCAGCCTTCCGGCAGTTCCTCAACCGGGCCACGGCCCTCGGTTCCCCCTTGCCCGCACAACTCCTGGACACCCCCGTCCTGCGTACCAAGGCCAATCTGCTGACCCGACTCCACGGACTCGACGAACTCGTCGGCCCGGTCGACACCCAGTCCGTCTATGTCCGCCTCACCAACCCCCTTCACCCCACTGGGGCATGACCCGACCGATACCTGAGCAGAGAATGAGGAGCGTGGCCGTGCCCTCCACGGATGCGAGCGCCCAGACCGGGACAGAGCCTGCCGCCCGGACCGACGAGGAGTCCGAGGACACCCTTGATCTGCAGTTGTCCGAGGATCTGCTGTCCCTGCTGCGCACCGGGGAACCGTGGCCCGCCGCCCCCGGGCACCCCGGGGGCGGCCTGCTGGACAGCCCCGGCGCCTGGAAGCCCGTCTCCACCTCCGTCGGTGTGTTCCAACTCGTACCCGTGGACATCGAACGCGACCTCTCCCTCCTCAGCCACTGGATGAACGACCCTGCCGTCGCCGCCTTCTGGGAGCTGTCGGGCCCCGAGTCCGTGACCCGGGCCCATCTGCGCCCCCAACTCGGCGGTGACGGCCGGAGCGTCCCCTGCCTCGGTGTACTCCAAGGCACCCCGATGAGCTACTGGGAGATCTACCGCGCCGACCTGGACCCGCTTGCCCGCCACTACCCGGCCCGTCCCCACGACACCGGCCTGCACCTCCTGATCGGCGGCGTCGCCGACAGGGGGCGCGGCACCGGCACCACCCTGCTGCGCGCCGTCTCCGACCTCGTACTGGACAACCGGCCCCTCTGCCCCCGCGTCATCGCGGAGCCCGATCTGCGCAATACCCCTTCCGTATCGGCCTTTCTCGGAGCCGGCTTCCGCTATTCAGCTGAAGTCGATCTTCCCGACAAGCGCGCGGCCCTGATGATCCGCGACCGCGCATTCCGCGACCTCATGTGAACACCTCCTCTCAACTCTCTTGATGGCAAATCCTCATGCCCCTGCGGCGGCACCCCGTCGCCGCACCCCTGTTCCTGCACCCGCGTTCCTGCACTCCCGTTCCTGCACCCCCGCCCCTGACCACCTGCTGCTTTTCATACACCGCCCGACCCGAATCGGTTCCACCCCGAGGAGTCCCCGTGCTGAACCCGTCTGCTGGCTTCGACTCCGATGCAGAACCGGCGCTGCTCGCCCCCGCCGAGCTGAACCCCGAGGACTGGGACCATGCGGCCCGCCGTCTTCTCGCCAAGATGCTTGGTGAATTCGCCTACGAAGAGATCATCGAGCCGGTGGGGCGGGGAGGCGGCCGCTTCACGCTCACGCTCGACGACGACCTGCCGCTGACCTTCCAGGCCCGGCGTGGCGCATACGGGCACTGGCATGTCGGCCCGGCCACCATCGCGCTCCAGGGCGAACCGTTCGGAGACCCGCTCCGCTTCCTCGTCCTCGCCCGCAGGCTCCTCGCACTGGACGGGGCGACTCTCGGGCACCTGGTCCGCGAGCTCACCACCACTCTCGCTGCCGACGCCCGTATCGAGCACACCGCGCTCACCGCCGCCGAACTGGCCGCACTCGACTACGCGCAGCTGGAAGGCCATCAGACCGGCCACCCCTGGCTCGTGCTGAACAAGGGCCGGATCGGATTCTCCGCCGCCGACGCCGCCCGCTGGACCCCCGAGTCCCGCCGGCCCGCCCGGCTGCCTTGGATCGCCGTCAGCGCGGAGCTCGCCCAGTACCGGGGTGTCACCGGCCTGGCGACGCCCGACCGGCTCTACCGCCGCGAGCTGGACTCCGCCGTCCGGTCTTCCTTCGCGGCGGAGTTAAGGGCCCGCGGGCTCGATCCGGACGGCTATCTCTACCTCCCCGTGCACCCCTGGCAGTGGGACGAGGTGATCCTGCCGCTCTACGCGCCGGCCATCGCCCACGGACAGATCGTCCCGCTGCACGCCGACGCCGATCCACGCCTGCCGCAGCAGTCCATCCGTACCTTCCTCAACGTCGAACACCCTGAGCGGCACACCGTGAAGCTGCCGCTGTCCATCCTCAACACCCTGGTCTGGCGCGGCCTCCCCACCGAGCGCACCCTCGCCGCACCGGCCGTCACCGCCTGGGTCCAGGGGCTGCGGGACGGCGATGCGTTCCTGCGGGACGAGTGCGGCGTCATCCTGCTCGGCGAAGTCGCCTCCGTCGCGGTCGAGCACCCCCTCTACGACCAGCTGCCCGAAGTCCCGTACCAGTACCGGGAACTCCTGGGCGCCATCTGGCGCGAACCGCTCGGCGTACAGCTGGCCGCCGGAGAGGGGGCCCGTACGCTCGCCTCCCTGCTGCTCACCGACCACCAGGGGCGCTCCTTCACAGCGGAGCTGGTCGCCCGATCGGGACTCGCGCCCACCGCCTGGCTCGGACGGCTCTTCGCCGCGCTGCTCCCCCCGCTGCTGCACTTCCTCTACCGCTACGGCACGGTGTTCTCCCCGCACGGCGAGAACGCCATCGTCGTCTTCGACGACCACGATGTGCCGGTGCGGCTCGCGATCAAGGACTTCGTCGACGACGTCAACGTCAGCGCCGAGTCACTGCCGGAGCACGATTCGATGCCCGACGACGTACGTGACGTGTTGCTGACCGAGGAGCCGGCCTTCCTCACGCAGTTCATCCACTCCGGACTCTTCGTCGGCGTCTTCCGCTACCTCGCCCCTCTCTGTGAAGATCAACTAGGGGTCCCGGAGGCTGATTTCTGGCGACTGGTACGCGCCGAGATCCTCCGCCACCAGGCCCGTTTCCCCGAGCTCAAAGAGCGCTACGAGACGTTCGACCTGCTCACCCCGCGGATCGACCGGCTCTGTCTCAACCGCAACCGGCTCCACCTCGACGGCTACCGCGACCGCCCGAACCGGCCGCACGCCGCTGTGCACGGGACGGTCGCCAACCCCCTGCACGAGGTGTGACCCCGATTGTCAGTGCTGCCCCGTAGGGTGGTCCCGCTATGACGAAGCCCTCCCTCCCCGAGCTCCTGCACGCCGCTGTCACCGCTGTGGGCGGTACGGAGCGGCCCGGCCAGGTCACCATGGCCGAGGCCGTTGCCGAAGCCGTCGACGACAACGCCCACCTGCTGGTCCAGGCCGGCACCGGTACCGGAAAGTCACTGGGGTACCTGGTCCCCGCGCTGGCCCATGGGGAGCGCGTCGTGGTGGCCACCGCGACGCTCGCCCTCCAGCGGCAGCTCGTGGAGCGCGATCTCCCGCGTACGGTCGAAGCCCTGCACCCGTTGCTGCGGCGACGCCCTCAGTTCGCCATGCTGAAAGGGCGGTCCAACTACCTCTGTCTGCACCGCCTCCACGAGGGCGTACCGCAGGAAGAGGAGGAGGGGCTGTTCGACCAGTTCGAGGCGGCCGCCCCCACCAGCAGGCTCGGCCAGGACCTGCTGCGTATGCGGGACTGGGCCGACGAGACGGAGACGGGCGACCGGGACGATCTCACCCCGGGCGTCTCCGACCGTGCCTGGGCCCAGATCTCCGTGTCCTCCCGGGAGTGCCTGGGGGCCAGCAAATGCGCCTACGGGGCAGAGTGCTTCGCCGAGGCGGCCCGCGAGCGGGCCAAACTGGCTGACGTCGTCGTGACCAACCACGCCCTGCTCGCGATCGACGCCATCGAGGGCGCACCCGTGCTCCCGCAGCACGAGGTGCTGATCGTGGACGAGGCCCATGAGCTGGTTTCCCGGGTCACCGGTGTCGCGACGGGCGAGCTCACCCCGGGCCAGGTCAACCGGGCGGTGCGGCGTGCGGCGAAGCTCGTCAACGAGAAGGCGGCGGACTCACTCCAGACTGCCTCCGAGACCTTCGAACGGGTCATGGAGCTGGCGCTCCCCGGTCGGCTCGAAGAGATCCCCGAGGACCTCGGATATGCGCTGATGTCCCTGCGTGACGCGGCCCGGACGGTGATCTCGGCCATCGGTGCCACCAGGGACAAGTCGGTGCAGGACGAGGACGTCGTACGGAAACAGGCTCTTGCGTCCGTCGAGTCCATCCACGACGTGGCCGAGCGGATCACGCTCGGCTCCGAGTACGACGTCGTCTGGTACGAGAGGCATGACCGATTCGGGGCTTCCGTGCGGGTCGCGCCGCTCTCCGTTTCGGGACTGCTCCGGGAGAAACTCTTCGCCGACCGCTCCGTCGTTCTCACCTCCGCGACGCTCAGAATCGGCGGTGATTTCAACGGAGTCGGTGCCTCACTCGGACTCTCACCCGAGGGCACCGAGGGGGAGGACGTCCCGCGGTGGAAGGGCCTGGATGTCGGGTCACCGTTCGACTACGCCAAGCAAGGCATCCTGTATGTCGCCAAACACCTCTCCGCCCCGGGCCGGGAGGGATCCCGCTCGGACATGCTGGACGAGCTCGCCGAACTGGTCGATGCGGCGGGTGGGCGCACGCTCGGTCTCTTCTCCTCGATGAGGGCCGCCCAAGCGGCTGCGGAGGAGCTGCGCGGCAGGCAGGACAGGCGGGTGCTGCTCCAGGGTGAGGAGACGCTCGGTGAGCTGATCAAGAATTTCGCTGCAGATCCCGAGACCTGTCTCTTCGGGACACTGTCGCTCTGGCAGGGAGTCGATGTTCCGGGATCCAGCTGTCAGCTCGTGGTGATGGACCGGATCCCGTTTCCCCGGCCCGACGATCCGCTGATGAGCGCCCGGCAGAAAGCGGTCGAGGAAGGGGGCGGCAATGGATTCATGGCTGTTGCCGCCACTCATGCCGCTCTGCTGATGGCGCAGGGTGCCGGCCGACTGGTCAGGGCCATGGGGGACCGGGGTGTCGTCGCCGTGCTGGATCCCCGGCTGGCCACCGCACGGTACGGGAGCTATCTGCGGGCCTCGCTGCCCGATTTCTGGTTCACCACGGACCGTAACCAGGTCCGCCGGTCACTCGCCGCGATCGACGCAGTGGCCAAGGAAAAGGAAACCGGAAAGTAGCCCAGAGGAAAGCCAGAGGCAGGCCAAAGACAAGCCAGAGACTGGCCGGAGACAAGCCAGAAAAAAGGCAGGGCCCCGGAACCGGCGCAGTGAGTTCCGGAGCCCTGTTCAGGGCCGACGCGGTGTTCACACGCGTCGGAGCACAGCCACCACCTTGCCGAGGATGGTGGCTTCGTCACCGGGGATCGGCTGGTAGGCGGCGTTGTGCGGCAGCAGCCACACATGTCCGTCCTCGCGCTTGAAGCGCTTGACCGTGGCCTCGCCCTCCAGCATGGCTGCCACGATGTCGCCGTTCTCCGCGACGGGCTGGCGGCGCACCGTGACCCAGTCGCCGTCACAGATCGCGGCTTCGATCATGGAGTCGCCCACGACCTTCAGGACGAAGAGCTCACCGTCGCCGACCAGCTGCCGGGGGAGCGGGAAGACGTCCTCGACGGACTCCTCGGCCAGGATCGGCCCACCGGCGGCGATCCGGCCGACCAGCGGCACATAGGAAGCGGCGGGCTTGCCCGTGGTGTCGGTGGTCTGGGTGCTGGGCTGGTCGGAGCCCCTGACCTCGTACGCCCGCGGGCGGTGCGGGTCCCGCCGCAGGAACCCCTTGCGTTCCAGGGCCATCAGCTGATGGGCGACGGACGAGGTGCTGGACAGCCCCACCGCCTGGCCGATCTCACGCATGGAGGGCGGGTATCCACGGCGCTGTACCGAGTCCCTGATCACTTCGATCACCCGTCGCTGCCGGTCCGTGAGCCCGGAGCTGTCCGCCCGGATGCCCGGAGGCCGGCCGGGCAGCGAGCGTGCGGGTCGTGGGGGCAGCCCCTCGGGGCCCGTAGCTGCGTCGGTCATGGCATGCCCCGGCTCGAGTCGGTTCTGCGAACGGTCCTGGGCGGTGATGGTGGCGGTGTCTGCGGTCGTGGTCACGTCGTCGGCCCCTCTCGAGATGTTCTCTCCCTAGTTGGACAACGGTAGTGGCTTTCGAAAGGTTGCGCCAAACACACGTTCGAGTGAAAAAACGAAATAACCTTCACATGAGCGCAGTGAGGGGTGTAAGAGCGCGGCTGTAGCCGAAAGGCAATTCGGTCGATTACGGTACCGTCCGCTGTCGGCATCCCGTGCTGCGGGGGCGGACGGCCGCGTCGCGCCGGGTGGTGCCCGTCTGTCATTGCCCCTTCCCCGCCTGCCGCCGGGCCGTCGCCGCGCGCCACCCGCCGACGGGTGCCGGGTGGGCCCGCATCCGGTCGCCGACCCGCTTCCCGTACCCTCTTCCGAGCCGGGCGGCCCCGGCGTGCGGGTGCGACACGCTCTGCCGTGAAGGTGGCGCTGAACCCCAGATCTAGTGGTTGGATTGAAACAGCCACCCAGAAGTTGTGGTCCCTGGTCCCTCGTGTCCCGGGTCATCGCCTATGCTTGGGGCTGCTTCGAGGGGCTCGTTCCGGCCCCGGCGAGGCTATTCAGTCGTACCGCGAAGGAGGGTCGGGAACCATGCACTGCCCCTTCTGCAGGCACCCTGACAGCCGCGTCGTCGACAGCCGCACCACGGACGACGGCACGTCGATCCGCCGGCGCCGCCAGTGCCCCGACTGCTCCCGGCGCTTCACGACGGTCGAGACGGCCTCGCTGATGGTGATCAAGCGCAGCGGGGTCACGGAACCGTTCAGCCGTACGAAGGTCATCTCGGGTGTGCGGAAGGCGTGCCAGGGGCGGCCGGTCACCGAGGACGCCCTCGCCAAACTCGGCCAGCAGGTCGAAGAGGCGCTGCGTGCCACCGGGGGCGCCGAGCTGACCACCCACGACGTCGGGCTGGCCATACTCGGCCCCTTGCAGGAACTCGACCTGGTCGCGTATCTGCGCTTCGCGTCCGTCTACCGGGCTTTCAACTCGCTCGAAGACTTCGAGGCCGCCATCGCGGAACTCCGCGACGCGCAGCCCCCCGCAGTGGAATGCGAGTGCGGAGGGACCCCCGCGGTCCCCGTGCCCGCCACTGCCACCGACTGACCCTCCGGGGCCGGCGGACAGAGACCTGCCTGAGGTGCTTCCTGCGCCACGGGCATCAGACAGACATAGTGCCACGGGAAGAACTGGGCACTTTTGGGCGTTTTAGCCCGCATATGGGAGGCGGCATGACAGAGACGGCGAGCGGCCCGGCACGAGGTTCCCGCGCAAAGGGATCCAAGGCGGCCGCTAATCGGCAGGGGCTGCGCAGCGAGCGCATCCACACCACTCCCGGCGTGCATCCGTACGACGAGGTCGTCTGGGAACGCCGTGATGTCGTCATGACCAACTGGCGCGACGGCTCGGTCAACTTCGAGCAGCGTGGCGTCGAGTTCCCCGACTTCTGGTCGGTGAACGCGGTCAACATCGTCACCAGCAAGTACTTCCGCGGTGCTGTCGGCGCCGACAACCGCGAGAACAGCCTCAAGCAGCTCATCGACCGTGTGGTGAAGACGTACCGCAAGGCCGGCGAGGAGAACGGCTACTTCGCCTCGCCGGAGGACGCCGAGCTCTTCGACCACGAGCTCACGTATGCGCTGCTGCACCAGGTCTTCAGCTTCAACTCGCCGGTCTGGTTCAACGTCGGCACCACCCAGCCCCAGCAGGTCAGCGCCTGTTTCATCCTCTCGGTCGACGACTCCATGGAGTCGATCCTCGACTGGTACAAGGAAGAGGGGATGATCTTCAAGGGCGGCTCCGGCGCAGGCCTGAACCTCTCCCGTATCCGCTCGTCCAAGGAACTGCTCTCCTCCGGCGGCAACGCGTCAGGGCCGGTCTCCTTCATGCGCGGGGCCGATGCCTCCGCCGGGACGATCAAGTCCGGTGGTGCCACCCGCCGCGCGGCCAAGATGGTCGTCCTCGACGTCGACCACCCGGACGTCGAGGCCTTCATCGAGACCAAGGTGAAGGAGGAGGAGAAGATCCGCGCCCTGCGCGACGCGGGCTTCGACATGGACCTGGGCGGCGACGACATCACGTCCGTCCAGTACCAGAACGCCAATAACTCGGTCCGCGTCAACGATGAGTTCATGCACGCGGTCGAGACCGGATCGCAGTTCGGTCTGCGCTCGCGCATGACCGGCGAGGTCATCGAGAAGGTCGACGCCAAGGCGCTCTTCCGCAAGATGGCCGAGGCCGCGCACGTCTGCGCCGACCCCGGGATCCAGTACGACGACATCATCAACCGGTGGCACACCTCGCCCGAGTCGGGCCGGATCACCGCGTCCAACCCGTGCAGCGAGTACATGCACCTGGACAACTCGTCGTGCAACCTCGCCTCGCTCAACCTCATGAAGTTCCTGCGCGACGACGACCAGGGCAACCAGTCGTTCGACGCCGAGCGCTTCGCCAAGGTCGTCGAGCTGGTCATCACCGCGATGGACATCTCGATCTGCTTCGCCGACTTCCCCACGGAGAAGATCGGCGAGACGACCCGCGCCTTCCGTCAGCTGGGCATCGGCTACGCCAACCTCGGCGCACTGCTCATGGCGACCGGCCACGCGTACGACAGCGACGGCGGTCGCGCACTGGCCGGTTCCATCACGTCGCTGATGACCGGTACCTCGTACAAGCGCTCCGCCGAGCTCGCGGCGGTGGTCGGCCCCTACGACGGCTACGCCCGCAACGCGGACGCACACAAGCGCGTCATGAAGCAGCACGCGGACGCCAACGCGTCGGCCACCCGCACCGACGACCTGGACAGCCCGGTCTGGGCCGCGGCCACCGAGGCCTGGCAGGACGTCCTGCGTCTCGGTGAGAAGAACGGCTTCCGCAATGCGCAGGCCTCGGTGCTCGCACCGACCGGCACCATCGGCCTGATGATGGACTGCGACACCACGGGCGTCGAGCCGGACCTGGCCCTGGTCAAGTTCAAGAAGCTCGTCGGCGGCGGCTCGATGCAGATCGTGAACAACACGGTCCCCAAGGCGCTCAAGCGTCTCGGGTACCAGCCGGAGCAGGTCGAGGCGATCGTCGCCCACATCGCCGAGCACGGCAATGTCGTCGACGCCCCCGGCCTCAGGCCGGAGCACTACCCGGTCTTCGACTGCGCCATGGGCGAGCGTTCCATCGCGCCCATGGGCCACGTACGGATGATGGCGGCCGCCCAGCCGTTCCTCTCCGGTGCCATCTCCAAGACGGTCAACATGCCGGCCTCCAGCACGGTCGAGGACGTCGAGGAGATCTACCTCCAGGGCTGGAAGCTCGGCACGAAGGCGCTCGCCGTCTACGTCGAGAACTCCAAGGTCGGTCAGCCGCTCTCGGCCAAGGCCAAGCCCGCAGAGGAGAAGACGGAGCCGAAGACCGAGAAGGTCATCGAGTACCGCCCGGTCCGCAAGCGCCTGCCGAAGGGGCGCCCCGGTATCACCACCTCCTTCACGGTGGGCGGCGCCGAGGGCTACATGACCGCCAACTCCTACCCGGACGACGGCCTCGGTGAGGTCTTCCTGAAGATGTCCAAGCAGGGGTCGACCCTCGCGGGCATGATGGACGCCTTCTCGATCGCGGTCTCGGTCGGTATGCAGTACGGCGTCCCGCTGGAGACATACGTCTCGAAGTTCACCAACATGCGCTTCGAGCCGGCCGGTATGACGGACGACCCCGACGTACGGATGGCGCAGTCGATCGTCGACTACATCTTCCGCCGTCTGGCGCTCGACTTCCTGCCCTTCGAGACCCGCTCGGCGCTGGGTATCCACTCGGCGGCGGAGCGTCAGCGCCACCTGGACACCGGGTCGTACGAGGCGGGCGACGACGACGTGGACGTGGAGGGACTGTCCCAGTCCGCACCGCGCCAGGTGGAGGCTCCGAAGACGGCCGAGCCGCAGCCGGAGGCCGCGGCCGAGGTGCCCGCGCCCAAGCAGGCGCACAACTCGACCGAACTGATGGAGATCACGCTGGGCCTGAACGCCGACGCCCCGCTCTGCTTCTCCTGCGGTACGAAGATGCGCCGGGCGGGCAGCTGCTACCTCTGCGAGGGGTGCGGCTCGACCAGCGGCTGCAGCTGACACGGGCAGCAAGGCGGCTGAGGTGTCCCTGAGCACGGGCTGCCGAGGGCACTGAAGCGCTCCGGAGAGGGCGTCGACCACCTGGTCGGCGCCCTCTTTCCGTGGGCCGGGTCCCGTGCACGGCGTGTTCTCCGCCGGATCCCGTACGCCGGCCGGGCTGTGTGCGTGCGGCGCGAACGCAGGTGAACAGATCGCTGTGGCTGCTCGGTTGACCGGAATTCCCATCTATGTGACCGGTATTGCCCGCAGGCCGGATGTTTGCGGCGGAAGATCCGGATGTGCTCACCCGGACCATGACCGGGGTCACTCTTCTGGCCGTACGATGGCGCGGTGCTGGTCAAGTGGATTCGCTGCACGGTGACAGACCCCAGAGGGTTCGAACAGGGGCAGCGGAGGTGGGCGGGGCTGCTGGGTGAGCCGGGATTCCGGGGACAGGGGGGCGGGTGGAGCCGCAGACGGCGGAGTGTGGCGCATGTGTTCGCCTTCTGGGAGAGCCGGCCCTTCTACGACTCGTTCATGGCGCGTGCGCATGACAGGCTTGCCGCCGCTCAGGCCGGCACGTTCAAGGACCCGCAGGCCAAGCTCTTCGAGTACCGCTTCGATGTGCGGACGGGTTTCGAACCCCGCTTCGGGGACGCGGATGTGGTCAGGGTCGCGCACTGCCGGGTGCACTCCGAGCGGGCCGAACACTTCGCGCTGATGCAGGAGAAGGTCTGGAACCCGGCGATGGCGGGGTCGCCCGGAATGCTGCGCGGGATGTTCGGGGAGGCGCCAGGAGACGAGTTCCTGGTGCTCTCGATGTGGCAGTCCGCGGCCGAGCGCGGGAAGTACCGGCCGGAGCGGATCGAGCGGCTGGCGCTGCGGGCCCGGACCGACGCCGATGTGGCGGCGCTGGCGGGCGACGTCGTGCAGTTGGAGCCGTCCTGGACCGTATAGCCGCCGCCGCGCGCCCCCACCTGTACAAACCCAGGGAGGGGCTGCCCGTACGGGCCGGCTGAGGGGGACCGCCGCACCCGGCGGCGATCCGATCTACTGTCTTGGCATGGCACGACCACAACGCATCGTTCTCGTCCGGCACGGGGAGTCGGAGGGAAACGCTGATGACACGGTGTACGAACGCGAACCCGACCACGCCCTGAAGCTCACTATGAACGGCTGGAGCCAGGCCGAGGCGACCGGGGCGCGGTTGCGGGAACTCTTCGGCCGGGAACAGGTGAGCACCTATGTCTCGCCCTACCGCCGGACCCATGAGACCTTCCGGGCCTTCGGTCTCGATCCGGAACGGGTACGGGTCAGGGAGGAGCCCCGGCTGCGTGAGCAGGACTGGGGGAACTGGCAGGACCGCGACGACGTGCGTCTGCAGAAGGCGTACCGCGACGCCTACGGTCACTTCTTCTACCGGTTCGCGCAGGGGGAGTCCGGGGCCGATGTCTATGACCGTGTCGGTTCGTTCCTGGAGAGCCTCCACCGCAGCTTCGAGGCTCCCGACCATCCGCCGAACGTCCTGCTGGTCACCCATGGGCTGACGATGAGGCTCTTCTGTATGCGCTGGTTCCACTGGTCGGTGGCGGAGTTCGAGGCGTTGTCCAACCCCGGTAACGGGGAGTCGCGGACGCTGGTGCTGGGGGAGGACGGCAAGTACACGCTGGACCGGCCGTTCGACCACTGGCGCGTACCCGAACCGTACGGCGTCACCGGTTAGGCTGGAGGTGAGATGACCGCTGACTCCACTCCTCCTCCCGTTTCCGGGTCTCTTCCCGAGGCTTTCGAACGCGCTCGGGCCAGCCTGCGCGGGCTTTCCGTCGGAGATGCCCTGGGTTCCCAGTTCTTCGTCCCCCTCCACTACCCGCTGCTGGCCCGGCGCGAGCCGCCCACCGGCCCCTGGCAGTGGACCGACGACACGGAGATGGCCTGTTCGGTCCTGGCCGTACTGGCCTCGCAGGGCCGGATCGACCAGGACGCCCTCGCCGCTTCCTTCGCCGCGCGCCATGACTTCGACCGGGGCTACGGCCCGGCGGTCAACCGGATGCTGCGGCTGATCAGGGAAGGCGGCGACTGGCGGGAACTGGCCAGTGGGCTCTTCAACGGCCAGGGCTCGTGGGGAAACGGCGCCGCGATGCGGATCGCGCCGCTCGGCGCCTGGTACGCGCACGATCCGGAGCAGGCCACCCATCAGGCCGAGATCGCCGCGTACACGACACATCAGCACCGTGAGGCGGTGGTGGGGAGCATGGCAGTGGCTGCCGCTGCCGCCCTGGCCGCCGCCCCCGCCGGGCCTCCGTCCGCCGCCGAGCTGCTGGACGGCGTGATCGCGCTCGTGCCCCGCAGCGCGGTGGGTGCGGGGCTGCGCCGTGCCAGGGACATGCTGGACTACGACGACGCGGGGACGGTCGCCGCGGTCCTGGGGTGCGGCCGGCGGACCAGCGCCCATGACACGGTGCCGTTCGCACTGTGGTCGGCCGCGCGGGGTCTCGGCGACTTCGAGCGGACCTTCTGGACGACGGCCCAGGTCGGCGGTGACACCGATACGACCTGCGCGATCGCGGGAGGTGTCGTGGCCGCGGGGGCGGGCGGGGCGCCGCCCGCCGAGTGGCTTGAGCAGACCGAGGAACTCCCGGAGTGGACGCCATCGCGTCTGCCGTGAGGTGACGCCCTCACCGCGAGGGCTCCGCGTAGGTTCCCATGGCGCGGTGAGGGCGGTGGCTCCGAGTTGAGGGCGATTGCTCCCGAGGCGACGGGGAGGCGGCGCGTCGAGTGCGTAAGCGCGCCGCAGCCCCGCTGGGACCCGGTCAGATCGCGCCGGGACCCGCGGACCCGCTGAGCGCTTCCAGGTCGCTCTTGCGGACCTGGATGACGAATATAGCGGTGACCGCTGCCAGCGCGGCCAGAGCGCAGGCGGCGATGAAGGCGGTGCCGATGCCGTGGGCGAGCACCGCGTCGCCCCACGGGGCGGGCAGTATGTGCGACTTCGCGAAGGCCGCCTTCTGCTCGGGGGCCCCGGCGGCCAGGAACTTCGCGGCCTGCTTGGTGCCTTCATGGCGGCTCGCGGTTTCGAAGACCGTGGTCAGGATGGAGAGCCCGAGCGCCCCGCCCACCTGCTGGGTGGTGTTCAGCAGCCCGGACGCCGCCCCGGACTCGTGGTCGGCCACCCCGGAGACCGCGGTCAGCGTCAGCGTGACGAAGTTGAGGCCCATACCGAAGCCGAAGAGAATCATGGGGCCGAGGACACCGCCGGTGTACGAGCTTCCGGGGTCGATCATGGTCAGCCAGCCGGTCCCGAGCGTGGCGAGCACGGTGCCGGTCACCATGAAGGGTTTCGGGCCGAGCTTGGGCAGCAGCTGGGTGGAGAGCCCGGCGGCGATCACGATGGCGACCGTGACCGGCAGGAACGCCAGCCCGGCCTTGACGGGGCTGTAGTGCAGCACATTCTGCACGAACAGCACGATGAAGAAGAACATCCCGAACATGGCGGCGGCCAGGCTGAGCATCATGATGTACGTGCCCGCCCGGTTGCGGTCGGCGAACATCCGCAGCGGGGTGATGGGCTGGGCGGAGCGGCGTTCCACGGCGATGAACGTGATGAGCAGTACGACGGCAGCGATGAAGGACCCCACGGTCACCGAGTCGCTCCAGCCGTCGTCGGCCGCACGGATGAACCCGTACACGAGAGCGGCCATGCCGGCGGTCGAGGTGGCGGCCCCGGCGATGTCGAAGCGGCCGGGGTGGCGTGCGGACTCGGTGATGAACCGGGGCGCGAGCAGGGCGATGAACAGGCCGATCGGTACGTTGACGAAGAGCACCCAGCGCCAGTCGAGCCAGTCGGTGAGCATGCCACCGGCCAGCAGGCCCAGTGCGCCACCACCCGCAGACACACCGGCGAAGACGCCGAACGCGCGGTTGCGTTCGGGCCCTTCGGGGAAGGTCGTGGCGACCAGGGCGAGAGCGGTGGGCGATGCGATGGCGCCGCCGACCCCCTGCAGTGCGCGGGCGGCGAGCAGCTGCCAGGGCTCCTGGGCGAATCCGCCGAGCAGTGAGGCGAGGGTGAAGAGCAGGATGCCGGTGATGAACATCCGCCGGCGTCCCAGCAGGTCACCGGCCCTGCCGCCGAGAAGGAGCAGCCCGCCGAACGTGAGCGCGTAGGCGTTGATGACCCAGGTGAGGTTGCTGGTGGAGAAGCCGAGCGCGGTCTGGATGTGCGGCAGGGCGATGTTCACGATCGTGGCGTCGAGCACCACCATGAGCTGGCTGGCTGCGATGACCAGGAGTGCGATGCCGGCGTGCGCCGGACGGGCGCCGAGGCCTCGGGCCGGTGGGCCCGGTACGGCTGACTCTGTCGTGGCTGGTGCGGATGCGTCGCGTGGTGACGGGTCCGGCCGGTCCGCCGTTCTTATGTGATCAGAAGTCACAGAGCTTCCCCCTGGGCCGAGTTGGTGTTCCGGTGTGTCCCCCGCCGGGACAGTAACGAGTCCGGATTAGTGAACGCAAGCGTTCACTAGATACAGATTCGGCGGACGGTGGCTGTGCGGGGAGTCGACCTGCATCGGGATATCGGAGACACTGGAATCTTGATCAAGTGAACGTGGATCGGCCGGTCTCGACGGAGTGGAACTGATGGTTGCTTCGCGCTCGACGGATGACGCGGGGGAGCGGCAGGGGGCGCCGCGCCGCCGTGGGCCGGTACTGGAACGGGCGATCCTTGAAGCCGCTCTGGAGCAGCTGAGCGCGGTCGGCTGGAACGCCCTCACCATGGAGGGGGTCGCCGCCCGGGCCAGGACCGGGAAGGCGGCCGTCTACCGGCGCTGGTCGTCCAAGGAGGACCTTGTCGCCGACGCACTGCGGGCCGCGCTGCCCGAACTGGTGGCATCGGCCGACCACGGCAGTGTGCGCGAGGATCTCTATCAGCTGTGCCGCGGGATCCGTGACGCGATGTTCTCAACGCCAGGGTTTGCTCTGCGTGCGGTACTTCACGAGTGTGACAACTCCACTGCGGAACGCTTCCATGAGCTGATCATCAGGCGGGTTGCCGAGCCGTCCGTGCAGCTCTTCAAAGAGGTTGTGTGGCGCGGGATCAAGCGTGGTGATGTCCGCTCGGATGCGGTGGGCGATCTGATTTGCGATGTGATCCCCGGGTTGATGATGTACCGATCCAAGGTGTGCGGCAGCAAATTTCCCGATGAGGACATCGCTCGGATGATCGACGAAGTGATGGTGCCGCTGCTGCGCCGGAGCGGTCGCTGAATTCGGGAGAGGTACCGGGGTGTCGCAGGAGGTGTCCGGCGGCGTAACCTGGCAGGCGCCATGCCGTACGAACCACCCACGCACACCGTCGAGCGCTCACTGCGCGCCACTACGGGTGCCAAGACCGTCGCCGGCGTCGACGAGGTCGGGCGCGGGGCCTGGGCCGGCCCTGTCACCGTCTGCGCCGCAGTCACCGGACTGCGCCGACCGCCGACCGGACTCACCGACTCCAAGCTGATCAGCCCGAAGCGCCGCACGGAGCTGGCCGGGGTGCTGGAGTCGTGGGTCACCGCCTTCGCGCTCGGGCACGCCTCTCCGCAGGAGATCGATGATCTGGGGATGACGGCGGCGCTGCGGCTCGCCGCTGTGCGGGCCCTCGAAGTACTTCCCGTCCGCCCGGACGCGGTGATCCTCGATGGCAAGCACGACTATCTCGGCCTTCCCTGGCGGGTCCGTACGGTGATCAAGGGCGACCAGTCGTGCGTTGCCGTGGCAGCCGCCTCGGTGATCGCCAAGGTGCGCAGGGACGCGATGATGGCCGAACTCGCCGCGGCGGAGTCCGATGTGTGCGAGGGCTTCGCCTTCGAGGACAACGCCGGCTACCCCTCGCCCGTGCACAAATCCGCGCTGGAGGAGCGGGGGCCCACCCCGCACCACCGGCTCTCCTGGTCCTATCTGGACGGGCTGCCGCAGTGGCGGCACCTGAAGAAGATCCGTCCTCTCGCGGAGGCCGTCGCGCTGGAAAGCGGGGGCCAACTCGGGTTCGACTTCTGAACTTTCAGCGCACCGGCAGAGGAAACTCCGTCCGGATCGCACTGACGTGCCCACCCGGTGGTGCCTTGTGTGCCGCCGTTTGATAGACATCCATTCATGCCTCTCATCCCCGAGGAGTCTCAGATTCACGAGAGTGCCCAGGGTCCTCGCGTTGCTCCGGCCGCCGGCCGTACAGCGTCGACCCCTCGTCCCGTACCCGGCCCGCGACCCGCGGCCGTGCCACGCCCCGCTCGTCCGGGGCCCCGTCCTGCTGCGAGGCCTGCGCCCACCGCGCCTCCCACGCAGCGGACATCCTCTTCCCAGCGTGCGGAGAACCGGCCGGGCAACCGTCCGGAGACCCGCCCTGAGACCCCTGCGGGAGACTCTTCCGCGCCGCAGATCCAGCTGATCCCCGCTCCGGTGGACGGTGCGCTGGACGCGGCGGAGGAAGCGGTCGACCTGCTGCTCGACACCGGTCGCGCTCCGGGTGACGTCCTGGTGCTCACCACCGGTGAGCAGCACCCGTGGGCGGCCCACGAGTTGTCCTTCGGCGAAGCCGCCTACTGGGCGCAGCACGATGCCCGTGAGGACGTCTTCTACGCGAGCGCCGACGCCGTGGGACGGGCTGAGGCCCGCCCCGTCGTGGTGGTGGTGCTCAACGGCGGAACCGATGAATCCGTGGCCCGGGTACTGCCCGCGGCCAGGACGCACGCGGGAGCACTGCTGATCGTCTGCGGTGACCCGCAGCGCGTCAACGCCGTGCTCGGCGCGGGCGTCTGAACCGTACGTCCCGTCCGCCCGGCCGTCTCCGCGAGGAGCAGGCCGGGCGGAGGCGTGTCCGGTACGACCGGTCTGCGGCGTACGCGAACGCGACTGGTTCCCCAACGGGCCCCGGTACGACGGTCGTCGGCCCTCCACGGGCCGTCGCAGTCAGCTGGCCGCAGCCCGGCGGAGCGCGGCCGGTGCCCCTGAACGCAGCGGTGCCGGCGGAGAGTTCTCCGCGCTGCCGCCGATGCCGGCCGGGCGGGAGAGCAGGTTGGGCCGCCGTCCGCCCCGGCCTTCGCCCAGTACCTGCCAGCCTCCCCGAGTGAGCGTGATGTACGCCCCGCAGCGCAGCCCATGCAGTGTGCAGGCATCGCGCAGCCCCCACATCCAGGCCCCGTCCTCCTCGGTCCACCGCTCGTCCCCTTCACGGCAGTAGAGCAGTACGGCGGTGCGGACCGGCGTGCGGCGGCGGAGGTCGTGCGGAAGGACCCTGCGCAGATGATCAAGGAGTGCGTTACGGAAGTCCCAGCCGTCCGCCGGGGCGGAACGGCGGGTGAACGAGGCGCTGGCGACGAGCCGTTCCTCGTGGTTGAGCACGGCCACGACGGCGGTCGAAGCGGTGGGGCGGTGTCTGGAGTGCAGTCCGCCGACGACGGCACGAGGGCTACGGAGCAGGGGTATGCCCGCAGCGGCCCACTCAGCAGGTTCGAGCAGGCGCCCGGCCCGGTTGCCCGAGTCGGCGGACACGGCTGTCGAGGAGGCTGTCAGGGCGGCGGACGGAGCGAATCCGAAGGTCACGGTACTCCCTTCGCATACGCGCCCATGGTGCGGGCAGGGTCGGGTGAGACGCACCGGGGCACAGCCCTTCCGAACCGCGGGCGGGCCGTACGGGGGAACACTCCCGATTCTTCCTGCCGCACGGGCGGGCGGCAACGAACAATTCACGCGGCTGACGGGAATCTGAGGGGTGGCTGGTCCATCCCTGCCCACCAGGGCCCCGGGTGACGCCTCCTGTCACCCCTGTACGGCGAGGACCAGCGGAAACACCCCCTTCGCTCCGGACCGGCAGAGCAGCCGGGCCGCCACGGCGAGCGTCCACCCACTCGCCGACTGGTCGTCGACCAGGAGAACGGGACCGTCGGCAGAGGCGAGTGCTGCCGCCAGTCCGGGTGGCACGGTGAACGCCTCGTGCAAGGCCCGCACCCGCTGTGCACTGTTGCTCGGCGGAATCCGCTCATGGGCAGAGTGCGCGTACTCGACCCGGCCGAGCAGGGGCATGCGCCCGGTGTCCGCGATGCGGTGGCCGAGCGACTCGATGAGCTGGGGCCGGGTGTGCGAGGCGATGGTGACGACGCCCACCGGCCTGGGCGGGGCGTCCGGTCCGCCGGAGGCCCATCCTCCCGGCCCCCGGGCCCAGTCGGCCAGCACGGTCACGACCGCATCCGCCACCGCGTCCGGGACCGGGCCGTCCGGGGCCTGTGGTGCGAGCATCGGGCGCAGTCTGTTGCCCCAGCCGATGTCCGAGAGTCTGCCGAGTGCCCGGCCAGGCAGAGCCTGTTCGCCCTTGGCGATGCGCCCCTTGAGGTCCACGCCGACCGCCGCCAGACCCGTCGGCCACATCTTCCGGGGCTCCACCTCCACGCCCGGCCTGCTCAGTTCGCCGCGCGCCCCGTCGAGTGCCGCGGTGGAGACCTCGGCGGTGAAGCGGCCCCCCGCGCAGTTGTCGCAGCGACCGCAGGGTGCTGCCTCTTCGTCGTCCAGCTGGCGCCGCAGGAACTCCATCCGGCAGGCGTCCGTGGTCGCGTAGTCCCGCATCGCCTGCTGTTCGGCAGCTCTCTGGCGGGCCACCCAGGCGTAGCGCTCCGCATCGTAGGTCCAGGGCTGTCCCGTGGTGGTCCAGCCGCCCTTCACCCGGTTCACCGCGCCGTCCACGTCGAGGACCTTCAGCATCGTCTCCAGGCGGGTGCGCCTCAGTTCCACCAGTGGCTCGATCGCGGGCAGCGACAGGGGCCTCTCCGCCCGGGCGAGAACGTCGAGGGTGCGCCGCACCTGCTCCTCGGGCGGGAAGGCGACGGAGGCGAAGTACTGCCAGATCGCTTCGTCCTCCTTGCCGGGCAGCAGCAGCACCTCCGCGTGCTCCACACCGCGGCCGGCCCGGCCCACCTGCTGGTAGTACGCGATGGGGGAGGAGGGCGAACCGAGATGCACCACGAAACCGAGATCGGGCTTGTCGAATCCCATGCCCAGCGCGGACGTGGCGACGATGGCCTTGACACGGTTGGCAAGCAGATCGTCCTCCGCCTGCTGCCGCTCGGCGTTCTCCGTTTTGCCCGTGTAGGAGGAGACGGTGTGGCCGCGCTGGCGCAGGTACGCGGCGACCTCCTCAGCTGCGGCGACCGTCAGCGTGTAGATGATTCCCGAACCCGGCAGTTCGTCGATGTGGTCGGCCAGCCAGGCCAGGCGGTGCGCGGCATCCGGGAGCCGCACGACGCCCAGGCTCAGGCTCTCCCGGTCGAGCGGACCCCGCAGTACCAGGGCGTCGGTACCCGCGCCTGTCCCCAGCTGGTCGGCGACATCCGCGGTGACGCGGGAATTCGCCGTGGCCGTGGTGGCGAGCACGGGCACTCCCGGCGGCAGCTCCGCGAGCATGGTGCGCAGCCTCCGGTAGTCGGGCCGGAAATCGTGACCCCAGTCGGAGATGCAGTGGGCCTCGTCGACCACGAGCAGACCTGTGGCCGCCGACAGCTTGGGAAGCACATCGTCCCTGAAGTCCGGATTGTTCAGCCGCTCGGGACTTACCAGCAGCACATCGACCTCGCCCGCGGCCACTTCCGCCTGGACCGTCTCCCACTCCTCCGTGTTCGAGGAATTGATGGTGCGCGCTCTGATGCCGGCGCGTGCCGCCGCTTCCACCTGGTTGCGCATCAGCGCCAGGAGGGGCGAGACGATCACGGTGGGGCCGCTGCCCTGCGCGCGCAGGAGCGAGGTCGCCACGAAGTAGACCGCGGACTTGCCCCAGCCGGTCCGCTGCACGACCAGTGCCCGGCGTTTGTCGGCGACGAGCGCCTCGATCGCCCGCCACTGGTCCTCGCGCAATGTGGCGGCGCCGGTGTGGTCGCCGACGAGACGGGCCAGTACGGAATCGGCCGATGCCCTGAGAGCGGTGCGGTCTGAGTTGGTCATGGCCCCATGCAACCCGATCGCACCGACAATGGGCGAATGTGCCGACCTGCCTGTGGATAACTGTTATCCACAGGGGTCGCGCACTCCGCCGGATCGCGGGACCTTCGAGCCATGAACTCGCACGACGAAACCCATGGTCCCTCACCCGTCCAGGAGCAGGTCACCCTGCGCGGCCCTGCCGAGCTCGCCGACGCATTGCCCTATCTGCTCGGCTTCCACCCGACCGACTCGGTCGTGATGGTCGCCCTGCACGGCCTGCGCGGCCGTTTCGGCGGACGGCTCAGGCTCGGTATCCCGCGCTCGCCGCAGGAGTGGCAGCCGGTCGCCGACCAGCTCGCGGACGGACTGGTCACCGGCAGTGAGAGCCGGGGCCGGCGGCCGGAAGGCATCATCGTCTTCCTCTGCCAGGACCCCGGCCCGGGGGAGACCCCGGCGGATGTCATGGAGCGGCTCCGCCCTTTCGCCCAGCATCTGCGTACGGCATGCGGCGCCCGGGACGTGCCTGTTCCCGAAGCCCTCTGCATCTCCGACGGCAGATTCTTCTCCTACTGCTGCCCCGACACACGGTGCTGTCCGCCCGACGGGAACCCCATGGCCCTGCCGGGTACTTCGGTAATGGCCGCGGCCGCGGCCTACGCGGGGATCCAGGTGCGGGGAACTCTCCAGGAGATGGACGCCAGACTGGCCCCCTGGCAGCCGCCGCGCACCGCGGCGCAGGAACGCGCGCTGGACGAGGCGGCAGGCGCCCTGGTGCCGAGGATCCTGGCAGGCGCCGATCGCGAACAGGTGGGACAGGAGACGCTGGACGCCGCACGCCGCCTTGTCCGTCGCATCGGGCGGACACCACAGGCGCCGGGCTGGGCCGAGGCCGACGCAGCCGACGACGAGCTCATGACCGACGACGAAGCGGCCGTCGTCCTGCTCGGGCTCCAGGACCGTACGACCCGCGATCGCGCAGCCGAGTGGATGGAAGGGCCGTCCGCCGGATCGGTGTTGCGCCTGTGGCGGGCGCTGGCGCGCCGTTGTGTCGGACCGTATGCCGAATACGCCGCGGCGCCACTGACCCTGGCAGGCTGGGTGGCCTGGTCGACAGGGGATGAACCGAGCGCCCGGGTGGCCTTGGGCCGCGCACTCGCCCTCGACTCCGAGTACGTCTTCGCGCGGCTGCTTCACCAGGCATGCAACGAAGGTCTCGATCCCGAGGCGCTCCGGCACTGTCTGCGCCGCGAGCGGAGCGACCGGCTCGCTACGGGGAATCCACCCCCGCAGAGCGGGAGGAGCGCAGCCCCCAAGCCACCAGGAGCCCGCCAGGACCCCCCTCCCGGGACCAGCCGCCCGGGGGCACCGGCCGGCCGGGGGCGTTCGCGCCGTCGCAGCGGTCAGCGTGGGACGAGGACCGGACGATGAGAGCGGGACACAGGTACGGGCGTGACCCGGCCGTGTCCGGCGCCGTTCATTCGGGTGGTGGTGCGCGGCGGCCCGCGCCGGAGGCTCCGCCGCGACCGGTCGCAGCGCTCAGGAGGCGGAAGATGGCTCTCAGCGTCCCTTCAGGAACCAGCGGGGCAGCCGGGGAACGTTCTTCTGCGCCGCCCGCCCTGGGGCAGGCGGCGGCTGTATCGCGCCGAAGGCCCGAACTCCCCTCCGTGCACAACGCGTTGATCTGCGTGGGGCTGCCCGGACTTGTCATCTCACCTGAACACGGACAGCTCACCGGCCAGGGCTTCGACGGGTTCTACCAGTCGGGGCGACGACTCCTCTCCCGCTGTCATCTCCGGGTGTCCGGACGCGAACCGGTCGCCGTCCGGGGCGGGTTGACCGGAGCCGGCCGCGCCCGGTTCGTCGCCGTGGTGCGCCCGCCCGGCGCGGCGGGGCCCGACCCCGAACTGCTCGTGGAGCGCCTGCGCTCCGCCGATGGCATCGAGCGGATCACGCTGCGCAGCGCATCGGACCGGCCCCTTCGGGTGCCGGTGGAGATCGCTCTCGGCACGGACCTGGCATTCCTGGGAGCCGTCGCCGCGGGTTCCCCGGGAGCGGAACTGCCCGCCAGCGTCCATGGAGCCGGTCTGCGCTGGGCGGAAGAAGGGAGCCATGCCATCGTCACCGCAAGCCCTCCACCGCAGGACGCGTTCGCGGCTACGGGACTGCTCAGATGGGAGCTGGAACTGTCTCCGGGAGAATCCAGAGAGATCGAACTCCGGATCCATACGAATGCCCCGTCCCGCCCGGCGAGTTCTCTGCTGGGGGGTGCGGCGCACCCGGCGAGTGCGGACGGCGACGACTCGCGGGTAGGGGCGCTGATGCGCGCCAGTCTGGATGATCTGCGCGCGTTGCTGGTCCACGACCGCAGCCACCCCGCAGACATCTACCCGGTGGCGGGCGTGCCATGGCGCTGCGGGTTCGCGCCTGCCGAGATCCTCTGGACCGCCCGTATGACGCTTCCCCTCGGGACTCGTCTGGCCGCCGCCGCGCTGCGCAGCCTTGCGCGCACGCAGCTCGGGGGAAGCGGGCCTGAAGCCGGACGCATCCCTGGCCCTCTCAGGGATGCGGGGCCCCATCTGCCACCCAGCTGTACCGGGGTGGAGGCGACGCTGCTCTTTCCCGTGCTGCTGGCGGAGGCCAGGCGCTGGGGCCTGGCGGAGCGGGAGGTGGCGGCCCTGCTCCCTGCGGCCGAGCGCTGTCTTGCGTGGCTCCGCACGGCGGTGGACGAGGAGGGCCTGCTCGGTGAGGCCGGAGCTGGGGGCCTGCAGCGTGCGGAGACGCAGGCGCATGCCCATCGCGCCGCAGTGCTCGCGGCCGAGCTGTTCGACGAGTGCGGCAGCCCGGGGGCGGACGCCTGGCGGGAATGGGCCGGCAGGCTCCGGAGCAGGTTCCGGCAGGTGTTCTGGATCGAGGACCGTTCGGGGGGCAGACCCGCGGCCGCGCGCACTCGCGATGGTCAGCTGGTTCCGCATCTGAGTGCCGGAGCGGCTCATCTTCTGGACACGGGACTGCTGGGCGGTGGAAGCCGCGCGAACGGGCTGCTGGACAAGGTGCGGACCGAGCAGGTTGCCAGACTGCTGGGCGGCCCCGCGATGGATTCGGGCTGGGGACTCCGCAGCCTCGGCGCCAGGGAACAGGGATACAACCCGTTCGGGCACCGCGGTGGTGCGGTGCGTGCGCAGGAGACGGCTCTCGCGGTGGCGGGGCTGGCGGCATCGGGATTCGAGAAAGAGGCTGTCTCGCTGCTCGGCGGGGCGCTCGCCGCGGCCGACGCCTTCGACCACCGGCTTCCGGAGATGTACGCGGGGGTGCAGCGGACCGAGGGCGGTGTTCCCCTGCCGCACCCGGCGGCCTGCCGCCCGGCAGCCGTGTCCGCTGCCGCCGGGATCCATCTGCTCACAAGCCTCGTCGGTATCCGTCCTGATGCCCCGGCGGGGACGGTCGCGCTCCGGCCTATGAGCAGTGCTCCGCTCGGCGCCATCCGGTTGTCGGGGCTACGGGTGACAGAGGAGCCCTTTTCGGTGCGCGTCAGCAGACTGGGACTGGGGATGGTCGAAGAAGCCGCTGCCGGACTCCAACTGGGGCTGTGAACGGGCGGGAGGAGTGCAGGAGCAGACGAGAATCGGAGTGCACCGTGGATGTCGAAGGGCGTGTTTATCGTCAGAGAGACGACTATGATCACTCCATGTCGCCCTACGACCCGTCGGCCTTTCCGCCCTTCGCCGTCACCGTCGATCTGGTCGTGCTCACGGTGCGGAGCCATGCGCTGTGCGCACTGGCCGTACGCCGTGGGGAGCCGCCCTTCCAGGGCCGGTGGGCGCTGCCCGGTGGCTTCGTCAAGACCGACGAGGACCTCGGCGCGGCCGCCGCACGGGAACTGGCGGAGGAGACCGGACTCTGCGCCCTGGGTCCCTCGGCGCCGGTCCCGGCTCCTGGTAACGGCGCGCACCTCGAACAACTGGGCACCTACGGCGACCCGGGACGCGACCCCCGTATGAGGGTGGTCAGCGTGGCCCATCTGGCACTCGCGCCCGATCTGCCCGCGCCCCGGGCCGGTGGTGACGCGCACAGTGCCCGGTGGGCCCCTGTGGAGGTGCTGCTGGGGCAGGAGGGCACTTCCGCGAGGGCTGCCGAGCCGCCCGAGCCCCTCGCCTTCGACCATGCGCGGATCCTCGCCGACGGTGTCGAGAGGGCCAGGTCGAAGATCGAGTACTCCTCGCTGGCCACCGCCTTCTGCCCTCAGGAGTTCACGGTCGGGGAGCTCCGCCGGGTGTACGAGGCGGTATGGGGCGTCGTCCTCGACCCCCGTAACTTCCACCGCAAGGTGACCGGTACACCGGGCTTCCTGGTTCCCTCGGGCGGTACGACGACCCGCCAGGGCGGCCGGCCCGCGCAATTGTTCAGAGCAGGAGGTGCGACCCTGCTCAACCCCCCGATGCTTCGCCCAGAGGTTTGAGAACCGCTGCCGTGCTGCACCAAAAGTCCTGAATGTAGCGTTATCTTGCTTCGGTAGCCGCCCAAGCCGCCCGGCGGCCCTGCTACCCGCGAGAGAAGCGATGCTCCAGGCCATCGGACTCACCAGCCACCCCCGCCGGGACCTGCCGCCCGCCGTGGACGATCTGACCTTCGAGGCCGAGGCCGGCCGGGTCACCGCACTTCTCGGCGCTCCGGGTGCCGGCAAGACAACCGCCCTGCGGCTGATGCTCGAGCTCGACCGGGGCCGTGGCATCACCTATTTCCGGGGTCTTCCGCTGCACCGGATCGCGCGTCCGGCTGCCGAAGTGGGAACCCTGCTCGGTGATGTGCCCGGACATCCCGCACGTACCGTACGTGGGCAACTGCGCATGCTCTGCGCCGCGACGGGGGTGCCTGTCTCGCGCGTCGGCGAACTGCTCGAATGCGTGGATCTCGTCGGCCTCGCGGAGCAGCAGCTCGGCACGCTCTCCCGCGGGATGGACCGCAGGCTCGGCCTCGCGGTGGCTCTGCTCGCGGATCCGCAGACACTCGTCCTCGACGAACCCGTCGCGGGACTTTCGCCGCAGGACAGCAACTGGCTCTTCGGGGTGGTGCGCGACCATGCGGCCCAGGGCGGCACGGTTCTGTACACGACGAGTGACCCCAAGGCGGCGGCCCGTACCGCCGACCATGTGGTCACCATCGAAGCCGGACGGCTCGTGGCGGACCAGGAGGGTGCCGAGTTCGCCCGCACCCGGCTCCGCCCCCGGGTCGCCGTGCGCACACCCCACACTGCACGCCTTTCCGGACTGCTCGGCCGGGAGGCCCGCGAAGGGCACCGCTCTGTCGAAGTCGTCACGGAGAGCGGCAGCAGGCTCTCTGTCTACGGCAGCAGTTGCGCCGAGGTCGGCGAGACGGCGTTCAGGCACGGAGTTCTGATCCATCAGCTCGCCGATGAGACAGGCGACATGGGGCCAGGGGGTGAAACCTCCCCGGTCGCCGGTATCCCGGGTTCCGCATCTGCCCGACCCGCAACCGAACTCTCCCCGGTCCGCGACCGCTCCCTCGTGGAGCCCGGTCCCGACGGCTCCTTCCGCGACCCGTCGCCCTACGGGCAGGGGCCCTTCGGCCCGGCGGAGCCCGCCACCGATGACCCCGTACTCGCGGCCCGGTCCGGGCTCCCCGAGCTCCAGTCGCTGATCGCGGCCCGGTCCGAACTCTCCGAACAGCAGCCGGTGATCACCCCGCTCCCGCTCAGGGGGCCGGTCAGGCCGCTGCGCTATGAGCTGCGCCGTGTCTTCGGCGTCCGGACGGCGCTTCTCGTCGTGGGTGTCGCCCTGGCCGCTTCCGTCGTCCTTTCGCTGGTGCTTGCCAGGGCTGGGCAGACTCCCATCCCTCATCTTCTGATCGCGTGGCCCGATCTGCTTCCGTTGCCGCCCGCGGCCTGTGCGGCCGGGCTGCTCGGCGCTCTCGCGTTCGGCGAGGAATTCCGGTATCCGGCGCTAGCCGTGGTCCATGGCATTGTTCCGAGACGATTCGGCCTGCTGGCCGCCAAACTCGCCGTCTCGGGTGCGGCAGCCCTTCTGCTCGCGCTGCTCACTGCCGCTGCGGACGCGGGAATTCTCCGCCTCGTGTACGGCGGTGACTTGGCCGGTGTTCCACACAACTGGCTCTCGCTGGTCGTGGGTTGGGCGGGGCTGGCGGTCGGCTGTGCCTGGGCGGGGCTGCTGGGTGCGGGTGTCTTCAGGAGTACGACCGCCGGGCTGGCCGCCGTTCTGTCCGTCCCCGTTGCCGTCGTACCGCTGGTACAGGCGGCGCTGGCGGCACCGGCCGCCCGCTCTGTCACCGGGCTCTCCGCCAAGCTCCGTGAACTCGCCTGGGGCTGGCCCCACGAAGCGGACCGGTGGCTGATCGCGGTTCTCCGCCTCCTGGTGCAGCCCGTAGGTACGGCCCTGGCCCTGTCGCTCACCGCTCTGCTCTGCGCATATCTGCTCACGGGCCTTTGGGGCAGAGCTCGTTGGTGACCTTCCTGGCCCGCTTCGCGACGCCTTGAAAGCAACTCCTGGGATAATGCCTGGTTCTTTCCGATAAGGCGTCAATTGCAGGGAGGTCGATGATCACCCTTTCGTGTGCTTTTCACCAAAGACCTCAAGGGGCGCCCGAGGCACGCCGACAAAGGATGCGTGACTACCCTTGCGCACTCCATGATGACCAACGCCCGCTCTGCCGAGTCCGGCCTCGCAGGCTCGGGTGAACTCGACCGCTATCCGTACGCAGAGGCGCCCGGTGCCGGGCGTGCCGGAACTCCTTCCTGGGGCGGCGACGCCGAGATGGCCAGGGCTGGTCGGCGGGCTACCGGCAGCCGCGGCCGCGGACTGCACGGCCAGCTGGTTCAGCAGCTCGGCCAGATGATTGTCTCCGGCGACCTCGGTGCCGACCGCCCGCTGGTTCCCGAGGAGATCGGCCAGCGTTTCGAGGTGTCCCGCACGGTTGTGCGGGAGTCGTTGCGTGTCCTGGAGGCCAAGGGCCTGGTCAGCGCCCGCCCCAATGTGGGAACCCGGGTCAGGCCGGTCAGTGACTGGAACCTGCTCGACCCGGACATCATCGAATGGCGGGCATTCGGACCGCAGCGTGACGACCAGCGGCGGGAACTGAGCGAGCTGCGCTGGACGATCGAGCCGCTGGCCGCGCGCCTGGCGGCAGGGCATGGGCGCGAGGACATGCAGCAGCGTCTCGCGGACATGGTCGAGATCATGAGCCACGCTCTGGCTCAGGGCGATGCGGTCACTTTCTCCCGTGCCGATGCCGAGTTCCACGCCCTGCTGATCCAGCTCGCGGGCAACCGCATGCTGGAGCACCTCTCGGGCATTGTCTCGGGCGCCCTCCAGGTCTCCGGCGGTCCCGTCACGGGGTGTGACCGGCCCACCGAGGTCGCTCTCGTTCAGCACGCGCGTATCGCCGACGCGCTCGCCGCGAACGACCCGCAGGCCGCGGAGGCCGCCATGCGTCAACTGCTGACCGTCCACCCGGAGGTGGAGCGCGTCGTTCCCGCGCCGCGTGTGCATTGAGCGCGCGCTGCGGCCGGGGCGCGGGCCGGAAACCGGTGCCGCCGGATCCCCGGAGGGTCCGGCGGCATAATTGTGGGTATGCGTCCCTTGGGGAGTCGTATGTCGCTAATAGGGTGTGACTCGGGCCACGCGGATTGGGCGTAACACTCTTTGAGACAGCGCGATGACCTAAGAGGTGGTAGCCGAAGAGGGAATGCAGGCGTCGTTGGCGGCGCTGTACAGCTCCGAAGCTCAGCCCGCGCCGTCGGTACATCCCCAGCCGGCGGTCGTCGGTTCCAGGCCCGTCAAGGGCGGAGCCGGAAGCCGTTTCCATCGTTTCGAGAGGTTGTTCGTGTCGGCCAGCACATCCCGTACTCTCCCGCCGGAGATCGCCGAGTCCGAGTCTGTCATGGCGCTCATCGAGCGGGGAAAGGCTGATGGGCAGATCGCCGGCGACGATGTACGCCGGGCCTTCGAGGCTGACCAGATTCCGGCCACCCAGTGGAAGAACGTTCTGCGCAGCCTCAACCAGATCCTCGAGGAAGAGGGTGTGACTCTGATGGTCAGTGCCGCGGAGTCGCCGAAGCGCCCCCGCAAGAGCGTCGCAGCGAAGAGCCCGGTGAAGCGCACCGCCACCAGGACTGTTGCGGTCAAGGCGACCGCGGCGAGGACTGTGGCGGCCACTGCCGCTCCTGCTGCCGACAGTGTGGACGCTGTGGCCGACGATGCCGAGCCCGCGAAGAAGGCTGCCGCCAAGAAGGCCGCTGCCAAGAAGACCACCGCGAAGAAGACGGCGGTCAAGAAGACCGCGGCGAAGAAGACCGCCTCCAAGAAGGACGCCGACGAACTCCACGACGGTGATGAGGCAGCCGAGGAGACCCCGGTCGCCAAGTCCGGCGAGGAGGAGGAAGAGGGCGGCGAAGCCAAGGGCTTCGTTCTCTCGGACGACGACGAGGACGACGCGCCCGCGCAGCAGGTCGCTGTCGCCGGTGCCACCGCCGACCCCGTCAAGGACTATCTGAAGCAGATCGGCAAGGTCCCGCTCCTCAACGCGGAGCAGGAGGTCGAGCTCGCCAAGCGCATCGAGGCCGGCCTCTTCGCCGAGGACAGGCTGGCCAATGCCGACAAGCTCGCGCCGAAGCTCAAGCGTGAGCTGGAGATCATCGCGGAGGACGGCCGCCGGGCCAAGAACCACCTGCTTGAGGCCAACCTCCGTCTGGTCGTCTCGCTCGCCAAGCGCTACACGGGCCGCGGCATGCTCTTCCTGGACCTGATCCAGGAGGGCAACCTCGGTCTGATCCGTGCGGTCGAGAAGTTCGACTACACCAAGGGCTACAAGTTCTCCACGTACGCCACCTGGTGGATCCGGCAGGCGATCACCCGCGCCATGGCCGACCAGGCCCGCACCATCCGTATTCCGGTGCACATGGTCGAGGTCATCAACAAGCTCGCACGCGTCCAGCGTCAGATGCTCCAGGACCTGGGCCGCGAGCCCACTCCGGAGGAGCTGGCCAAGGAACTCGACATGACCCCTGAGAAGGTCATCGAGGTCCAGAAGTACGGGCGCGAGCCGATCTCCCTGCACACCCCCCTGGGTGAGGACGGGGACAGCGAGTTCGGTGACCTCATCGAGGACTCCGAGGCGGTCGTCCCGGCCGATGCGGTCAGCTTCACACTTCTCCAGGAGCAGCTGCACTCGGTCCTGGACACGCTCTCCGAGCGTGAGGCGGGCGTGGTCTCCATGCGCTTCGGTCTCACCGACGGTCAGCCGAAGACGCTGGACGAGATCGGCAAGGTCTACGGCGTGACGCGTGAGCGTATTCGTCAGATCGAGTCGAAGACCATGTCGAAGCTGCGTCATCCGTCGCGTTCGCAGGTGCTGCGCGACTACCTCGACTAGTCCAGCGAGCCGCAGGACGTACTGATGCGGGCTCGTGTCTCTCCGTGACGAGAGATGCGGGCCCGCTCTGCGTTTCGGGTCCGGTGTGTGTTTTCGGTGTGGGTGTATGCGCCATGGGGCTGATTCACTCTGAGTGAGACAAGTTCACTGGAGAGTCAGGAAGTCGTATGTGTCGTCCTATCGTCCGAGCACTGACCGGCGTGCTGGCGCTGACCGCGGCCGCGCTGCCACTGGGCGTGTCCGCTCCCGCGTCCGCCGCAGGGCGGGTGACGGTGATCGGTGGCCAGGGGGTGTCGGTGGCCGACAGCCCCTGGGTGGTCGCTGTGGCCAGTCGTGAGCGCTTCGGGTCGGGCCGGGCGGGCCAGTTCTGCGGGGGAGTGGCGGTGTCACCGCGCGAGGTGGTGACGGCGGCCCACTGTCTGAGCCGGGAAGTGCTGGGCGCTCCGCTGGGCCAAGTGCGTGATCTGTCGGTCGTCGCGGGCCGCAGCGACCTGCGTACGTCGGCGGGTCAGGAGATCCGGGTGCGGTCCACCTGGACCGACCCCCGGTACGACCGGGTCAGCAATGCGGCCGATCTCGCCGTGCTGACCCTTTCCCGGGCGCTTCCCCGCCCGTACGCGATCAGGATCGCCGATCCGCACGATCCGGCCGAGGAGCCCGGAACGGATGCGACCGTCTACGGCTGGGGCGACACCGCCGGCACCGGCGACTACCCCTCCGGGCTGCACGCCTCCCATGTTTCGGTACTGCCCGACGCGCAGTGTGCGTCCGCGTACCCCGGGTCATCGAGCGGTACTTTCCAGGCGGCAACCATGCTGTGTGCCGGTGAGCCCGAAGGGGGCCACGATGCGTGCCAGGGCGACAGCGGGGGGCCGCTGGTAGCCCGGGGTCGGCTCATCGGGCTGGTTTCGTGGGGTGCGGGCTGCGGCCGGGCGAAGAGCCCGGGTGTCTACACACGGATGTCGGCGATGGCACAGGCTGTGGCGTCCCACGGCTGATGCCACGCGGCTGACGGCATGCGTCGGATGAGCCCGATGCACATGCCCCGCAAGGTCTGCCCTGCCGGTGCCGGGTCTGCAGGGCCATCGGCCGGGCGTGTGACGACGGCGTGATGGCGCGCCGGGGGTATCAGGGGGTATCGGTCTCCGGCACTGGGCGTGCGTGCCCGGCACCGCGGCCAGGAGTGGTGCCGGGGGGCTTCAGGGCCCGCCTGACGCCCCCCGGGGCCGGGCATGAGAACGGGCGGCCTCTCCTGTGGGTGCAGGCGGGGCCGCCCGTCGACCGGGCTGATACCGGTCCTTGGCTCGTCGTGGGTGCGAGGTGTCAGCGGTCCTCTTCGTCGGAATGGTTCGGGACGGCCGTCAGGCGATCCGTCTCATCCTGGATGTCCGCGGCGATCTTCTTGAGTTCTGGCTCGAACTTGCGACCGTGGTGGGCGCAGAAGAGCAGTTCGCCACCGCTGGTGAGGACAACGCGCAGGTATGCCTGGGCGCCGCATCGGTCGCAGCGGTCAGCGGCCGTCAGCGGGCTCGCGGGGGTCAGAACAGTAGTCACGTCGCCTCTTCTCTAGCTCGACGAGCTGTCGTACCAGGGTCAACATCCAACCAGGCCCAAAACGTTCCCGCTCGTGGCTTTTCCTTGAAACTTTCTGTTCAAGGTGGCTGTCTGCTGCCGGGTGGCGGCGAATAAGCCGTATTGCGGTGGCTTTACGGTTTCGCGTTGCTTGTCTTCGGTGGATCCTCCCGGCTGGCTGCCGGTTGTTGATGAGGACGTGCCCGGAGCCTAAATGGTTCATGCCTGGAAGGGAACGTGATGTGGGCTTCACTCCATCCAGCTATCGAACAGGTGTACGGTGCGGGTTTGGCGCCGGACTCTTCTAGGGTGGCGTAACAACGGCTCTACCAGGGCTCGGTAGGCTCTGACGGGCGACCGACGCCCGGGCCATACCCATGGGGCCCGAAAATAAATTCAGCGAGGAGCGAACCGCGTGACCGCCGATATGTCCGTGCCTTCCACTGCGCTGCTGAGCGGTGCAGACCGTGATGGCTCCAACTACACTGCGCGGCACCTGCTCGTACTCGAAGGGCTCGAAGCGGTCCGCAAGCGGCCCGGTATGTACATCGGGTCCACCGACAGCCGCGGTCTGATGCACTGCCTCTGGGAGATCATCGACAACTCGGTCGACGAGGCTCTCGGCGGCTACTGCGACCACATCGATGTGATCCTCCACGAGGACGGTTCCGTCGAGGTCCGGGACAACGGCCGGGGCATCCCGGTCGACGTCGAGCCCAAGACCGGGCTCTCCGGCGTCGAGGTCGTGATGACCAAGCTGCACGCGGGCGGAAAGTTCGGTGGCGGCTCGTACGCGGCCTCCGGCGGGCTGCACGGCGTCGGTGCCTCCGTCGTCAACGCTCTCTCCGCCCGGCTGGACGTCGAGGTCGACCGCGGCAGCGCCACCCACTCCATCAGCTTCCGCCGCGGCGTTCCCGGGATCTTCACCGAGTCGGGCCCCGACAGCCCCTTCGACCCGGCCAACGGGCTGCTGAAGGGCAAGCGCGTGCCCAAGACCAGGACGGGCACCCGGGTCCGGTACTGGGCGGACCGGCAGATCTTCCTCAAGGACGCCAAGCTCTCCCTGGACCATCTGCACCAGCGGGCCAGGCAGACAGCCTTCCTGGTCCCCGGGCTGACCCTCGTGGTGCGCGACGAGCGCGGTCTCGATGGCGCGGGGAAGACCGAGGAGACCTTCCGCTTCGACGGCGGCATCAGCGAGTTCTGCGAGTACCTCGCTCAGGACAAGGCCGTCTGCGACGTGCAGCGGCTGTCCGGGCAGGGCACCTTCAAGGAGACCGTCCCGGTCCTGGACGACCGCGGTCATATGACCCCGACGGAGGTCACCCGCGATCTGGGAGTGGACATCGCGCTCCGCTGGGGTACCGGCTACGACACCACGGTCAGGTCCTTCGTCAACATCATCGCGACGCCCAAGGGCGGCACGCATGTGTCGGGCTTCGAACGCTCCCTGACCAGGACGGTCAATGAGGTGCTGCGCTCGGCGAAGCTCCTGCGGGTGGCCGAGGACGACGTGGTGAAGGACGACGCGCTGGAGGGGCTGACGGCGGTCGTGACCGTACGCCTCGCCGAGCCGCAGTTCGAGGGCCAGACCAAGGAGGTGCTCGGCACGTCGGCGGCCAGCCGGATCGTGTCCAACGTCGTCGCCAAGGAACTCAAGGCCTTCCTGACCTCCACCAAGCGCGACTCCAAGGCGCAGGCCCGTGCGGTGCTCGAGAAGGCCGTGGCTGCAGCCCGCACCCGGATCGCCGCCCGCCAGCACAAGGACGCCCAGCGTCGCAAGACCGCTCTTGAGTCCTCCTCGCTGCCGGCCAAGCTCGCCGACTGCCGCAGCGACGACGTGGGGCGCAGCGAGCTCTTCATCGTCGAGGGGGACTCCGCGCTCGGTACGGCCAAGCTCGCCCGGAACTCCGAATTCCAGGCGTTGCTGCCCATCCGGGGCAAGATCCTCAATGTCCAGAAGGCGTCGGTCTCGGACATGCTGAAGAACGCCGAGTGCGGCGCCATCATCCAGGTCATAGGAGCAGGCTCCGGGCGGACCTTCGACATCGACGCGGCTCGTTACGGCAAGATCGTGCTGCTGGTCGACGCCGACGTGGACGGCGCGCATATCCGCATCCTGCTGCTGACGCTCTTCCAGCGGTACATGCGACCCATGGTCGAGGCGGGCCGGGTCTTCGCCGCGGTACCGCCGCTGCACCGCATCGAGCTGGTCCAGCCCAAGAAGGGCCAGGACAAGTACGTCTACACGTACTCCGACAACGAGCTGCGGCAGAAGCTGCTGGAATTCCAGCGCAAGAACATCCGCTTCAAGGACTCGATCCAGCGCTACAAGGGGCTGGGTGAGATGGACGCCGACCAGCTGGCGGAGACGACCATGGATCCGCGGTTCCGTACGCTGCGGCGCATCAACATCGGTGATCTGGAGTCGTCCGAGCAGGTCTTCGACCTGTTGATGGGCAATGAGGTCGCGCCCCGCAAGGAGTTCATCACCAGCTCGGCCGCGACACTGGACCGCTCGCGGATCGACGCCTGAGCCTCCAGCCTCCTGCCGGCTGTGCTCTGCTGTGCGCTGCTCCGCTGTGCGCCGCGCGGGGCTCGCATCCTCGGGCCCTCCACCCCTGGGTGGAGCCGCAAGCTCCACCCAGGGTCCACCTCTGCTCCGATCTGCTGACCCGCACGTTTCCGTAGCGTCGAAGGCGTCAACCTTCCCCGCTCACCGGAGGCACTCATGTCAGCGTCCACGCTCACCGATGTCGTGGTGGCTGTCGCGGTCATCGCGCTGGTGCTCGTGCGGCAGTTCCGCCCCCAGCAGGTCAACCACGACAGGCGCTGGTGGCTGCTGCCCGCCATTCTGGCCTTCGTCGCCCTGCGCCAGCACGGCCTGATCGACGCGCACCACCGTTCCCTGTCCGTCCTGCTGATCGGGGTGCAACTGCTGACCGGGCTGCTCATGGGTGCGGGCTGGGCCTGGACCACCAAGATATGGAGCGAGCCGGACGGGTCGACCTGGACCAGGGGCACCAAAGCCACGGCTGCCGTCTGGATACTGGGGCTGCTCGTACGGCTCGGGGTCGCGGGTCTCGGCGCCCTGGCGGGAGTGAGCCTGGGGACCGGAGCCATGCTGCTCGCCCTGGCGTCCTCCCTGCTGGTGCGGGCCGGGGTGGTCGCCTGGCGGGCCGGGCACATCAACCCGTCGTACGGTGTCCCTGCCGCAGCGATGCCCGGAGGGGCAGGGAAGGACCGCGTATGACGCCCGGCGCCTGGACGAGCTGGCCCTCCCGGGAGGCTCTTTCCCGGGTGGGCGTGACCGGCGCGCGGCGCTCGCTCAACTGGGCTGTCCGGTTCGTTGCCCTGGGCGCTCTCCTGTGGAGCGTCTTCACGAGGATCGGCGACGACGCGTGGGTGCTGGCCGCCGCTGCGGTCTCCATCGGTGTCTGCGTCGCGGCGGTCCGCGCCTTCTACTGGGCCAGTCTGGAACATCGCCTGTGGTCCTCGGTGGCACTGCTCGTCGTCCTGCTGGGCGTTGCCGTGCTGGCGCAGCAGGCGAGATTTCCCGGCCCGGCTGCTGTCCTCTGGTGCGGCTGCGCCGTCATCGCACTGGAGCGGCTGCCGCTCATGGCGGGGCTGCCCTGTACGGCGGCGGCCTTCGGCGCCTACGCGCTGCTGGGCGACGACCGGCTGCTGACGGTCGCCGTGACGACCGCAGGGCTGGCTCTCGTCGGATATGTGCTGCGGCTCGACGGGGAGGCCAGGGGTGGTGCTCAGCGGCTGCTGGAGCAGGAGCGGGCGGCCCGGGTGGCCGAGGCCGAGTCCGCGGCGCTTGCGGAGCGGTCCAGGATCGCCCGGGAGATCCATGATGTTCTCGCCCACAGCCTCTCCGCGCAGATGGTGCATCTGGAGGCAGCCAGGTTGCTGATCGAGCGTGATGCGGGGCGGGACCAGATCCTGGAACGCGTGGTGGCGGCGCGCGGGATGGCCAGGGAGGGGCTCGCCGAGACCAGGCAGGCGCTCTCGGCGCTGCGGGGTGAGATGACGCCGGTCGAGGAGTTCCTGGAGGAGGTGGCAGGAGGCTCGCGGTTTGCCGTGACGGGGGACCGCAGGCCGCTGCCCGCTGAGGCCTCGCAGGCTGTGCGGCGGGTGGCTCAGGAAGCGATGACGAATGTACGCAAGCACGCCCCGGGCGCCGAAGTCCGGCTTCGGCTGGAGTATCTGCCGGACGAAATCCTCCTGGAAGTAAAGGACTCGGGGCCTGGGGGACCGGTGGATGAACTCGCTGTCAGTGGCTCGGGATACGGTTTGCTCGGAATGCGGGAGCGTGCCGAACTGCTCGGCGGGACGCTGGAGGCGGGGCCCGATGAGGAGGGTTTCTTGGTACGGCTGAAGGTGCCGGCATGACGGCGCGGGTGGTGGTTGCCGATGACCAGTCCGTTGTGCGTGAGGGCATCGTGATGCTGCTGGGGCTGCTGCCCGGCATCGAGGTCGTGGGCGCGGCGAGGGACGGCGTGGAGGCTGTCGCGCTGGTCGGCGAGCACGCTCCCGACGTGGTCCTGATGGATCTGCGGATGCCCCGCTGCGACGGGGTGGAAGCGACCCGTCGTATCCGCGAGCAGTACCCGTCCACGCAGGTCGTGGTGCTCACGACGTTCTCCGATGACGGCTCGCTCTTTCCCGCGCTGCAGGCCGGGGCGCGGGGATATCTCACCAAGGACGCGGGCGGCGAGGAGATCGTCCGGGCCATCGAGGACGTCATGGCTGGGCAGGCGGGGCTCTCGCCGAGTGTGCAGCGGCTGCTCGTCGAGCGGGTCACTGCGCCGTCAGCGCCCGCCCCGCGGACCGCGGTCGAGCTGCCCGACGGCCTTACTCCCCGGGAGGCCGAGATCCTGGCGCTCATCGCGGAAGGGCTCTCCAACGTGGAGATCTCCCGCTCGTTGCACATCTCGCCGGCCACTGTGAAGACGCACATCAACAACCTCTTCGCCAAGACCGGGATACGCGACCGGGCACAGGCCGTGCGGTATGCGTACGGGCACGGGCTCGCAATGCCACCGGGCACGTCCATCACCTAACGGGCACGTCCATCACCTAACGGGCACGTCCATCACCTAAAGGGGTGAAGAGGGGGAGATAAGGGTTCGGACGCCCCCGGAAGTACCCATCCTTGGGCACGCGGCTGAAGCAGTCGCGCACAGGGAGAGGGTATTCGGTGGAGAAGGACGACGGGCTCGACGCCGCTGAGGTGCGGTTGGACGACCCCTGGTACGACGCGTTGGCCTCCGGCTGGGGCGAGTCGGGCGGCGCCGGCGCTCCCGCGGCTGTACCGGCGCAGACAGCCCCGGTGCAGTCGAGCCCGGCACAGGACCCCCCGGCACAGTCGGGCCCGGTGCAGCCGAACCCGGCACAAGCGGCTTCGGCGCCGTCGAGCCCCGGGCAGGCGGCCTCCGGGCAGCCGACTCCGGAGCAGGGGCGCAGTGCGGCCGATATCTATCTGGAGGTCCAGAGCAGCGCGGCCTTCCAGGAAGTGCGCAGTCGTTACCGGAGGTTCGTCGTCCCCGCGGTGTGCGCGTTCTTCGTCTGGTACCTCGCCTATGTCGTCATGGCCACGGCCGCACCGGGGTTCATGGCCCGCCCGGTGGCCGGAGCGGTGAATGTGGCGATGCTGGCAGGTCTCGGGCAGTTCCTCTCCACTTTCCTGCTCACCTGGGGTTACACCCGCCACGCCCGCCTGCGCAGGGACCGGGCGGCGCTCGACCTCCGCTGGGACACACAGGAACTGACGCGAGAACTGACGCGAGGGATCAGCCGTTGAGCAGCCACACGATCACCTCGCAGCATCAGACCCTGGCACTGCTGCTGTTCAGCGTCTTTGTCGCGGTCACCCTCGCGATCACCACCTGGGTGAGCCGTAACCGCCGCGGGTCCGCGGAGGAGTTCTATGTCGGCGGGCGGCTCTTCTCCCCGATGGAGAACGGTTTCGCCATCGCCGGTGACTACATGTCGGCCGCGTCGTTCCTCGGTATCTCGGGACTGATCGCGCTCTTCGGTTACGACGGCATGCTCTACTCGGTCGGCTTTCTGGTCGCCTGGCTGGTCGTGCTGCTCCTGGTGGCCGAACTGGTCCGCAACTGCGGCCGGTTCACGCTGGCCGACGTCGTGGCGGCGCGGATGAGTGAGCACCCGGTCAGGATCGCGGTGGGCTCCTCGTCGGTCACCGTGTCCGTGCTGTACCTGGTGGCGCAGATGGTCGGCGCCGGCAGCCTCGTCTCGCTCCTGCTGGGCGGGAACAGCGGCGCGGCCCAGGCATGGACCGTGATCGGTGTCGGCGCCCTCATGGTGATCTATGTGACGCTCGGCGGGATGCGGGCCACCACCTGGATCCAGATCGTGAAGGCCATTCTGCTGATGACGGGTTCGATCCTGCTCACGGTGCTCGTCCTGGTGCGTTTCCACGGAGACTTCAACCAACTGCTCACCTCAGCCGCGCACCGTAGTGGCCACGGGATGAAGTTTCTGGCACCCGGGCTCAAGTACGGCGGGGACTGGACCTCCCGTATCGACTTCATCAGTCTCGGTCTGGCGCTGGTCCTCGGAACGGCCGGGCTGCCGCATATCCTGTCGCGCTTCTACACCGTGCCTACTGCCCGCGCCGCCCGCCGCTCCGTCGTCTGGTCGATCGGTCTCATCGGCGGCTTCTATCTGATGACGATCGTGCTCGGCTTCGGTGCGGCGGCGCTCGTCGGCTCGGACCAGGTCCGGGCGTCGAACCCGGCGGGCAACACCGCGGTACCGCTGCTCGCACTGGAGGTGGGCGGGGGAGCCGAGTCCACCGGAGGCACGGTGCTCTTCGCCGTGGTCGCCGCGGTCGCCTTCGCCACCATCCTCGCCGTCGTCGCGGGGATCACACTGGCCTCGTCGGCCTCCGTCGCGCACGACCTCTATGCGACGCTCAGACGCCGTGGCACCCGCGGCAGCGGAGGGAAACAGCGCAGCGAGGTGGCCGTGGCCCGTGTCGCGGCCGCCGGTATCGGCGCCGTGGCCATCGGGCTCAGCCTGCTGGCGAAGGACCTGAACGTCGCGTTCCTGGTGGGGCTGGCTTTCGCTGTCGCGGCATCGGCCAATCTCCCGGCGCTCCTCTTCTCGCTGTTCTGGCGGAACTTCACCACGCGCGGTGCGGTCTGGTCCGTGTACGGAGGGCTCGTCCCGGCGATCGTCCTGGTGGTTCTCTCGCCGGTGGTCTCCGGGAGCCCCACCTCGCTCTTCCCCGGCGTGGACTTCCAGTTCTTCCCGCTGGAGAATCCGGGGCTGGTCTCCATCCCCCTCGGCTTCCTCGCGGGATGGCTCGGTACGGTCACCTCGTCCGAGCCGCCCGACGCGGCCCGGCACGCCGAGACGGAGGTGCGGTCACTGACCGGTGCCGGGGCCGTCTGACCCGGGTGCGGCCCAGGCGTAACGATGCTCGGGCCTCCCGGTGTCCCCGTACTTCAGCGTCAGCCTGAGCCGCCCCGTCTGTTCGAGCTGGCGCAGATAGCGCTGTGCCGTGGAACGGCTGAGCCCGGTCCTCGCGGCCACCTGGTGCGCCGACAGCGGTTGCCGGGCGCCGGTCAGGGTCTCGCGGATCAGGTCGGATGTCGGTACGGAGTGCCCGCTGGGCAAACCCGAGGAAGCGGCCGGCCCGGTGGTCCGCAGTGCGCCGAAGATCCGGTCGACCTGTTCCTGCCCCGCGCACTCTCCGCTGCCTCCGACACGGCTCACGGTGCGCCGCAGCGCCGCGTACCCTTCGAGCCGGGACCGCAGCACCGAGAACGTGAACGGTTTGACCAGATAGTGCAGGGCGCCGTGGCGCATGGCGGCCTGCACGGTCGCCACGTCGGCGGCCGCCGTCACCATGATCACGTCGGTGTGGTGTCCCAGCTCCCGCATCCGCCGGACCAGCGCCAGCCCTGTTTCGTCCGGCAGATAGTGGTCGAGCAGGACCAGATCGATGGGTTCGCGCTCCAGCGCCGCCATCGCCTGGGCGGCGCTGTGCGCGCGGGCGGCGACACGGAAGCCGGGAACCTTCGCCACGTACGCAGCGTTGATCTCAGCGACACGGAAGTCGTCATCGACCACCAGTACATCCATCATCGGGCCGCTCTCTGTCCGTGGCGGTCTGAGCCGTTCCTGTTGACCACGTAGTTGTAGCGCGCGCAAAACGAGCACAACAGTCTCCTGCAGGCAGAAGACCGCCTTGCGCCCACAAGGCTGCCGCTCTGCCGCGTGCCACCTCTACGGTCCGGTCCATGAGCACAGACACGAGCCCCGCCATCGAACTGCGGGGCGCCAGCAAGGTGTTCCGCACCCCGTCGGGGGTCCCGCACACCGCCGTGCGGGAGGTGGACCTCACCGTCGAGCGCGGTGAGTTCGTCGCCGTGGTCGGCCCCACGGGCTGCGGCAAGTCGACCACGCTGACCCTGGTCAGCGGCCTTGAGGAGCCCACCGACGGTGAGGTGCTGGTGGCCGGTGAGCCGGTCCGCGGCATCGGCGACAAGGTCGGATTCGTCTTCCAGCAGGACGCCGTCTTCCCCTGGCGGACCGTCCTGTCCAATGTGATGGCGGGCCCGCGCTTCCGTGGCGCGCCGAAGGCGGAGGCCAGGGAGAAGGCCCGTGAGTGGCTGGCCCGCGTCGGTCTCTCCTCGTTCGAGGACCGCTACCCGCACCAGCTCTCCGGGGGCCAGCGCAAGCGGGTCGCGCTCGCCGCCACCTTTGTCAACGACCCCGAAATCCTGCTGATGGACGAGCCGTTCTCCGCGCTCGACGTCCAGACCAGGGCGCTGATGTCGGACGAACTCCTCGAACTCTGCGCGGGCACCGGTACGTCGGTGGTCTTCGTCACCCACGATCTGGAGGAGTCCATCGCGCTCGCCGACCGGGTGGTGGTGATGACGGCGGGCCCGGCGACCGTCAAGCAGATCTTCGAGATCGACCTGCCCAGGCCCCGCAAGGTCGAAGCCGTGCGCCTCGAGCCCCGGTTCGTCGAGATCTACCGCGAGATCTGGTCCTCGCTGGGCGAGGAAGTCCGTATCACCCGTGAGCGAGGTGCCGCCGATGCCGCCTGAGACCGAGCCCGTGCCCGGCGCCGCTGCCACCACGCTGTCGTCCGCCGCCTCCGCGGCCGCATCCGACAAGAGGAACGGCAGGACCGAGGAGCGCCGGCGGGCAGCACGCAACCGCCGTGCGGTGGTGTACGTGAGCCGTGTGCTGCTGCTGATCGCGGTGGTCGCCCTCTGGGAGATCCTGGCCCGCACCAAGGTGATCGACCCCTTCAACTTCTCGATGCCGTCGAAGATCTGGGACCAGATACGGGAGTGGGCGCTGCACGGCACCGCGCAGGGATCTCTCTGGGAGCAGATCTGGTACACGATGTACGAGGCGCTGCTCGGCTGGATCATCGGTGTGGTCGCAGGGGTGGTTCTGGGTATCGCCCTGGGCCGGATCCGGTTCCTCTCCGATGTGCTCGGCCCGTACATCAAGGTGCTCAACGCCATTCCGCGCATCGTGCTGGCGCCGGTCTTCCTCATCTGGTTCGGGCTCGGCCCCGCCTCGAAGGTCGCGTCCGCCGTTGTGCTGGTCTTCTTCCCGGTCTTCTTCAACGCCTTCCAGGGCGCCAGGGAAGTCGACCGCAACCTTGTCGCCAACGCCCGGATCCTCGGCGCCAGCAACCGGCGTGTCACCTTCCAGGTGGTCATCCCCTCCGCCACCTCCTGGATCTTCACCAGCCTCCATGTCAGCTTCGGCTTCGCGCTCATCGGCGCGATCGTCGGGGAGTACATCGGTGCGACCAAGGGCCTCGGACTGCTGGTCTCCGCGTCGCAGGGCACCTTCAACGCCGCGGGTGTGTACGCGGCGATGGTGATCCTTGCGGTGGTCGCGCTGATCACCGAAGGGCTGCTGACCTTCGCCGAGCGGCGGCTGTTCCGGTGGCGGCCGGTGGACACGGGCAGCGAGCGCTGACGGCGCAGCCCCGTCGGCCGCTTTGCGGACCCGGTGCCTCCGGGGCCCGGCCTCCGGCAATTCCGTACTGACCTCCTGGTAATTCCGTACAGATCACAGGGACGTGATGAACATGCGCAGCATCAGCAGGGTGTCGGCAGTCGCGGTGACGGGTGTGCTGGCGCTGACCGCGCTCACCGGCTGCGGCGGCGGCTCCCCGGGCGGCGGCAAGGACGGCGGCAAGATCAAGATCATGGTGGGCGGTCTGGACAAGGTGATCTATCTGCCCGTGATGCTCACCCAGCGGCTCGGGTACTTCAAGGACGAGGGCCTCGACGTCTCGCTGCTGACCGAGCCCGCGGGTGTCCAGGCCGAGACGGCGCTGGTCTCCGGCGATGTCCAGGGCACCGTCGGTTTCTACGACCACACGCTCGACCTTCAGTCCAAGGGCAAGCACGTCGAATCGGTGGTGCAGTTCTCGCATGCCCCCGGTGAGGTGGAGGTGGTCTCCAACAAGGCCGCGGGGTCGCTCACCGGCCCCAAGGACTTCAAGGGCAAGAAGCTGGGGGTCACCGGGCTCGGTTCGTCCACCGACTTCCTCACCAAGTATCTGGCGGTCCGTGCGGGCGGGCAGAGCGGCGACTTCACCCCGGTCGCCGTCGGCGCGGGGCAGACGTTCATCGCCGCGCTCAAACAGGGCTCGATCCAGGGCGGGATGACCACCGACCCGACGGTCGCGAACATCGTCGACCAGAAGCTCGGCCAGGTCCTCATCGACATGCGTACCCCCGAGGGCTCGCAGGCGGCGCTCGGCGGACCGTACCCCTCGTCCAGCCTCTATATGAACGCCGACTGGGTCGACGGCCACAAGCCCGCGGTGCAGAAGCTGGTCAACGCTTTCGTGAAGACCCTGAAGTGGATGTCGTCGCACTCGCCCGACGAGATCGCGGCCAAGATGCCGGCCGACTACGCACAGGGCGGAAAGGGGCTCTACGCACAGTCGATCAAGGCCACGCTGCCGATGTTCACCAAGGACGGTGTGATGCCGGCCAACGGCCCCGAGACGGTCGAGAAGGTGCTGAAGGCCTTCAACCCCAACCTCAAGAACGCCACGGTTGATCTGTCCAAGACATATACGACGGAGTTCGCGAAGAAGGCCCGCTAGGACCCGGTGGTCCTGTCGTAGCGGGGCGCGCGTGCGCGCCACTGCTCGATCCGGTGGGGGCGCGGCTGCACGACGTTGTGCCGCTCGTGATCACCACATCCAGGGTCTCTGCATGGACATCCCAGACACACGCCTGGATCGCGCCCGCCGGCGCCGGGCCACCGCGCATACGATCCTCGACCGGCTCGGGCTGTTCGAGCGGTGGCGGCCGCTCGGCGCGCCCGTGCTCGTCGGATCCGTCGCCCTTGACCTGGTGGTGGAACCCGACATCGATATGGAGGTCTACTCCACCGCTCCGTCCGTGGCCGAGGGGTTCGCTGTGCTCGCCGCCTGCGCGCAGCTGCCCGGGGTACGCAGAGTTCGCTTCACGAACGCCCTCGATCTGCCGGACCGGGGACTGTACTGGCGACTGGACTACGAGTTCACGCATGACGAGACCTGGAAGATCGACATGTGGTGGCTCCCCAGTGATCACCCCGGTCCCCGCGCGGCTGACCTCGTCGCCCCCGTGCGCGCCGCCCTGGACGACTCGACCCGCGACGCCGTCCTCTCCATCAAGGAGGACGCGGCGGCGCGGGGCGAGGCGACACAAGGGGTGTGGGTCTACCGGGCGGTCCTGGATCACGGGGTCCGCACCTATGACGAGTTCCGTGCCTGGTGCGCCCGGACCCCCACGGACGGTCTGGTGTCGTGGCAGCCGAGCGCCACGCGGACGGCGGAGTAGCCCGTCTTCAAGCTTCCGGCATCCTCCCGGAGGGCGCCCCGGCTCCGTACCCGCCGCGCCGTCCCGGCCTGCGACCCCCTGGGCCGTCGGAGCGGGCCGTGTCGGTGATGGCGCAGGCGAGGTGCAGATCGACCCGGTCGCGGGCGTGGGAGAGGTCGCGGCCCGTCAACTGCTCGACACGGCCGATGCGGTAGTGCAGCGTGCTGACGTGGATGTGGAGTTCGGCCGCTGTCGTACGCCAGGCGCCGTTGTGCTCGAGGAACACCTCCAGCGTGCGCAGGAACTCCGCGCCGTGGGTGCGGTCGTACTCCTCCAGGGGGCCGAGGAGCCGTCTGCGGAAGGCCCTTCTGATCTCGACCGGGACTCCGGCGAGCAGAAGGAGGTGGGAGTCGAGGTCGCGGGCGGTGACCAGGGAGAGCCGCTCCGCTCCCAGCCCGGCCAGGTGCCCGGCGTGCCGGGCTTCCTCCAGCGCCCGGAGCAGGCCGCCCGGAGTGGATACGGTGCCGCTGAGTCCGAACGAGATCCGGCCGTCTCCGGTTGCACCCGCGAGCACGGCGAAGCGCTCGCGGAGCAGCTCCGCCACCTTCAGGTCGTCGCGGATCACCCCACCGAGTGAGACGAGGACGGTGAGACCGCGGCCGTCCCCGGCGACCACCGCACAGACCTGCGGATCGTGGTCGAGTGCGCTCTCGACCAGGTCGGCGGCCAGGTCCCAGGGCCGTAGGCTCCCCAGGCTGGTGGCGGTCAGGACCAGGTAAGGGCCCTGGACCGCGAGGCCGGCGGCGCGCAGCCTGGGCGTCAGCACAGCGGCCGGTGCTCCGGACTCGACGAGTGCGACCAGTTCGGTGAGGAAGTGCTGCTCGGTGCGGCGCCGTTCGTCGCGCCGGGCCCCGCCCAGGGCGAGCAACTCGGCTGTCTGGGTGGCCGATTCCACTTCATCGGAGGCCAGGAGCTCTCCGGCCACCACGAGGTGCCCGCCGCCGCTGCCGCGCCGGCCGATCGGCAGAACGGTGTAGCGGACGGCAGCGGGCCGGCGGTCGGCGGGCCCCGCGGAGCCCGGCCGGGACGCGTCGGCCGTCACCGTCGCGGGAAGCCGGCCGGAGCGCTGTGCGGCCGCGCTCAGTGCCGCGCGGCTGCCGGCCGGCAGTGCCGCCGGCGGCCCGGCGAGCAGGCGTCCCGCAGGTGACAGGACCCAGCAGTCGCGGCCCAGTTCGGTGGCGAGCATGGCGGTGAGCCCGCCGAGATCGGCGCCGTCGACCAGGGCCTGGACGAGGCGCCGGTGGCGGCCGAGCATCTCGCCCAGCTCCCGGCCGCGCTCATGGTTGATGCGGTCGATGACGGTGCGGGACAGGCTGCTGTACGACACCTCGGCGGCGGCTGCCAGGAGCGGCAGGCCGTGGCGGCCGCACGCCTCGGCCAGGGCGGGCGGCACCTCGCCGAGCAGCAGGTCACCGGCGACGACGGCGGCCGCGCCGCCCGCGCTGAGGGAGGCGGCGAACAGGGCGCAGTCGGCGGGCTCGCGGTACCAGCCCTCGCTGGTCAGCACCAGTTCGCCACCGGTCAGGAACGCCTCGGGCTCCAGCAGATCCGTCGTGTACACCCAGCGCAGCTCACGGCTGAGGGCTTCGGTGTCACCGGTGAGCAGTTCGAGCCGCAGGCCGGGCAGGGCCAGCAGGTCCGCGACGTTCATGTGCGGGGTCCGATCGTTGGGTTACTCCGACGATCGTAGGAGCCGGGCGCTGTTTCCGGCCAGGGTTTCGCACCCTCGTAGCCTGCCCCGCCCGCCACCGCCACTGGTCTACTTCGGGTGCTGCAGTGCTCCCGTCAACTGCCCGGACACGCCGTCGGGGCAGACTGAATCCAATGATCGATGGAATGGGGCTCTCATGGCCCAGCACGGTTGCATCGCCCGTACCGTCCGCGCCGCCACCACCGTCGAGACATCCGGGGTCGAACCGATCCCGGACGCCGAACGCACGGGGGGATCCGGCGCTTCGTTCACCCTCTGGTTCAGCTCCAACGTCCAGTTCTCCAGCCTCAGCAGTGGTCTGCTCGCCACCGCCGCCTTCGGGCTGGGCTGGCTGCAGGCCCTCGCGGCGATCGTTCTCGGCAGCGCGATCGGTGCCGCCGCGATCGGTGCGATGTCCACCTTCGGCCCCCGGGCCGGAGTGGGACTGCTCGTCCAGTCACGTATTCCGCTCGGCCGTCTCGGCAGCGCTGTCCCCGCGGTACTGGTCTTCTTCAAGGCGTGCGCCTGGTTCGCCGTGAACTCGGTGCTCGGCTCCTTCGCCCTGCAGTCCCTCCTGGGCGCCGGGTTCGGTCCGGCCTTCGCCATAGTGACGGTCAGCCAGGTGCTGATCGCTCTGCTCGGGTACGGCTTCATCCACCTGGTGCAGAAGGCGATGGCGGTCGTCCTGCCGCTTCTCTTCGTCGGCGTCTCCGTCTACGGATTCGCCAAGAGCGATCTGGGCTCGTCGTTCGACGCACACAAGGCGGGTCCGCTGGGCTTCGCGGGGGCGTTCGCGCTCACCGTCGCCGTCCAGGCCGCGCGCTCGCTCAGCTTCTCCTCGTACTCCGCCGACTACACCCGCTACCTGCCGGCCGGCACTCCGCAGCGGAGACTGTTCGGCAACGCCTTCGGAGGAGCGCTGCTCGGCTCGGTGTGGATCGCGAGCCTGGGCGCGGCGATCGGCACGCTCACCTTCGTCGGTACCCCCACCGACCTGGTCAACAACGTCCTGCCTTCCACACTCGGGGCGCTCACCATGCTGGCGCTGGGGGTGTCCACCATCACCTCCAGCTGTCTGGACTGTTACTCCGGCGCGATGGCCTGGCTGGTCGTCGGGGTACGGATGGCCCGCTGGCAGGCTGTCCTGGTCGTCGGTGCGATCGGCTCGGCCATCGGCTGGGCGGCAGGGCAGGGCGACTACTGGGAGTCATTCCAGAACTTCCTGATCCTGCTCGGCAACTGGATCGCGCCCTGGCTCGCGGTCATGCTCGTGCACCGGTTCTTCGCCGGGGCGCCATCCGATGCGCGGCCCGTCCGTTTCGGGGCGGGGTTCGTCTCCTGGCTGCTCGGTATCGCCGCGGCGGTTCCCTTCATGAGCCAGCCCGGTGTCTTCACCGGGCCCCTCGCCCGGAGCCATCCGGCACTTGGCCCCTACGCTGCGGCCGTCGCCTTTGCCACGGCCGGGCTCATCCATCTCCTGCTCGTACGGGCGCTGCCGACCGGTACGCCCCGCACGGACAGGTCCGTCACCACCGAACCCGACCCCGGCCCGCACACCGACTCCAACCCCAACCCCAATCCCGACTCCAACCCCAATCCCGACCCCGATCCCAGGGAGATTCCCGCATGAGCACCGCCCAGGCACCCGCAGAGACTGCCTCCGCCCTCGACGTACAGCACCTGCACACCGCGGTCACCATCGCCCAGCGCTCCCGCACCGCGGGCAACCACCCCTTCGGCGCGCTGCTCGCCGGCCCCGACGGCACGGTCCTGCTGGAGGCGGAGAACACTGTCACGACCGAACGCGATGCCACCGGCCACGCCGAGACCAATCTGGTGCGGCTGTCCAGCGCCGCGTACGACGCGGAGTTCCTGCGCACCTGCACGCTCTACACCAGCACCGAGCCCTGTGCGATGTGCTCCGGCGCGATCTACTGGTCCCACATCGGCCGGGTCGTCTACGCGCTCGGCGAGGACCAGCTGCTCGCCATGACCGGCGCCAACCCGGAGAACCCCACCATGGCCCTGCCCTGCCGTGATGTCTTCGCAGCGGGCCAGCGGGTCCTCCCGGTCGTCGGCCCGGTCGCCGTCGACGCCGCCCGTACCGTCCACGAGGGTTTCTGGGGCTGAGCCGGTACGGAGCCGGGCCGGGACACGCGTACAGCGGCAGCGTGCCCCGGCCCGGCTCCCGTTCGTCCCGCTCCTGTCCGTCAGCCCCGCACCTCCCGCGCGGTCCCCGCCCGTTGCCCGGCCAACGCCTCCGGGAGTACGACGGTGAACTCGGCGCCGCCGTCCGGGCCGGTACCGACCCGGGCGCTGCCGCCCTGCCGTTCGGCGAGTCTGCGGACCAGCGGGAGGCCCAGACCCCGCTTCCCGTGCGCGGGGAGCTTCTTGGTCGACCAGCCCTCGGTGAAGATCAGTTCACGCTGTTCCTCCGGTATCCCCGCTCCGCTGTCACAGACACGCAGGACGGCCGTATGGCCCTCGGCGAGCAGCTCGGCCTCCACCCGCGCACCGGCCGAACCGGACACCGCATCCAGGGCGTTGTCCACCAGATTGCCCACGATCGTCACCAGCCCCTGCGGGTCGACCAGCCGGTCCGGCAGCAGCGTTTCCGGGGTCAGACGGAGGGCGACCCCGCGCTCGGCCGCCACCGTCGCCTTGCCGACCAGCAGGGCGGCCAGCAGCGGATCGTGGATCTTCCCGGTGATCTGCTCGGCGGTGGTGCGGTGTGCTCCGACCACCTCACTGATGAACTCCGCGGCCTCGTCGTGCATCTCCAGTTCGAGGAGGCCGAGGAGCGTGTGCATCCGGTTGGCGTGCTCGTGGTCCTGGGCGCGCAGGGCGTCGATCAGCCCGCGGGTGGAGTCGAGTTCACGGCCCAGCCGCTCCAGCTCGGTCCGGTCACGGAGGGTGGCCACCGCGCCTCCGTCGTCGGTGGGCATCCGGTTGGCGACCAGGACGCGGCGGCCGCATACCGCCAGCAGGTCCTCGCCCGTGACGCGGCCTGCCAGCACATCGGTGGTGCGCCCCTCGCCCAGCGCCTCGGTGAGGGGGAGCCCGATGATCCCGGGGCCGAGGTCCAGAAGGCGCTGGGCCTCGTCGTTCATGAGCCGTATCCGGCCGCCGCCGTCCAGCGCGACGACCCCTTCACGGATGCCGTGCAGCATCGCCTCACGCTCGGCGAGCAGCGCCGAGATGTCGGAGAACGCAAGGTCGTGCACCTGCCGCTGGAGCCGCCGTGAGATCAGATACGCGGCCAGCGCCCCCGCCGCGAGTGCCCCGCCCGCGTACGCGAGGAGCCCCGGGATCATCGCGAGCAGATGCGCGCGCACGCTGTCGTATCTGATGCCGACCGACACCGCGCCGACGATCCGGCGGTGGCTGTCGCGCAGGGGGACCTTGCCCCGGGCGGAGCGGCCCAGGGTGCCGCTGTCGATCTGCATGACCTCGTGGCCCGACAGCGGTCGCCGGGCACTTGTCGAGACCGGACGGCCGATCTCCGAGCGGGTGGTGTGCGACCAGCGGATCCCGCGTACGTCCATGACCACGATGTACTCCGCGTGGGTCGCACGCCGGATGCGTTCGGCCTCGGCCTGGACCGGGCCGCCGGGCGTCGGCCGGGAGGCGAGGAGCTCCGCCGCCAGCCGGGGCGAGGCGGTAGTCTCGGCGATCGCGAGGGCGCGGCGCATGGCCTGGTCGTCGAACTGGGCGCCGAGCGGGCGCAGGAAGAGACCGGTTGCCAGGGCGAGCACTCCGCCGGCGATGGTCAGCTGCATCAGCAGCACCTGCGAGAACACCCGCCGGGGCAGTCCGATACGGCGTTTCCGGGGCTGTCCGCTGTTCATGTGGCAGAACCGTAGAGTGCGGGCGGGGCCACCGGAAGTTCCCCACCGTACGCAAACCGCTTGCGGCCTTTGCGCTAATCTTGCGCGCATGACGCGACGACTTGCACAGGTGGCACAGAAGGTTGGGGTCAGTGAGGCCACGGTCAGCCGGGTACTCAACGGCAGGCCCGGCGTCTCCGAGGCGACGCGGCAGGCTGTTCTGTCCGCACTCGACGTGCTGGGGTACGAACGTCCCACCCAGCTGCGCGGTGAACGCGCCCGGCTGGTGGGCCTGGTCCTCCCTGAGCTGCAGAACCCGATCTTCCCGGCCTTCGCCGAAGTGGTCGGCGGCGCCCTCGCGCAGCAGGGTCTGACGCCCGTGCTCTGCACCCAGACCAAGGGCGGTGTGTCGGAGGCCGACTACGTCGAACTCCTGCTGGAGCAGCAGGTGTCGGGGGTGGTCTTCGCGGGCGGTCTCTACCAGCAGCTCGACGCCCCGCACGAGCACTACAAGGTGCTCGCGGACCGCAGGATTCCGGTCGTCCTGATCAACGCGACCCTGCCGGACCTCGGTTTCCCGGGTGCCTCCTGCGACGACGCGGTCGCCCTCGGGCAGGCCTGGCGCCATCTGGCCTCGCTCGGTCACGAGCGGATCGGCCTGGTGCTCGGGCCCGGTGACCATGTGCCGTCGCTGCGCAAGCTCGACGCCGCCCGGGTGATCGCGGCCGAACTGGGCGCCGAACTCCCCGACGAGCGGGTCGTACGGGCGATGTTCTCGCTGGAGGGCGGCCACGCGGCGGCGGGCCGGCTGCTCGACCAGGGGGTCACCGGAGTCATCTGCGCGAGCGACCCGCTCGCACTCGGCGCGGTGCGCGCCGCCCGCCGCCGGGGCCTCTCGGTGCCCGGCGACATCTCGATCGTCGGCTACGACGACTCGGCCTTCATGAACTGCACCGAACCCCCGCTGACCACGGTCCGCCAGCCCATCGAGGCGATGGGGCGCGCCGCGGTCGAGCTGCTGTCCGTGCAGATCGGAGGCCATACGGTCTCATCGGACGAGCTGCTCTTCGAGCCCGAACTGGTGGTGCGCGGTTCCACGGCGCAGGTGTCGCGCAGTGGGGAGCAGTAACTGTCAAAAATTTGCGGAATCTGCGCGACATCTTGCGGAGTGCTGTTGTCGGTGGTTGAGTTTGCGCCGCCCCACAGCGACGCAGTTGTGGGCTTCCAGCGCTCCTGCCCACAAGGGGACCACCGATGAGAAGCACCTGGTTCCGCCCGACCCACCGCCGTACCGCGACGGCTGCCCTCGTCTCCGCGCTCGCCCTGACCGCACTGGCCGCCTGCGGCACCAGCAGCAGCGACACCAGCAGCGGATCAGGCGGCGGGAGTTCGGATCCGTCCGCTCCGCTCGACCCGAAGACCAAGGTCACGCTGACCATGGACTGTATGCCGCCGGCCGCGAAGGCCGCCGAGCTGCGCGAGTGGAAGGAGGACATCAAGGCGTTCAACAAGCAGTACCCGAACGTCACGATCGACGGTAAGTCCACGCCCGGCCAGTGCGAGGAGCCCACACGCTTCACCGCCGCTCTCAAGGGGAAGTCGCAGCCGGACGTCTTCTACACGTACTTCACCGATCTCCAGCAGGTGCTGGACAACGGCGGCGCCGCCGACATATCGGCGTATGTGAACGCGAAGAACGTTCCCGCGCTGGGCAGTATCGACCCGGACGTGATGAACGTCCTGAAGAAGGACGGCAAGACCTACGGCCTGCCCACCAGCAACTACACGATGGGCTTGATGATCAACCGCAAGCTCTTCAAGCAGGCCGGTCTCGACCCCGACAGGCCGCCGGTCACCTGGGCCGAGGTCCGCAAGGACGCCAAGGCCATCGCCGGTCTCGGTCACGGCATCGCGGGCTACGGCGACTACAGCGCGACCAACCAGGGCGGCTGGCACTTCACCGCCGAGATGTACGGCCTCGGTGGCGACGTCGTCACCCCGGACGGCAGGAAGGCCGCCTTCAACGACGCCATCGGCAAGGAGGTGCTGACGAACCTCAAGGCCATGCGCTGGGACGACGACAGCATGGGCAAGACCCAGCTGCTCAAGTGGGGCGATCTGCAGAAGCAGATATCCACCGACAAGCTCGGGATGTTCCTCGCGGCCCCCGACGACCTCACGTACATGGTCCAGCAACTGGGCGCCAAGTACGCCGACTACGGTATGGGGCCGATCCCCGGCGGGCATGCCACGCTCTTCGGCGGCAACGACTACATGATCAAGGCGGGCAGCTCCCCGGACAAGATCAAGGCGGCCATCGCCTGGGTCAACTTCAAGACGCTCACCCCCGGCAAGGGGCAGTTCGACTGGGCCCGCTCGAAGTCCGACAAGCTGCCGGTCGGTCTGCCGCAGCCGAACTTCTGGACCGGCGACACCAAGGCCAAGGACCTCCGGTCCCGGACCGACAACGCCACCATGCCGGTCGAGAACTTCAGGCCCTTCATGGAGAACCCCGTCAAGGGGAAGGCCGAGCCGGCCAAGGCGCAGGAGATCTACAAGGTCCTCGACGATGCGATGTCCGGGGTCCTGACCAACAAGAACGCCTCCATCGACTCCCTGCTCTCCACCGCCGAACAGCAGGTCAACCAGGTCCTGGCGAACTAGTACCAGTACCGCACGGCGAACCAGTACCGGCACCGCACCACGAAGGGCCGGGACCCAGCGGTCCCGGCCCCGCCCAGACCGAGACCCGGAGAACCGGCGCCAAGGAGAGACGATGTCGGCCCCCACCCTGTCCACGAGCAGCCTGCCGGTGCAGCCGCCGCAGCACGACGGCCCGCCGCCGCAGGCCCGTCGCGAGGTCTTCGTCCGCAGTCTGCGGCGCAACCTCTCGGCACACGGCTTCCTGATCGGCGCCGTCCTCTGCTTCGCCTTCTTCTCCTGGTACCCGATGGTCAGGGAATTCCTGCTGGCCTTCCAGAAGAACGAGGCGGGCAGGACCACCTGGGTCGGCCTGGACAACCTGAAGTACGTCTTCCACGACCCGGCCTTCTGGCAGGCCTGGCGCAACACCCTGCTCTTCACCGGTCTCGCGCTGCTGCTCGGTTTCCTGGTGCCGTTCGTCATCGCGATCGTGATCAATGAATTCCGGCACGCCCAGGGGTACTTGCGGCTCCTCGTCTACCTGCCCGTGATGCTGCCGCCGGTCGCGTCCGTCCTGCTCTTCAAGTACTTCTACGACCCGGGCTACGGGCTCTTCAACGGCATCCTGCACTTCCTGCACCTGCCCGAACAGCAGTGGCTCCAGTCCACCAGCACCTCGATGCTCTCCGTGGTGATCGCCTCGACCTGGATGAACATGGGCGGTGCGACGCTGATCTACCTCGCGGCCCTCCAGGGCATACCGGGCGAGCTGTACGAGGCGGCGGAGCTGGACGGCGCCGGGCTGCTGCGGAAGATCTGGCATGTGACCGTCCCGCAGACCCGGCTGATCCTCTCGCTGCTCCTGCTGATGCAGATCATCGCGACGATGCAGGTCTTCACCGAACCGTTCCTGCTGACCAACGGGGCGGGACCCGAGGGTTCGACGACGACCGTCGTCTACCTCATCTACCAGTACGCCTTCAACTTCAACAACTACGGCGGAGCCGCCGCACTCGGCCTGGTCCTGCTCGTCCTGCTCGCCGGTTTCTCGGCGGCGTACGTCCGACTGAGCCGCGACAGCGAGAGCTAGGGGTACGACGACGATGGCAGAGCGCACACTGATCTCACCCGCCCAACTGGGCAGACCCCGCGGAAAGGCCGTCTACTGGGGTGTCCTCACCCTGGTCGTCCTCCTCTTCACCCTGGTCTTCCTCGGCCCGCTCTACTGGATGGTGACCGGCGGGCTGAAGACCGCGCAGGAGTTCGCCCAGTCACCGCCCACCGCCTTCCCCAGGAGCTTCCACCCGGACAACTACTCCAGGGCCTGGCATGTGATGCAGCTGTCCAAGCTGCTGCTCAACACCCTCTACTACGCCTTCGGGGCGCTCGCCTTCCAACTGGTCCTCGACGTCGCCGCGGCCTACTCGCTCTCCAAGCTCAGACCCGTCTTCGGCAAGGCCATCCTCGGGATGATGCTGGCCACGCTGATGATCCCGGCGACCGTGCTCGTCGTACCGCAGTACCTCACCGTGCTCGACGTGCCGCTCTTCCAGCGCAACCTGCTCAACTCGCCCTGGGTGATCTGGCTTCCCTCCGTGACGAACGCCTTCAACATCTTCCTGCTGAAGCGGTTCTTCGACTCGGTCCCGCGGGAACTGCTGGACGCCGCCTCCATCGACGGGGCATCCCCGCTGCGCACCCTGCGCTCCGTGGTGCTGCCCATCTCCCGGCCCATTCTGGGAGTCGTCTCGATCTTCGCGGTCGTCGGCGTCTGGAAGGACTTCCTCTGGCCGATGCTCACCCTGCCCGACCCCGGCAAGCAGACCCTCAACGTCGGTATCTACTCGCTGGCCCAGGGGGTGCCCGAGAACTGGCTCATCGCCGCGCTGGCCATGGCGTCCGCGCCGACGCTGATCATCTTCCTGATCTTCCAGCGCAACATCATGAGCGGCCTGACCGCGGGCAGTCTGAAGGGCTGACGACCGCCCCGGCACCACCACCCCGGCACCAGCACCGCGGCACCGCCACCGCCTCAGTACCACCGCTCGCTGTGCGTCCTCCTCCCTCCGCGCTCCGCCGCCGGCCCCTTCCCGGCGCCCCGCTGTCCGGGGCCGGCGGCGGAGTCCCACCTGCCCGAAAGGACCGTCACGTGGCAGCCATCCCTCCGCCCGAGGCCACCGAAGACTGGTGGCGCTCCGCCGCCATCTACCAGGTGTACGTACGCAGTTTCGCCGACGCGGACGGTGACGGAACCGGCGATCTGGCGGGAGTGCGCAGCAGACTGCCGTACCTCGCCGAACTGGGCGTCGACGCGCTCTGGTTCACGCCCTGGTATCTCTCGCCGCTCGCGGACGGCGGTTACGACGTGGCCGACTACCGCAGTATCGACCCCGCCTTCGGCACCCTCGCCGAGGCCGAGAAGCTCATCGCGGAAGCACGTGAGCTGTCCATCCTCACCATCGTCGACATCGTGCCCAACCATGTGTCGGACCAGCACGCCTGGTTCAGAGCCGCGCTCGCCGCCGGCCCCGGCAGCCCCGAGCGCGAACTCTTCCACTTCCGCCCGGGCCGGGGCGAGCACGGGGAACTGGCCCCCAACGACTGGCCGTCCCAGTTCGCCGGGTCCACCTGGACCCGGGTCGAGGACGGCGAGTGGTACCTCCATCTCTTCGCCCCCGAGCAGCCCGACCTCAACTGGTCCCACCCCGTGGTGCGCCAGGAGCACGAGAACATCCTGCGCTTCTGGTTCGAGCGCGGCGTCGCGGGCGTACGGATCGACTCGGCCGCGCTGCTCACCAAGGCGGACGGGCTGCCCGACTTCGTGGAGGGGCGCGACCGGCATCCGTACATCGACCAGGACGAGATCCACGACATCTACCGCTCGTGGCGGGCCGTCGCCGACGAGTACGGCGGTGTCTTCGTCGGCGAGGTCTGGCTGCCGGACTCGGAACGCTTCGCCCGCTATCTGCGCCCGGACGAACTGCACACGGCCTTCAACTTCAACTTCCTGAGCTGTCCCTGGGACAGCGCCGGGCTGCGTACCGCGATCGAGGAGACCCTGGCCGAGCACGCCCCGGTCGGCGCTCCGGCGACCTGGGTGCTGTGCAACCACGACGTGACACGGACCGTCACCCGTTACGGCCGCCGGGAGACCGGCTTCGACTTCGCGGCCAAGGTCTTCGGCACCCCCACCGATCTGGAGCTCGGAACCCGCAGGGCACGCGCCGCAGCCCTGCTCTCGCTGGCGCTGCCCGGATCCGTCTACCTCTACCAGGGCGAGGAGTTGGGGCTGCCCGAGGTGGAGATCCCGCTGGACCGGATCCAGGACCCGATGCACTTCCGCTCCGGCGGCACCGACCCGGGCCGCGACGGCTGCCGGGTGCCGCTGCCCTGGACCGCGGTACCGCCCACGGCCGAACCGTGGCTCCCGCAGCCGGACGGCTGGACCCGTTACGCGGCGGAGGTCCAGGCGGCCGACCCGGATTCGATGCTCTCGCTGTACCGCACGGCGCTCGGGCTGCGCAGGACGGCGGCCGGGTTCGGCGACGGGCCGCTGACCTGGCTGCCCGCGGCCGAAGGGGTCCTGGCCTTCGCCCGGTCCGGAGGACTGATCTGCGTCGTCAACCTCGCCGCCGAGCCCGCGGTGCTCCCCGGCCACACGGACACCCTCCTCAGCAGCGGCCCGCTGGACGAAGGGGGGCGCCTGCCGCAGGACACGGCGGTCTGGCTGCGGACCTGACCCCTCGGCTCAGGGTGCGGGCAGGGGCAGGGGAGGGCGCGGGCCGTTGTACTGGCCACTGGGGCGCAGCCGCAGCGGCCGTTCCGCGTACTCCTCCAGGGCGTGGGCGATCCAGCCGGCCGTTCTGGCCACGGCGAACAGCGCCTCTCCTGCCTCGGCGCGCATCCCGGAGGCCACCGAGAGCACGGCCAGCGCCAGATCGACATTGGCGTGCAGTTCGGTGTGGCGGGCCGTCGTGGCCACCACGTCGCGGGCAGCGGCGAGCGCGGGAGCGGCCGCCGGGACCCTGTCGAGCAGCGCGAACAGCACCGCGGCCCGCGGGTCCTCGCCCCGGTACAGCCGGTGGCCGAGCCCCGGGACCCGGCGGCCGGCCCGCAGATGGTCCGCGACGACCGGAGCCGCCCCGCCCCGCTCCAGCACTTCCGCCAGCATCCGGTGCGCCAGTCCGCTGGCCGCGCCGTGCAGGGGGCCCTCCAGGGCGCCGAGCCCCGCGGAGACGACCGCATACGGATGGGCGCGGGCGGACGCCGCGACCCGGGCCGCCAGCGTGGAAGCCGCCAGGTCGTGGTCGATGAGCAGCACAAGTGCCGCCTCCAGTACGGCCAGTGAGTCGCCGTCTGGTGCGCGCGGGGTGAGCCGGCACCAGAGCCGTGGGGCAAGCCCCGCCTTCTCGGCCTCGCCGTGCGGGCCCTCTGCCGGCAGTGAGCCCACCAGCGTGGGGATCAGGGCGCGCGCCGTGCCGAGCACGGCGTCCGGCGCGAGGTCGAAGCGCAGCGGATCGGCCGCCGACGCAGCGACGGCCGCGGCCCGCAGCCGGTCCATCGCCGTGCTGTGCGCGGGCAGCGCCCCGACCGCCCGCTCTCCGGCCGCCAGCGCCTCGGGGGGAGCGGTGAACCGCACACCGGGGCGGAGCGTTCCGGTCCACAGCCAGTCGGCCACCTCCTCGTAGCCGTACCGTCCGGCGAGTTCCGCCGCGTCCACCCCCCGGAAGTAGTAGCGGCCGGCCTCCGGGTCGATCAGCGTCACACCGGTACGGAAGGCGAGGTCGGTGCCGGACGGCTGGGGCTCCCGCCGTGCGCCGCGCGCGGCCAGCGCCTCGACCTCGGCGGCGTCGAAGGTGCTGCCCCGGCCGCCCGGTGCGCGGCGGGAGCCGAGCTGACCCCGGCTGACGTACGCGTACACGGTCTCGGGCTTCACCCCGAGCCGGTCGGCCGCCTCCCTGGTGGTCAGCCGCCGGGGTTCCGCTGCCGCTGGTTGATCGCTCATAGGGTTCACCGTATTTACATTGATTCAATCAACATTGACAGGATGAAAGTCAATCATGGACAGTCGAATCAATGAAGAGGGAACGCGCCACGCCCCACATCCGGCGGGGCGCGCCTGACCGAGGGGACAGCCATGACCACCATCACCGCCCCACGAGGGCTCGCGGGCGTAGTCGTCACGGACACCGAACTGGGCGATGTGCGGGGCCGCGAGGGCTTCTACCACTACCGGCAGTACTCGGCGGTCGACCTGGCCCGGCTCCGTACCTTCGAGGACGTCTGGTACCTGATGGTCCACGGCGAACTCCCGGACGCCGACCGGCGTGCGGCGTTCACCGCCCGTACCGCCGGACTGCGCAGGCTCCCGGATGCCGTCCGGGAGGCGCTGCCCGCCATCGCCCGGGCCGGATCGGGCCCGCTGGCCGGGTTGCGGACCGCGCTCTCCCTGCTCGGCGCCGATTCGGGCTTCCGGCCGGTCTACGACATCGGCGCGGACCGCCGGGTGGCCGACACACTCACCGCCTGCGCGGTGGTGCCCACGCTGCTGGCCGCGCTGTACCGGATCGGCCAGGGTCTGGAGCCGGTCGAACCGCGTGACGACCTGCCCGCGGCGGCCAACTACCTCTATATGATCACCGGTTCGGAGCCGGACCCGGAGCGGGCGCGCGCCGTTGAGCAGTACCTCGTCTCCACCGTCGACCACGGCTTCAATGCCTCCACCTTCACCGCCCGGGTCATCGCCTCCACCGGCGCCGATGTGGCGGCCTGTCTGGTGGGCGCGGTCGGCGCGCTCTCCGGGCCGCTGCACGGCGGGGCGCCGAGCCGGGCGCTGGACACCCTCGACGCGATCGGCACACCGGACCGTATTGACCCGTGGATACGGGAGAGGGTGCTCGCGGGGGAGCGGATCATGGGCTTCGGGCATCCCGTCTACCGCACCGAGGACCCGCGCTCGCGGATGCTGCGGGAGATCGCCCAGGGGTTCGGCGGCCCGCTCGCCGACTTCGCCGTCGAGGTGGAGGAGCGGGTGGAGGCGCTGCTCGCCGAACTCAAACCCGGCCGGGAACTGCACACCAACGTCGAGTTCTACGCCGGGGTCGTCATGGAGCAGTGCGGGCTGCCCCGCGAGATGTTCACACCGACCTTCTGTGTGGCGCGGGTGGTCGGCTGGAGCGCCAACATCCTGGAGCAGGCGGCGGATTCCAAGATCATCAGGCCCGCGGCCCGCTATGTGGGACCGCCCCCGCCGCAGCCGGTGCCGGCCATCGGCTGACCCGGCCCGCGGCTGTCCCGGAACGGTGCGTCCACCCCGGCCACGGCTGCCCGGCCGCACGGTGTGCGGCTCGTTTAGGATCGGTGCCCATGTCCAGGAAACCCGTGCCCGTCGTCGTCCTCGCGGGATTCCTCGGATCCGGCAAGACCACCCTGCTCAACCATCTGCTCCGGCAGAGCAGAGGCACCCGGATCGGCGCCGTCGTCAACGACTTCGGCGCCATCGAGATCGACGCGATGACCGTCGCCGGACAGGTCGACTCGATGGTCTCGCTCGGCGACGGCTGTCTGTGCTGCGCCGTCGACACCAGCGAACTCGATGAGTATCTGGGCCGGCTCTCCCGCCCCGAACTGCGGATCGATGTCATCGTCATCGAGGCGAGTGGCCTGGCGGAGCCGCAGGAACTCATCCGGATGATCCTGGCGAGCGGGAACCAGGACATCGTGTACGGGGGTCTCGTCCAGGTCGTCGACGCCGCCGAGTTCGACGCGACCCGGAGCCGGCACCCGGAGACCGACCGTCATCTGACCCTCGCCGATCTGGTCGTCCTCAACAAGGCCGACCGGGTGGACGCGGCGGGCCGCGCCCGCATCCGCGCCGCGGTCGGCGAGCACGCCGTCGGGGTCCCGGTGATCAGCGCCGAGTACGGGCAGATCGACCCGGGGCTGCTCATCGACCGCAGACCGGCCGGTGAGCGGGTCGGCCAGCTCTCCTTCGACGACCTGCGCGACGACGGTCCAGCGGGCGACGTTGCTCCGCCGGACGGCGCCGGGGAGCCGGGCGGCCCACAGGACGGCAGCACATGTGCGGAGGGCGGCGGTCACAGCGGCCATCTGCACACGCTCTACGAGAGCGTCGGGTTCGTCTCGGCCGAGCCGATGAACCCCCGGCGGCTGATGGAGTTCCTGGACGCGCGCCCCGACGGCCTCTACCGCATCAAGGGTTTCGTCCACTTCGGGGTCCCCGGCCACCCGGAGAAGTACACCCTGCACGCGGTGGGAAACTTCCTGCGCTTCTATCCCTCGCCCCGGGCCGGGGACGCGGGCACGGGCGGCAGCGGCGAGAACCTCACCGAGCTGGTCCTCATCGGGTCCGGTATCGACGCCGGAGCGGTGCGCGACCGGCTCGACGGCTGCCGCGAGCACGCACCGCAGGATGTCCCCGCCGAATCGATGTGGGGCGTCCTGCGCTATGTGCCCGGCCTCTCCGAAGGGCCCGGGGAACCGGACGGGACCGAAGAGGCCGGGCTGTTGTACTGAGCTTCCGGTTACACCGGCCCCGCGAGCCTCGCCACCGCCGAGGTCAGCGGCAGGCCGGAGCCGTCCCGCCGCGGGTCAGGTTCCGGCAGTTCGGCCGGGGCGCCGTTCGCGGCGGCGGCCCGCACCGGGGTCTCGCCCGCCCAGGCGAGCACCAGCAGGTCCTCGCCCTTCAGGAAGCGCTGGCAGCGCACCCCGCCGGTCGCCCGGCCCTTGCGCGGGTACTGGTCGAACGGGGTCAGCTTCGCCGTACGCACCGAGTCGTCCAGCGTGCCGTGCGAACCCGCGATGGTGAAGACCACCGCATCCGCCGCCGGGTCGACCGCGGTGAACGAGATCACCTTGGCCCCCTGGGCCAGCTTGATGCCGGCCATACCGCCCGCCGGACGGCCCTGCGGCCTGACCTGCCCGGCCGGATAGCGCAGCAGCTGGGCGTCGTCCGTGATGAAGACCAGGTCCTCGTCCCCGGTGCGCAGCTCGGCCGCGCCGACGATCCGGTCGCCGTCCCGCAGGCCGATGACCTCCAACTCGTCCTTGTGGGCCGGGTAGTCGGGCACCACCCGCTTGACGATGCCCTGTTCGGTACCGATCGCCAGACCCGGTGACGACTCGTCGACCGTGGTGAGACAGACGACCCGCTCACCGTCGGCGAGCGAGACGAACTCCGCGATCTGCGCACCGCCCGCCAGGCTGGGCGCGGACGCGGTGTCGGGCAGCTGCGGCAGGTCGATCACGCCGAGCCGCAGCAGCCGGCCGGCCGATGTCACCACGCCGATGTCGCCCCGCGCCGTCGCCGGCACGGCCGAGACCACCACATCGTGCTTGGTGCGCTTCTGCCCCTCGGTGCTGAGCCCGTCGGCGGTGGCCGTACGCGCCAGGAGCCCCGTGGACGACAGCAGTACCCGGCAGGGGTCGTCGGCGACCTGGAGGGCGGCCGCGGCCACCGGGGTCCCCGCCGACTCCAGCAGGACGGTCCGGCGATCGGTGGAGAACTTCTTGGCCACCGCGGCCAGTTCGGACGAGACCAGCTTGCGCAGCTCCGCGTCGGACTCCAGGATCCGGGTCAGCTCCTCGATCTCGCTGTTCAGCCGGTCGCGCTCGCTCTCCAGCTCGATCCGGTCGAACTTGGTGAGCCGGCGCAGCGGGGTGTCCAGGATGTACTGGGTCTGCGTCTCACTCAGCGAGAAGTGCGAGATCAGCCGCTCCTTGGCCTGCGCCGAGTTGTCGCTGGAGCGGATCAGACGGATGACCTCGTCGATGTCGAGCAGCGCCACGAGCAGCCCGAGGACCAGATGCAGCCGGTCCTGCCGCTTGGTCCTGCGGAACTCGCTGCGCCGTCTGACGACCGAGAAGCGGTGGTCGAGATAGACCTCAAGCAGCTCCTTGAGGCCCAGCGTCAGCGGCTGCCCGTCGACCAGCGCCACGTTGTTGATCCCGAAGGACTCCTCCATCGGGGTGAGCTTGTAGAGCTGTTCGAGCACGGCCTCGGGCACGAAACCGTTCTTGATCTCGATGACCAGCCGCAGCCCGTGCGCCCGGTCGGTGAGGTCCTTCAGGTCCGCGATGCCCTGGAGCTTCTTCGACGCCACCAGGTCCTTGATCTTCGCCCGCACCTTCTCCGGGCCGACCGCGAAGGGCAGTTCGGTGACGACGATGCCCTTGCGGCGCGCCGTGACGTTCTCCACGGTGGCCGTCGCACGGATCTTGAAGGTGCCGCGCCCGCGCTCGTACGCGTCCCTGATCCCGTCGAGACCCACGATCCGGCCGCCGGTCGGCAGATCGGGGCCCGGCACGAAGCGCATCAGGGTGTCGAGATCGGCGCCCGGGTGCTTGATCAGATGGCGGGCCGCCGCGATGATCTCGCCCAGATTGTGCGGGGGCATATTGGTGGCCATCCCGACCGCGATCCCGGACGAGCCGTTCACCAGGAGGTTCGGGTAGGCCGCCGGGAGCACGCCGGGCTCGCGCTCCTGGCCGTCGTAGTTCGGCTCGAAGTCGACCGTGTTCTCGTCGATCGACTCGGTCATCAGTGACGTGGCGTCAGCCATCCGGCACTCGGTGTACCGCATCGCGGCCGGCGGGTCGTCGTTGCCGAGCGAGCCGAAGTTGCCGTGTCCGTCGACCAGCGGGAGCCGCATGGAGAAGGACTGCGAGAGCCGCACCAGGGCGTCGTAGATCGAGGCGTCGCCGTGCGGGTGCAGCTTGCCCATGACCTCGCCGACGACCCGGGCGCACTTCACATAGCTGCGGTCGGGCCGCAGCCCCATCTCGTTCATCTGGTAGAGAATGCGCCGGTGTACGGGCTTCATGCCGTCACGGGCGTCCGGCAGGGCCCGTGAGTAGATCACCGAGTACGCGTACTCCAGGAAGGAGCCCTGCATTTCATCGACCACGTCGATGTCGAGAATCTTCTCCTCGAAGTCCTCCGGCGGCGGGGTCTTCGTGCTGCGGCGGGCCATCGCTGCTGCGGCTCCTTCACGTGCCTGGTCCGGTACTGACGCCGACCATTGTGGACTGTCCCACCGACAACGCCGACCGCGACCCGTGCACACCGGGATGGCTCCCGGCTGTCGGTGCGCTTGCATACAGTGGCAGGACTGCATTCCAACGCGGTCAACACACGCGATCGAAGGGACGTACATGCCCATGGGTCACACGGCCACGGCCGAGGCCGCCTCCGGCGGCCTGACAGCGACCGAGCACCGGCTGGCCAACGGCCTGCGGGTGGTGCTCTCCGAGGACCACCTGACCCCGGTCGCCGCGGTCTGCCTCTGGTACGACGTCGGTTCACGCCACGAGGTCAAGGGCCGTACCGGACTCGCCCACCTCTTCGAGCACCTGATGTTCCAGGGTTCGGGACAGGTCGAGGGCAACGGCCACTTCGAGCTGGTGCAGGGGGCCGGAGGCTCGCTCAACGGCACCACCAGCTTCGAGCGCACCAACTACTTCGAGACGATGCCCGCGCACCAGCTGGAGTTGGCGCTCTGGCTGGAGGCCGACCGGATGGGCTCCCTCCTCGCCGCGCTCGACGAGGAGTCCATGGAGAACCAGCGGGACGTCGTCAAGAACGAACGCCGCCAGCGCTACGACAACGTGCCGTACGGCACGGCGTTCGAGAAGCTGACCGCACTCTCCTACCCGGAGGGCCATCCGTACCACCACACGCCGATCGGCTCCATGGCCGACCTGGACGCGGCGACGCTGGAGGACGCGCGGGCGTTCTTCCGTACGAACTACGCGCCCAACAACGCCGTCCTCTCGGTTGTCGGCGACATCGACCCGGAGCAGACGCTCGCCTGGGTGGAGAAGTACTTCGGCACCATCCCCTCCCACGACGGCAAGCAGCCGCCGCGGGACGGCTCACTGCCCGACACCCTCGGTGGCGAGGTGCGCGAGGAGCTGTACGAGGAGGTGCCGTCGCGCGCCCTGATGGCCGCCTACCGGCTCCCCGAGGACGGCACCCGCGCGTGCGACGCCGCGGACATCGCGCTGACGATCCTGGGCGGCGGCGAGTCGTCACTGCTCCACAACAGGCTGGTGCGCCGGGACCGTACGGCGGTCGCGGCCGGCTTCGGTCTGCTGCGGCTCTCCGGCGCCCCCTCGCTCGGCTGGCTGGACGTCAAGACGTCCGGCGGTGTCGAGGTCCCGCAGATCGAGGCGGCCGTCGACGAGGAACTGGCCCGCTTCGCGGCCGAGGGCCCCACGGCCGAGGAGATGGAGCGCGCGCAGGCCCAGCTGGAGCGCGAGTGGCTCGACCGGCTCGGTACGGTCGCCGGCCGCGCCGACGAACTGTGCAGGTACGCCGTGCTGTTCGGCGACCCGCAGCTGGCGCTGACCGCGGTGGGCCGGGTGCTGGACATCACGGCCGACGAGGTGCAGGCGGTCGCCAAGGCCCGGCTGCGCCCCGACAACAGGGCTGTCCTGGTGTACGAGCCCGTCACCGCCGATGAGCCCGAAGAGACCCGTGCGGACGCCGAATCCGACCCGGCCACCGCAGCCACCGACAGCAACAGCACAGAGGCGGACCAGTGACCGACCCCGCGGCCGTGACCATGACCTTCCACCCGCAGCCCCAGGCGGGTGCCCCCAGGCCCTGGGCCTTCCCGGCCCCCGAGCGCTCCACCCTGCCCAACGGGCTGACGGTGCTGCGCTGCGACCGCCCGGGACAGCAGGTCGTCGCTGTCGAGATCAGCCTCGACGCCCCGCTGGACGCCGAGCCCGAGGGGCTCGACGGCATTGCCACGATCATGGCGAGGGCCTTCTCCGAGGGCACCGACAAGCACAGCGCGGAGGAGTTCGCCGCCGAGCTGGAGCGCTGCGGCGCCACCCTCGACGCGCACGCCGACCACCCCGGTGTCCGGGTCTCCCTCGAAGTCCCGGTCTCCCGGCTGCCCAAGGCGCTCGGCCTGCTCGCCGACGCGCTGCGGGCGCCTGCCTTCGCCCCGAGCGAGGTCGAGCGGATCGTGGGCAACCGGCTTGACGAGATCCCGCACGAGCTGGCCAACCCGGCCCGCCGCGCTGCCAAGCAGCTCTCCAAGGAGCTGTTCCCGGCCACCGCCCGTATGTCGCGTCCGCGCCAGGGCACCGAGGAGACCGTGGGGCGTATCGACGCGGCCGGTGTCCGCGCCTTCTACGACGCGTACGTCCGCCCGTCCACGGCCACCGCGGTCGTCGTCGGCGACCTGGCGGGGACCGACCTGGACGCGGTGCTCGCCGAGACCCTCGGCGAGTGGAAGGGCAACGCGGGCACGCCCCGCCCGGTCCCCCCGATCACCGCGGACGACACCGGCCGGGTGGTCGTCGTGGACCGCCCGGGTGCGGTCCAGACCCAGCTGCTGATCGGCCGGATCGGCGCGGACCGGCACGACCGTGTCTGGCCCGCCCAGGTCCTCGGCACCTACTGCCTGGGCGGCACGCTCACCTCCCGTCTGGACCGAGTCCTGCGTGAGGAGAAGGGTTACACCTACGGAGTGCGGGCCTTCAGCCAGGTGATCCGCTCGGCCGCCGACGGGACGGGCGCCGCCATGCTCGCCATCAGCGGTTCGGTGGACACCGAGTCGACCGGGCCCGCGCTCGACGACCTCTGGAAGGTCCTGAGGACGCTGGCCGCGGGCGGGCTGACCGACGCCGAGCGGGATGTCGCCGTACAGAACCTGGTGGGGGTCGCCCCGCTGAAGTACGAGACGGCCGCCGCGGTCGCGGCCACCCTCGCCGACCAGGTCGAGCAGCATCTGCCGGACGACTTCCAGGCCCAGCTGTACGCCCGTCTCGCCGCGACCGGCACGGTCGAGGCGACCGCCGCCGTGGTCTCCGCCTTCCCCGACGACCGGCTGGTGACGGTGCTGGTCGGGGACGCCGCGCAGATCGTGGAGCCGGTCAGGGCGCTGGGCATCGGGGAAGTGACCGTGGTCAGCGGCTGAGCGCGCCGGCCGCCCCTGCCACAGGGCGGCCCATGCTGCGGGGTCCCGGCGGGCGGTGAGTCCGCCGGGACCCCGTCCGTTCGCGGCGGGGTCCGTTGCCCGGGCTGTCCCGAGGCCGCGCGGCCAGGCCCGGTACCGGCTGCGGGCAGCTGGACATGGGCCGCTGGGTACCGGCTGTCGGGGATGGGCTGCTGGACGTCGGATGTGGGATGTGGGATGTGCGACAGAATCCGCTGTCCGTTTGGTGCGGCCGGGACCGACGGCTTAGCGTCACACTCGCTGTCCGTCGGACATAAGCCGCGACCGCGGCGCCGGACAGCGATCGCCGAGTCCCCGTCAGGCGCGAGCCGGGGGAGCCGGGGACCCACTCAGTCCCTGGGGTGAATCGGGGCCGCTCCGCAGGGGCGGGCCCGTAGGGGACCTTCCTGCTCCGAACCCGTCAGCTAACCCGGTAGGCGACAGGGAAGGAAAGGACCAGCCCCTCCATGGCGTTCAGCCGTCCCACCGGCAAGCACCGTGCCCCCAACCGCCCGGCCCGCACGGACCACCCGAGCCGTCCGAACCGCAGGGCCGTCGGCATCGCCGGAGCCGCCACCCTCGCAACAGCCGGTGTCATCGGCGCCCTCGCCTCCCCGGCGGTGGCCGACGGCGCGCAGGTCTCCACCGCGCAGGAAGCCCGTCTCGACCGGACCATCCTCGTGGGGGACACGGTCGCCGACCGGATAGCCGCCCAGGCCACCGCACAGCAGCACGAGGCCGACCACGCCGAGGCCGTGGCGAAGGCCAGGGCCAGGGCGGCAGCGAAGGCGAAGGCCGAGCGGGAACACGCCGCCAGGGCTGCCGAACAGCGCGCGGCCCGCGCCCAGGCCCGTGAACGCCTCAACGCCTATGTGGTCCCGGTCGCCGACTCGTACGTCTCCACCGGCTACAAGACCGGTGGCAGCCTCTGGTCCTCCGGCAGCCACACCGGTATCGACTTCCATGCCGCGAGTGGCACCCCGGTCCACGCCGTCGGCGCCGGCACGGTCGTGGAGGCCGGCTGGGGCGGTGCGTACGGCAACAACATCGTCATCCGGATGCATGACGGCACGTACACGCAGTACGGCCATCTCTCGTCCATCGGCGTCTCGGTCGGCCAGTCCGTCACTCCGGGCCGGCGGATCGGGCTCTCCGGCGCCACCGGCAACGTCACGGGCCCGCACCTCCACTTCGAGGCCCGCACGGGTCCCGACTACGGCTCGGACATCGACCCCGTCGCTTATCTGCGCTCGCACGGCGTCCACGTCTGACCCGGCAGGGCCCCGGGCGGTCCACGTCCGACCCCGGCAGGCCCGGGCGAGCCACGTGTGCCCCCGGCCGGTCCCCGGCCGGTCCTCTTCCGCCGCCCCGGCGCGTCCGCCGCGCGCCGGGGCCACTCGCGTTCCGGATCCGCGCACGAGGCATTTCCAGCGCCCGGTGTTCGCACGGCCGGTTTCTGCCTGGCCAAAAGATATCCATGATTTACCGGGGGCCTTCGGGAATTGACCCGCCCTGCCATAGAGTCACCGCACAGCTGTGGACAGGCCGCGATAGGCGGACGTCGATGCGGAGGTTGGGGCATGCGTATTCCCGCGCATTCGGTATGCACGGCAATCCGTGACGACATCATCTCGGGGGTGTACGAGCGCGGCGGCCGGCTGACCGAGGAGGTGCTCGCGCGCCGTTACGGCGTCTCGCGGGTCCCGGTCCGCGAGGCTCTGCGGACCCTGGAGTCCGAGGGGTTCGTGGTCACCCGCCGCCATGCGGGCGCCTGTGTCGCCGAACCGACCGAGCGTGAGGCGGCCGACCTGCTGGAGATGCGGATGCTGCTGGAGCCGATGGGCGCGGCGCGCGCCGCGCAGCGGCGGACCGAAGCCCATCTGAAAGTGCTGCGCGGCCTGGTGAGGCTGGGGCAGGAGCGGGCCGGGCGGGGGCAGGGCGAGGACCTGCGGTCTCTCGGCGGCTGGTTCCACGAGACGCTCGCGCAGGCATCGGGCAGCTCGGCGCTGACCACGCTGCTGGGCCAGCTGCGGCAGAAGATCGGCTGGATGTACGCCGTCGAGCAGCCGGTCCTTCCGGTCGTGTCCTGGGCCGAGCACGGCTCGATCGTGGACGCGGTGGCGCGCGGCGACGCGGAGCGGGCCCGTGCGCTCACCGCTCTGCACGCGGAGCACGCCAGGGCGGCGCACCGGCTGCGGAAACCGGGGCGCGGGAAGGATCCGAAACATGCCGTAAACACTGTCGGCATCACCGATTAACAGTGCTGCCGTATACAGGGAGCAGATAATTTCGGCTTGCCGGCCGCTGCTCTTTCGCGCCCGTCCGAGAGGAATCCGGTAATCCATCTCCTCTTTCGTGCTGTCTTTTTCTGTGCAGTCTTTTTATGTTCTGCTTTTCGGATGTTCCGGTGCGTTCGCTGCGCAGCCGCATGCCCGGCACCCGGAAAGACAGAATACTCAGACGGTCTCGGGGAGTTCGTCGAGCCCGTCGGTGACCAGCTTGGCCAGCCGGTCCAGGGCGGCGTCGGCGCCCTCCACGTCCGAGGTGAGCACGATCTCCTCGCCGCCCTCCACGCCCAGGCCGAGTACGGCGAGCATCGATGCGGCGTTCACCGGGTTGCTGCCGTTCTTCGCGATCGTCACCGGCACCCCCGAAGCCGTGGTGGCACGGACGAAGATGGAGGCCGGTCGGGCGTGCAGTCCCTCGGTCCAGCCGACCTTGACGCGACGCTCAGCCATGGTGTTGCCCTTCGAGTTCTGCGACAGTTGTCTAGACCATTCTTGCACGGGTGTACCGTGGTGCGGCTCTGCCGGATCACCAGCCTGCACCGCTCCCCGTGCCACCGCGACCCGTACGCTTTCAGCATGCAGCCCCCGCTGGAGGAGAACCCGCACCAGGAGTACCCGGCCCACTGGGAAGCGGACGTGGTGCTGCGCGACGGCGGCACCGCGCGGATCCGGCCGATCACCACCGAGGACGCCGACCGGCTGGTGAGCTTCTACGAGCTGGTCTCACCCGAGTCGAAGTACTACCGGTTCTTCGCACCGTACCCCCGGCTCTCCGCCAAGGACGTCCACCGCTTCACCCATCACGACTACGTCGACCGGGTGGGTCTCGCCGCGACCGTCAACGGCGAGTTCATCGCCACCGTCCGCTACGACAGGATCGCCGCGCACGAGGCAGAGGTCGCCTTCCTCGTCCAGGACGCCCACCAGGGGCGCGGCGTGGCATCCGCGCTGCTCGAACACATCGCGGCGGTCGCCAGGGAGCGCGAGGTCAGCCGTTTCGTCGCCGAGGTCCTGCCGGCCAACACCAGAATGATCAAGGTCTTCACGGACGCCGGGTACGAGCAGAAGCGCAGCTTCGAGGACGGCTCGGTCCATCTCACCTTCGACCTGGAGCCCACCGAGGCGTCCCTGGCGGTGCAGCGCGCCCGTGAACAGCGTGCGGAGGCGCGGTCGGTGCAGCGGTTGCTGGCCCCCCGTTCCGTCGCCGTCGTCGGAGTGGGGCGCGGGGCCGGCGGGGTGGGGCGCGCGGTCCTGCGCAATCTGCACGGCTCCGGCTTCACCGGGCGCACCTACGCGGTGAACCGGGCCTTCCCGGAGAGCCTCACCGAGGTGGACGGCGCCCCCGCCCACCGCTCGGTGTCCTCCGTGACCGCTGCCGGGGAAGTGGTCGACCTGGTGGTCGTGGCCGTTCCCGCCGCGCAGGTGCCCGGGGTGGTCGACGACTGCGGGGCGAACGGGGTGCAGGGGCTCGTCGTGATCTCCGCCGGTTACGCGGAGAGCGGGCCCGAAGGACTGCTGCGCCAGCGCGAACTGCTGCGCAGGGCCCGCTCGTACGGTATGCGTGTCATCGGGCCGAACGCCTTCGGCCTGATCAACACCGCCGAAGCCGTCCGGCTGAACGCCTCGCTCGCGCCCGAGTCGCCGGTGCGCGGCCGGATCGGACTCTTCACCCAGTCCGGCGCGATCGGCATCGCCTTGCTCTCCGCGCTGCACCGGCACGGCGCCGGGCTCTCCTCCTTCATCTCGGCGGGAAACCGGGCCGATCTGTCGGGGAACGACTTCCTCCAGTACTGGTACGAGGACCCGGACACCGATGTCGCCCTGATCTACCTGGAGTCGATCGGCAATCCCCGTAAGTTCACCAGGCTCGCCCGGCGCACCGCTGCGGTGAAGCCGGTCGTGGTCGTCAAGGGCGCCCGGCACAGCGGCAGCGCCCCGCCGGGGCATGCGGTGCCGGTCACCCGGGTCCCGGACGCCACGGTCTCGGCGCTGCTGCGGCAGGCCGGTGTGATCCGGGTCGACACCGTCACCGAACTCGTCGACGCGGGCTTGCTGCTGGCGGGGCAGCCGCTGCCATCGGGGCCGCGCGTCGCGATCCTCGGCAACTCCGAGTCGCTCGGACTGCTGACCTACGACGCCTGTCTCACCGAGCGCCTGCGGCCGCTCCCGCCCGTCGATCTGACGACGGATGCGACCCCGGAGGACTTCCGCGACGCGCTCGGCCGGGCCCTGGCGGACGACGGATGCGATGCGGTGCTGGTCACGGCGATCCCCTGGGTGGGCGAGAACGGCGTGACCGAGTCGGGTGACGGAGAGGTACTGGCGGCCGCCCTGCGGGAAGCGGCCGAGGACGCCCCCGCCAAGCCGGTCGCCGTGGTGCATCTGGAGATCGGCGGTCTCGCGGAGGCACTGGCGGCGGCCACCGGTACGGTACGCGGCCCCCGGGGAACGGCCGCCGCGACCCCACGCACGGGCCCGGCCGCCACCCCGGACAGCCCGGCCGACCGGGACGGCGGCGGGGGAGGGGCCCCGGCCGGTGCGCCCGTGGGGGATACCGGAGACACAGCGGACACGTCGGGCGCCGCGGCCACCGCAGCCGGCACGCCAGGCGGCGACGACACGACCAGCCGGGCCGACAAGGGTACGGGCGCACCCGCCACGCCCCCCGCCCTCCGCACCGGAGGCATCCCCGCCTACCCGGCAGCCGAGCGGGCCGTCCGCGCGCTCGCCCAGGCGGTCCGGTACGCGCAGTGGCGCCGCGAGGCCGCCGAGCCCGGCCGGGTACCGGAGTACGACGACATCGACGAGAACGCCGCAGCCGACCGGATCGATGCGCTGCTCGCCACCGCCCGCGTCGATGTCACCCGCGGCCTGGCACTCTCGCCCGACGACACCTGCGAACTCCTCGGTCTGTACGGCATCCGCGTCCGGCCCGCCCACCCGGCCCCGGACGCGGACACCGCCGTCGCCGCCGCGGAGCAGCTCGGCTACCCCGTGGCGCTCAAGGCCACGGCGCCCCATCTCCGCCACCGCCCCGATCTCGGCGGTGTGCGGCTCGACATCGCGACCGAGGCGGGGCTGCGGCGCGCCTACGCCGAACTCTCCGGCGACCTCGGCAGCCCGGCCGAGGTCCGGCCCGTGGTGCAGGCCATGGTCGGGCGCGGGGTGGACACCGTCGTACGGTCCGCGATCGACCCCGCCGTCGGCGCTGTCCTCTCCTTCGGGCTGGCCGGGGCGCCGTCCGAACTGCTCGGCGACACCGCCCACCGTCTCGTCCCGGCCACCGACCGGGACGCCGCGGGGCTCATCAGAAGCGTCAGGACCGCCCCGCTGCTGTTCGGCTGGCGCGGCTCGGCGCCCGTCGACACCGCGGCGCTCGAAGAACTGCTGCTGAGGGTGTCGCGGCTGGTGGATGACCACCCGGAAGTGGTGTCCGTCGCTCTCGAACCGGTGGTGGTCGGGCAGTGCGGACTCTCCGTGCTCGGCGCCGCCGTACGGCTCGCACCGGCCAACGTACTCGGCGACCTGGGCCCCCGCCGTCTCCCCAGCTACTGACGGCCGGCCGCCGACCCCGTACCGGCAGGGTTCCGCAGGCCCCGCGCCCCGGACTGCGGACTGTGCGATCGGGGCCGGCGGGAGTAAATGCGTCGACAGCGTCCGTCGCCGCCCGCCACAGTGGCTGTCCATGACGAGCAGCGAACTGTGGACCCGTGCGACAGCCGAACGCTACGACGCCGAGCAGACCGACATGTCATCGGCCGCCGTTCTCGAACCTACTCTCGCCTTCCTCGCGGAACTCGCCGGAGACGGCCGGGCACTGGAGTTCGCCATCGGGACCGGACGGGTCGGCGTACCGCTCCGGGAGCACGGCGTGCCGGTCGTGGGCATCGAACTGTCCGCGCACATGGCAGCGGTCCTCCGGCGCAAGGTCGATGAGGACATGCTTCCGGTGTCCGTCGGAGACATGGCCACCACTGTCGTCCCCGGCGGGTTCACCCTTGTCTATCTCGTGTACAACACCCTCTCGAACCTGCTCACACAGCACGAACAGGTCGAGTGCTTCCGCAACGCCGCCCGCCATCTGGAACCCGGCGGCCGGTTCGTCATCGAGCTGGGTGTGCCGCCGCTGCGGTTCCTGCCTCCCGGCCAGGTCGCGGTGCCCTTCGACGTCTCCGAGCGGCATCTCGGCTTCGACACCTTCGACCTGGCCGAGCAGATCCTCGTCTCCCACCACTTCACCCGCGACGGCGACGACGGCCGCTACCGTCGTGGCAGCTCCCGGCACCGGTACGCCTGGCCCGCGGAGCTCGACCTGATGGCACGGATCGCCGGGCTCGAACTGGAACGTCGCGTCGCGGACTGGGACGGGGAACCGTTCACCCAGGACTCCGCGAAGCACATCTCCGTGTGGCGCAAGCCGGTCTGAGGGCCGCCCCCGGGCTGCCGCCGGCGGAGCAGTGCGCATCCGGAAGCGGGAATCAGCTCGGTGCGATGAACGCCGGCGTGACCTGACGCACATTTCCCGGCAGGGGCGCCGATCCCGTACAAGCGGCATCCGTGCACCCCGGTCAGGTCGCTTCCGGCGGCAGAGCACACGCAGGGCACCCGGCGCGGCAGGGGCCACCGCCCGGTTCCGGCAGCCGAGCGACGTGGTGACGCCGATGGCGGCGTCTAAGATGGAGCCCATGGCGAAGACCGGTACAACGACCCAGGGGCTCCGCGCGGCCATCGAGCGCAGCGGCTACTACCCGGCCCTCGTGGCCGAGGCGGTGGAGGCCGCTGTCGGCGGCGAACCGGTTTCGTCGTACCTGGTGCACCAGGAGACGACATTCGACTCCAACGAGGTCCGCCGCCATGTCACGGTCCTCGTCCTGACGGGCAACCGCTTCATCGTCAGCCACACCGACGAGCAGGCCGCCGACGGCAGCTCGCCGACGCCGTTCGCCACCACGTCGACCGAGTCGGTGAAGCTGGGCCGGATCTCCTCCGTCGTGCTCAGCCGTGTCGTGGCGAACCCGGAGAAGTACGTCCCCGGAACCCTGCCCCGCGAGGTCGTCCTGACCATCGGCTGGGGCGCCGTCGCCCGGCTCGATCTGGAGCCCGCGGCCTGCGGCGACCCCAACTGCGAGGCGGACCACGGCTACACGGGCAACTCCACGGCCGACGATCTGAGCCTGCGGGTGAGCGAGGCGGGCGACGGCCCGGACACCGTGCGCCAGACCCTCGCCTTCTCCCAGGCGCTCTCCGAGGCGACCGCGGCGGCCGGCCGCTGATGGCTCTGCCCGACTGGCCGTACGAGGACGACACCGCCCCGCTCGCCCTCTCCACCGCCCCGGTGCCGGAGTACGGCTCGGGTTCGCTCGCCGACCTGCTGCCGACTCTCGCCGCGGGACTGGGAGTTCCCGGTCTCACCTCCGCGATCCCGGAGTTGACGCCCGCCGACCGGAACTGCGTCTTCCTGATCGACGGTCTCGGCTGGGAGCAGATCCGCGCGCACCCCGAAGAGGCCCCGTACCTCCACTCGCTGCTGCCGACCTCGCGCGGCTCCACCGGCCGTCCGCTCACGGCCGGATTCCCCGCCACCACGGCGACCTCGCTCGCCTCGGTCGGCACCGGACTGCCACCCGGCGCCCACGGCCTCACCGGGTACACCACCCGCAACCCGGCCACCGGCGAGCTGATGAACCAGCTGCGCTGGCGGCCCTGGACCGACCCGCACCTCTGGCAGCCGTACCCCACGGTCTTCCAACTCGCCGACGCGGCGGGCGTGCACACCGGGCAGGTCTCCGCGCCCGACTTCCAGAACACCCCGCTCACCAAGGTCGCACTGAGCGGCGGCACTTTCAGGGGCCGGCTCACCGGCGAGGACCGGATGGACCTGGCCGCCGCCCAACTGGGCGCGGCCGACCGCTCGTTGATCTACACGTACTACAGCGAGGTGGACGCCAAGGGCCACCGCTTCGGCATGGAGTCGGATGCCTGGCGCGGCCAGCTGATGTACGTCGACCGGCTCGTCCAGCGCCTCGCCGAGCAGCTCCCGCCCCGGGCGGCGCTGTATGTCACGGCGGACCACGGCATGGTCGACATCCCGTTCGACGAGGAGTCGCGTATCGACTTCGACGAGGACTGGGAACTGGGCGCCGGCGTCGCCCTGCTGGGCGGCGAAGGCCGGGCCCGGCACGTCTACGCGCTGCCCGGTGCGCAGAGCGATGTGCTGGCGGTCTGGCGTGAGGTGCTCGGCGGGCAGTTCTGGGTGGCGAGCCGCGACGAGGCCATCGCCGCGGGCTGGTTCGGCCCCGCGGTCGACGAGCGGGTGTACGGGCGGATCGGCGATGTCGTCGCCGCTGCCCAGGCCGACGTGGTGATCACCGCGTCCCGCCGCGAGCCGCACGAGTCGGCCATGGTCGGGGTACACGGTTCGATGACCCCCGCGGAGCAGCTGGTACCGCTGCTCGAAGTACGCTCGTAACCGCGCCTGCCACGCCCGCCGCGCCCCTCCCCGCAGACCCGAAAGGCCCGCGACCTCCCATGCCTGAGCTGGTTTTCTTCTCCGGAACGATGGACTGCGGGAAGAGCACGCTCGCTCTGCAGATCGAGCACAACCGCTCGGCGCGCGGGCTCCAGGGCATGATCTTCACCCGCGACGACCGGGCCGGCCAGGGCAAGCTCTCCTCCCGGCTCGGCCTGGTCACCGAGGCGGTCGAGGCGGGGGAGGGGTTCGACTTCTACGCCCATCTCGTCCGCCATCTCTCGCACGGCGGCCGTGCGGACTACGTCATCGCGGACGAGGCGCAGTTCCTCGCCCCCGGGCAGATCGACCAGCTGGCCCGGGTCGTCGACGACCTCGGTGTCGACGTCTTCGCCTTCGGGATCACCACCGACTTCCGCTCCAAGCTCTTCCCCGGCTCACAACGGCTCGTCGAACTCGCCGACCGGGTCGAGGTGCTCCAGGTGGAGGCGCTCTGCTGGTGCGGCGCCCGCGCCACCCACAACGCCCGCACGGTCAACGGGGAGATGGTCGTGGAAGGCGCCCAGGTGGTCGTCGGCGACGTCAACAACCCGCCGGGCGAGGTCGGTTACGAGGTCCTCTGCCGACGGCACCACCGGCGGCGGACGACCGCGTCGGCCGCACGCGCGGCAGCCCTCTCGCCCGATGTCCTCCCGGTGGACCGTACGGACGTCAGCGCTCCGTCCTGACGGCCGACGGCGCAAGCATCGTCCTGATGAACCGGGACGTCAGCGCCCTGTCCTGGCGAACCGGGACGTCAGCGCTCCGTCCTGACGACCGTGAAGACCGCGCCCTCCGGGTCGGCGACCGTGGCCAGCCGCCCGGTCTCGCCCTGGCACGGCTGCTGGAGCACCTGCCCGCCCAGTTCGGTCACCCGGCGCACCGCCGCGTCGACGTCCGCCACCTCGAAGTACGTCATCCAGTGCGCGCCCCGGTCCCGGGGCAGCGCCTGGCCGACCCCGTGCAGCGAGGCCACCGCCCGCCCCTCCAGATACAGCGTCAGACGGTCGAGGTCGGCCGAGACCACCGCCTCCGACTCATAGCCGAACACCGCCTGGTAGAACTTGCCGACCGTGCCGGTATCCCGGGTCACCAGCTCGTTCCACACCGGCGTCCCGGGCACACCCCACTCCGCGGTGCCCACATGTGCCGCCGCCTGCCAGATGCCGAAGACCGCGCCGTCGGGGTCCGCCCCTATGGCCAGCCGACCCGCCTCTCCCGCGTCGAGCGGACCCACGCCCACCGTCCCGCCGCAGTGCCTGACGGCCGCCGCGGTCGCATCGGCATCGTCCGATGCCAGATACGTCGTCCAGGCGATCGGCAGATGGCGGTCCGGCGGCAGCTGCCCGATCCCCGCGACCTCACGGCCGTCCAGCAGCGCGCGGACGTACGGGCCCAGTTGGCCGGGCCCCGGCCGGAACTCCCAGCCGAACAAGTCGCCGTAGAACTCCTGGGTCTCGGACAGGCCGTGCACCATGAGACTCACCCAGCAGGGGGTTCCGGGCCTGCGCCGCGAGGCTGCCTCGGTCATTTTCGCTCTCTCCTCGGACCATCGGTGGTGGCCGTGCGGGGGCCGGTGGACCGCCCCCCGCCCAGATGCTTCCACCACCTGCCGTGCGCCGCGCCCCGGCCGCGCCGCATTTTGCACGTTCCAGCAGGAGGATGCCTGTTTTGGTACTCCTCGTCCTTTTCTACGGCGTTACGCGTGAGCCGGACTCTGGGCGAGGATGGCAGCCATGACACCCATCATCACCGCATCCGATCTCGCGAGCGAGTCGGCCGGACCCCGTCCGCCGGTCCTCCTGGACGTCCGCTGGCAGCTCGGCGGCCCGAACCTGCGCCCCGATTACGAGGCAGGCCACATCCCCGGTGCGGTCTTCGTCGACCTGGACACCGAGCTGGCCGGGCCGCCCGGCGCGGGTGGCCGCCACCCGCTGCCCGACCCGGCGGAGCTGGGCGCTGTGCTGCGGCGGGCCGGCGTCTCGCAGGGCGCCCCGGTCGTCGTGTACGACGGCGGCCAGGGGTGGGCCGCGGCCCGCGCCTGGTGGCTGCTGCGCTGGACCGGCCACCCGGATGTCCGGGTGCTGGACGGCGGTCTCGCATCCTGGCCGGGCCCGCTCTCCACCCGGACCCCGGCGCCCGAGCCCGGCGACTTCGTACCGGCGCCCGGGGCGCTGCCGCTCCTCGACGCGGACGGCGCGGCCGGCCTGGCCCGCAAGGGCGTACTGCTGGATGCCCGCGCCGCTGAGCGCTACCGGGGCGACGTCGAGCCCGTCGACCGGGTCGGCGGGCATATCCCCGGCGCGCTGTCGGCCCCGACATCCGAGAACACCGGGGCGGACGGGCACTTCCTCCCCGCCGGTGAACTGGCCGCGCGGTTCGCCGCGTTGGGGGCGGCCGGGCAGGACACGGAGGTCGGTGTCTACTGCGGATCGGGTGTGTCGGGGGCGCATGAGGTGCTGGCCCTGGAGATCGCGGGGATCCGGGCCGCGCTCTACGCGGGTTCCTGGTCGCAGTGGTCGTCGGACGAGACCCGCCCGGTCGCCAAGGGGCCCACGCCCGACGGGGCCTGAAGCACGCGGCGGGGCCCGCGTCGCGTACGGGCTCCTGAGCGCACGGCCCGGGGCCCGTACCGCACACCGCACACGGCCCGGGGGCCCGTACACCTCGCGTACGGGCCCCCGGGCCTGCTGCACGTACCGCTCCGGCTACTCCTGCTTCTTGCGCCGCGTCCCGAAGACGATCTCGTCCCAGCTCGGTACGGCGGCCCGCCGGCCGGGACGGACGCCGTCCGCCTCGGCCTGCCGGTCCGTCGTCCCGGTCAGCCGGTCGCGGTGACCGGCCACCGCACGCGGCATCAGTACGTCCGCGTACGCCGAACCGGCCCCGGCGGACGCCGCGGGCGGCTCCTCGGACTCCGGCTCCTGTACGGGCTCGGACGGCGGGAGCTCGGGCGGCGCGGGCCGCTCGGGCACGATCATGTCGCCCCGGAAGCTCGGCACCGCCTCCAGCAGGCTGGTCAGCGAGTCCCGCTCACCGCTGCCGCTCTCCTCCGGCTCGGGAGGGGCGGGCACCGGCGCGGTGGGCCGCTCCATCTGCCGGTCCAGGGCCCGGTCGAGCGGCCGGTCCAGCGTGCGGTCGAGCGGCCGGTCGCGGGGGAGCCTGGCGATGCGCGGTACGAACGGGAAGCTCGGCTCCGGCGCCGCCAGCGAGTCGTCGGACTCGCCGATCAGCGAGCGGGCCTCGTCGTCCATGGCCTGCACCAGACGGCGCGGCGGGTCGTAGGTCCAGCTCGCCGAGTGCGTCTCGGTGGCGACCCGGTAGACGAGCAGGACCTCCCAGGTCCCGTCGTCGCGGCGCCACGAGTCCCAGAGCACGGTGTCACGCTCGGCGCCGCGCAGCAGCAGCCGTTCGTTCACCGCCTCGCCGAGCTGCGGGCCGGTACCGGTGTTCTCACCGGCGCGCCGTACCGGAGTCTTCCGGGCGCGCTCGGCCATGAACGCGCGCTCCGCGAGCACGGGGCCCTCGAATCGGCGGACCCGGTCGACCGGGATCCCGGCCATCTGGGCCACCTCTTCGGCGGAGGCACCCGCTCTTATACGCGCCTGGATGTCACGGGGACGGAGGTGGCTCTCCACCTCGATCTCGATCTGGCCGAGGCGGGCGCGGTCGTTGCGGACCGCGGCACGCAGCCGCTCATCGATCGGAAGCGTGTACTCCGTACTGTCCGCAGCTTTGAGCACCAGTCGTGTGCCGTCATTCGAGACGGCCACGACACGCAGTTCGGGCATGGGAACCTCCCGGGTGGTGCCTGCCGACGTCACGTGCGTCGCTGCTTCCGCTAGTCGAGTGTGGCCTGCCCGGGTACGGCACGCCACAACCTTGCCGAGTTATCCGGCGTGTCGGGCCTCAGCCCTGGAACGCCGTTATGGCACGGTTACCTGTTTGCGACGCAGAGCGACCGTCGGTCACTCTGTGCAGCGAGGCGCCCGTGCGTTGCCATGGTGCCGCCGGTTCGAGTGCCGCCTTAGGCTCCCTTCCGCCTGTCCGGACACCCCTGAGGGAGGCCGGGCCCAGGGCTCGCCACAGTACTCCATTCGGGCCAAGGGGGTGGACGGCTCGCCGCCGAACTTCCCATGGTCCGGCGGAGGGGAGGCCGGTATGTGCCGCCAGCGTATGCGCGCAGGTGTTGTGCTTCACACAATCTTCCGAAATGGAACTATCCACTTCGCTCACATGTCCCTTTCTGGTGCAAGGTGTACCCAGATGGGCAAACAGGGGCTGGTGATGGAGCAGAAGCCGGACGGCGGCACGGAGACCGGAAGCGGGAAGCGGAAGCAGTTCGATCTCAGCGTTCCGCAGGTCGCGGGCAGTGCGTTCGCGGCTGTGGTGGCGGCGGTACTTGCCTCGCAGCTCGGTGTGTACGGAACGATCATCGGCGCGGGCCTGGTGAGCGTGATCGCCACCTGTGGCGGCACGATCTTCCAGCACCTCTTCCGGCGCACCGGGGAGCAGATCCGCGAGGTGACGGTCCAGGTCAAACCGAAGGTCCTGAAGGTCCCGGTGCGGCAGGTGCCGGGGGCGCCGGAGCCGGGCGAGGCGCCGCCGACGATCGCGGTGCCGTGGGCCCGGGGCACGGGCGCCGACGGGACCGAGTGGACCGCGCGGCTCCCCGCGGACGCGGAGCCGGACGCGACACGGCTGCTGACCCCGGTCGCGGGCGAAGCACTGACCGGCGAGGAACTCCCCGGCGAAGAGTTCACCGAGGCCACGACCCACGGGACGCGGGTGCGGGGCTGGAAGCGCTCCGCCCTCGCGGCCGTGGTCGTGTTCGCCGTGGCGATGCTCGGGATCACCGGCTTCGAGCTGGTCTCGGGGCACGGCCTCAGCGGCGGCTCGGGGACGACCGTGGGCTCGGTGGTCCAGGGCGGTGGCGGCACCCGGCACCACGCGCCGGAACCGGCGGTGTCGACCGACCCGCAGCAGAGCCAGGACCCGCACCGGACCGACCGGCAGCAGAGCCCGAGCCCGGACCCCTCGGCGAGCACCGGCTCCGGATCGGGCTCCGGCGACACCGGCCGGTCGAAGCCCGACCCGGGGAAGAGCGGCACGTCGGCCGATCCGACCCCCAGCCCCTCGCAGTCGGCGGGCGACGGGGCGCAGTCTCCGGACCCGACGCCGTCCGGTGACAGCTCCGGCTCCGCTCCCGGGCACGACGACACCGGCCGGCAGGACAACGCGCCGGACACCGGAGCGGAGAACCCGGCGGGATAGCGCTCCCGCCGGGTGACGGCCCCGGGGATCCGGGATCCGTGGTGCCCGAAATCCAGGGCGGCCGGGTGCCTGAGGGCCTGGGCGGCTGTCAGTCGCCCAGGACCCGGCGCAGATAGTCGTTGCCGAACAGCCGCTGGGGGTCGAGGCGGTCCCGTACCGCCGTGAACTCGCCGAAGCGCGGGTACACCCCGGCCAGATACGCCGCGTCGCGGGTGTGCAGCTTGCCCCAGTGCGGGCGCCCGCCGTGCGCGGTCATGATCCGCTCCACCGCGGTGAAGTACGCCCGGTGCGGAGTGCCCCGGTACAGATGCACCGCGATGTACGCGCTCTCCCGGCCCGAGGCCGTCGAGAGCGCGATGTCGTCGGCGGGCGCCGTACGGACCTCGACGGGGAAGCTCACCCGCAGCGGCGAGCGCTCCACCATCGCCCTGACCTCACGCAGCGCCGCGACCGCGGCCTCCCGGGGCAGGGCGTACTCCATCTCCACGAAGCGCACCCGGCGCGGACTTGTGAAGACCTTGTACGGGATGTCCGTGTAGGTGCGGGCGGACAGCGCCCGGCTGGAGATCTTCGCGATCGCGGGGATCGTCGCGGGGACGGCCCGGCCCAGCGAACACGCCGCCTGGAAGACACCGTTGGAGAGCAGCTCGTCGTCGATCCAGCCGGACACCCGGCCGGGTGGGGCGGCGGGGCCCGCGCTGCGGTTGTTGCGCTTGGTGTTGCAGTTGGCGGTGTGCGGGAACCAGTAGAACTCGAAGTGCTCGTTCTCGGCGACCAGCTGGTCGAAGTCGGCGGTCACCCGGTCGAAGGGCATCGGCTCCTCGCGGGCCGTCAGCAGGAAGACCGGCTCCACCGCGAACGTGATGGCCGTGACGACACCCAGCGCGCCGAGCCCGATCCGTGCCGCGGCGAAGACCTCCGGGTGCTCGTCGGCCGAGCACGTCAGCACCGAGCCGTCGGCCGTCACCAGTTCGAGCGCCCGGATCTGCGCGGAGATCGACGCGGACTCACGGCCGGTGCCGTGGGTGCCGGTGCTGGTGGCACCCGCCACCGTCTGGTCCATGATGTCGCCCATGTTCGTGAGGGTCAGCCCCTCACGCGCCAGCGCCTGGTTGAGCCGCTTCAGCGGGGTCCCGGCCTCGACGGTCACGGTGCCCGCCGCGCGGTCGATCCGCCGGATACCGGTGAGGAGACCGGGACGTATCAGCAGCCCGTCGGTGGCCGCGGCGGCGGTGAAGGAGTGGCCGGTGCCGACCGCCTTCACCTTCAGGCCGTCCTCCGCCGCGCGCCGGACGGCATCGGCCAGTTCGGCGGTGGACGCGGGGGTCACCTCGCGCGCCGGACGGGTGCTGACGTTCCCCGCCCAGTTACGCCAGGTCCCCGGCGCCCGTACCGCCGTCGCCGTCCGTGCCGGTGTTGCTGGTGTACCGGTCATCCGCCCCGCTCCCGTCTCGTGACACCGGCGCAGTGAGCCGGCGGTATCCGGGCAACGCCACCGCGGCCGCGAGCGCTCCCGCCACCAGCGGTACCAGATAGCCCTGGCGTGCCCCGCCCGCGTCGACCGCCCAGCCGGCGGCCGACGAGCCGAGCGCCACCCCGACGGCCAGCCCGGTACTGGTCCAGGTCATGCCCTCGGTCAGCCTGCTGCGCGGTACGTGCTGCTCGACGAGGGCCATCGTGGTCACCATCGTCGGTGCGACGAAGAGCCCCGCGACAAAGAGCGCCCCGGCCAGAAACGGCAGGTTCCCGGCCAGTTGGAGGGGGATCATACTCAGCGCCATCGCGGACACCCCCACCAGCCATCTGCGGGAAGCGGCCCCCTGGAGGTGCAGCAGCCCGAAGACCGCCCCGGCCAGACAGGATCCGAGCGCGTACACCGCGAGCACCAGACTGGCCAGCGGCTTGTGGCCGTGCTCGTCCGCGAAGGCGACCGTCACCACGTCGATCGCGCCGAAGATCGCCCCGGTGGCCACGAACGTCAGCACCAGCAGCCGCAGCCCGGGAGAGCCCAGGGCGGAGCCGCCGGGGCCGTGCCCGTGCGGATGCGGGGCCGGCTCGGTGGCGCGCTGCGCCGTCAGCCAGCACACCCCCACGACGAGGAAGCCGCCGGCCATCAGCGGCCCCGCCTCGGGGAACCAGGCGGTGGAGAGCCCGATGGAGAGGATCGGGCCGAAGATGAAACACACCTCGTCGACGATCGACTCCCAGGAGTACGCCGCGTGCAGCCTGCGCGGATCTCCCCGGTGGATCGACGCCCAGCGGGCCCGGACCATGGAGCCCACGCTCGGGACACAGCCGGCGCCGGCCGCGAAGACGAAGAGCGTCCAGTCCGGCAGCCGCTGCTGGGCACAGACCAGCAGCCCCGCCACGGCGGCTGCCGACACGGCGGTCGCCGGACGCAGCACCTTCCGCTGCCCGTGCCGGTCGACGAGCCGGGAGATCTGCGGTCCGATGGCGGCCGCGGAGAGCGCCAGCGTCGCGGAGAGCGCGCCGGCCAGTCCGTACCGCCCGGTGAGCTGCGAGATCATGGTCACCACGCCGATGCCCATCATGGACAGCGGCATCCGGCCGAGAAGTCCGGCCGCCGAGAACCCCTTGGTGCCGGGGGCGGCGAAGATCGCACGGTAGGGACTGGTCAAGAAGGGCTCCGGTAAAGCGTCCGGTAAGGCGTACTGATGGTGTGCGCAGCTTACGGGCGGTGATCTACCCAGGGCATCGGGGGGCGGCCTCGACCAGGCGTTCCGTGGGGCGTCCCGGAGGCTGTCGGACCCGGGTGGCAGGATCTGTGGCATGTCCGATCAGCGCGATCCAGCTCCCTACGACGCCCTCCTGCTGCTCTCCTTCGGCGGCCCCGAGGGCCCGGACGACGTGGTCCCGTTCCTGGAGAACGTGACCCGCGGCCGCGGCATCCCCAAGGAACGGCTCAAGGAGGTGGGGCAGCACTACTTCCTGTTCGACGGGGTCAGCCCCATCAACGGCCAGAACCGCGCCCTCCTCGACGCACTCCGCAAGGACTTCGCGGGACACGGTCTGGACCTCCCGGTCTACTGGGGCAACCGCAACTGGGCGCCGTATCTGACCGACACCCTGCGCGAGATGACCGCCGACGGGCACCGCAGGATCGCCGTCCTGGCCACCAGCGCGTACGCCTCGTACTCCGGCTGCCGCCAGTACCGCGAGGACCTGGCGGGGGCGCTGGCCACTCTGGAGGCGGAGGGGCTGGAGCTGCCCCGGGTGGACAAGCTGCGGCATTACTTCAACCACCCGGGTTTCGTCGGGCCGATGGCCGACGGCGTGCTCAACTCCCTGGCGGAGCTGGACGGTGCGGTCCGGACCGGCGCCCATCTGGCGTTCACCACGCACTCCATCCCCACCTCCGCCGCCGACAGCTCGGGCCCGGCGGGCGGGGCGTATGTCGCCGAGCACCTGGACGTGGCACGGGTGATCGTCGAGCGGGTCCGCGCCGAGACGGGGACCGACCACCCCTGGCAGCTCGTCTACCAGTCGCGCAGCGGCTCCCCGCAGACCCCCTGGCTGGAACCGGACATCTGCGATCACCTCACGGAGCTGCACGGGGCGGGGGTGCCCGCGGTCGTGATGGTGCCCATCGGCTTCGTCTCGGACCATATGGAGGTCCTGTACGACCTGGACACCGAGGCGGTCGCGAAGGCGGCCGAACTGGGCCTGCCCGTCGTACGGTCGGCGACCGTCGGCGCCGACCCCCGTTTCGCCGCGGCGGTGCGCGACCTGCTCCTTGAGCGGGCGGCCACCGAGCGGGGCCGCCCGGTGGAGCGCTGCACGCTCGGCGCGCTGGGGCCCTCGCACGACGTCTGTCCGGTCGGCTGCTGCCCGGCCCGTACGGCCAAGCCGGCGGCCGCGGGCGCCGACAGCCCGTACGCGTAGACCAGCCGGCGGGGCCGTACATGTGAACCAGCAGCCCGGACCGCAGGTGTGAACCAGCAGCCGGGCCCGTAGGTGTGAACCAGCCGTCCGACGCGTGACCAGAGGGAGAACCGTGACCGACCCGCTCCACACCGAACTGCTCGAACTGGCCCTGGAGGCCGCCCGGCGCGCGGGCGCGCTGCTGCGGGACGGGCGCCCAGCCGATCTGGGGGTCGCGGCGACCAAGTCCAGCCCCATCGACGTCGTCACGGAGATGGACATCGCCGCCGAGAAGCTGATCACCGGCTATCTCACCGACTTCCGCCCCGAGGACGGCTTCCTGGGCGAGGAGGGCGCCAGCTCCGAGGGCAGCAGCGGCATCCGCTGGGTCATCGACCCGCTGGACGGCACCGTGAACTACCTCTACGGGCTGCCCACTTGGTCCGTCTCGATCGCCGCCGAGCAGGACGGCGAGACGGTCGCGGGGGTGGTGGCGGCCCCGATGCGCGGTGAGACCTTCCACGCGGTGCGCGGCGGCGGTGCCTATCTCGGCGAGGCCCGGCTGCGGTGCAGGCCCGCGCCGCCGCTCGACCAGGCCCTGGTGTCGACCGGCTTCAACTACGTGGCGACGGTCCGCACCCACCAGGCCGCCGTGGCCCAGCGGCTCATCCCGCAGCTCCGCGACATCCGGCGCGGCGGCTCGGCGGCCATCGACCTCTGCGACGTGGCGGCCGGCCGGCTCGACGGGTACTACGAGCGCGGACTGCACCCCTGGGACCGGGCGGCCGGCGGCCTGATCGCCCGTGAGGCGGGGGCGCTGACCGGAGGGCGGCCGGGGGAGCGCCCGACGGACGATCTGACGGTCGCCGCGTCACCCGGTGTCTTCGAGCCGCTCCAGGCGCTGCTGGAGCAGTACGGAGCCTGGCACGACTGAGCGTGGCGCTGCGGCCGCCCTCCCACGGCGGCGCAGCGCGAGGCCCCCGGCACCGTCCCAGGTGCCGGGGGCCTCGCGCTGCGCGCTGTGCGGGTCAGACGCCCGCGGTGTGGATGTCGGCGGTGTGGATGTCAGCGCCGGACTCGGCGGTCAGGGCGGGGCCTACGGCCACACCGTGTTCGGCCGCGAGACGGTGGAGATCGTCCAGCTCGCCCTGCTCGACCTCCGCCAGGAAGTCGTCGCCCGACTCGCGGGCACGCGTCAGGTCGGTCTGGGTGGCCTTTATGCGCTGCAGCAGACCTGCGGTGAATGCGTCCATGGTGCGCCCCCTCGTCGTGGGTCGGTGGCACGGGGGTGTGCCGAGGGTCATCAACTGATCACGCGTCCCCGGTGGTGGCGGAGCGGGATGTGGCGCGCCCCGTACAGGGCGTGATCGGCGGGTGTGCAGTCGTCCTCCCCTTGCTCCGCCTCAAGGAAACCTCAACCGCACCGGCAATCCCTGAATTCCCGGCCGATCACCACCTGGCCTTGCCTTACAGCCGGTTTATGGCCGTACGGGGCAGGATGGAGGGACACACTCCATGCCAGGACTCCGCCCGGACACGGGCTGCAACGGAAGGACAAGCGCCGTGCGCGTACTCGTCGTCGAGGACGAGCAGCTGCTCGCCGATGCGGTGGCCACCGGACTCCGCCGGGAGGCCATGGCCGTCGACGTCGTGTACGACGGCGCCGCGGCCCTGGAGCGGATCGGGGTCAACGACTACGACGTCGTGGTCCTCGACCGGGACCTGCCCGTGATCCACGGCGACGACGTCTGCCGCAAGATCGTCGAACTCGGCATGCCCACCAGGGTCCTGATGCTCACCGCGTCGGGAGACGTCAGCGACCGGGTGGAGGGCCTGGAGCTCGGCGCGGACGACTATCTGCCCAAGCCCTTCGCGTTCACCGAGCTGACGGCGCGGGTCCGGGCCCTCGGACGCCGTACGACGGTCGCCCTGCCGCCCGTCCTGGAGCGGGCCGGCATCAAGCTGGACCCCAACCGCCGTGAGGTCTTCCGGGAGGGCCGCGAGATCCAGCTGGCCCCCAAGGAGTTCGCCGTGCTCGAAGTGCTGATGCGCAGCGAGGGCGCGGTCGTCTCGGCCGAGCAGCTACTGGAGAAGGCCTGGGACGAGAACACCGATCCGTTCACCAACGTCGTACGCGTGACCGTCATGACGCTCCGCCGCAAACTCGGTGAGCCTCCGGTCATCGTGACCGTGCCGGGCTCGGGCTACCGGATCTGAGCGCCCCGTGCCCAACAGCCCGGCGGCGCCCGCGGCGCCGCCCAAACCGACCTGGGACCCGAAGAGCTCGGAGTCCCTCTCCCCGCTGCTGCGGCCGACCATCCGGATACGTCTGACGCTCCTCTACGGCGGCATGTTCCTGATCGCCGGGATCCTGCTGCTGACGATCATCTACATGCTGGCGGCGCAGGCGCTCAACGTCGGCGTCGAGCTGCCTTTCAAGATCGTTGCGGGTTCGGTCACCAGCGAGGTGTGCAACCTGCCCAAGAACGGGACGGCCGACCAGTTCAACGCGGCCATGAACTCCTGCGTCAACCACCAGCGCCAGCAGGCGCTCGACCATCTGCTGGCCCGCTCGCTGTACGCCCTCGTCGGCCTCAGCATCATCGCCTTCGCCTTCGGCTACGCCGTGGCCGGCCGGGTGCTCTCCCCACTCGGCAGGATGACCCGTACGGCCCGCCGCGTGGCCGGTACGGACCTGACCCGGCGGATCGAGCTGGACGGCCCGGACGACGAGCTCAAGGAGCTCGCCGACACCTTCGACGAGATGCTCGACCGGCTGGAGCGGGCCTTCACCGCGCAGCAGCGGTTCGTCGCCAACGCGTCGCACGAACTCCGCACCCCGCTGGCGATCAACCGCACGCTCCTGGAGGTGCACCTCTCCGATCCGGGGGCGCCCGTCGAGCTGACCCAGCTCGGCAAGACGCTGCTGGCCACCAACGAGCGCAGCGAGCAGCTGGTCGAGGGGCTGCTGCTGCTCGCCCGCAGCGACAACCAGATCGTCGAGCGGAAACCGGTCGATCTGGCCGAGGTGGCCACCCGGGCCATCGACCAGACCCTCGCGGAGGCCGCGGAGAAGGGGGTGGAGATCCGCGGGGAGCAGTCGCCCGCGGTCGTCCAGGGCAACGGCATCCTGCTGGAGCGCATCGCCCTCAACCTCGTCCAGAACGCGGTGCGCTACAACGTGGCGGAGGACGGCTGGGTCGAGGTCACCACCGAACTGCAGCCGGGCCAGGCGCTTCTGGTGGTCTCGAACACGGGTCCCGTGGTTCCCGCTTACGAGATCGACAATCTCTTCGAGCCGTTCAGGCGCCTGCGTACCGAGCGGACCGGCAGCGACAAGGGGGTCGGGCTCGGTCTCTCCATCGCGCGGTCGGTCGCGCGTGCTCACGGAGGCCGTATCATCGCGGAGCCCCGAGAGGGCGGTGGCCTCGTGATGCGTGTCACGTTGCCGGTCTGAGCCGGTCGGCGGGGGTCGTCCGGATGTTCGCTTTGCGCGGAATTTTCGGAACGCGCTCCTACGGGACAGATGTGCGATCGGTCACAGGCTCGATTCAGTGTCTCCCTACTCTCCGTGATGCGCAAACCCCCGAAAACCTGGGAAAACCCTGGGTTTCCAGGGGGTGCGATCACGGGAAGTACACGGGGTGGCGCCCGCCGGGCGCCACCCCGGGACCGTGTACGGTCCCGTTCGCCATCCAAATCGATCTCTCCCCGGGGATCCGGTTGGGTGTCGATTGAGTAACAGACCTTGATGTGAGGCAAAATCTCCGCCTCAGGTCGGGCACAAGTCCGGCCTCTCACGCGTTACGTGCGCTGGAGACACCGCAAATACCCAGAGGGGGAGAGCGCGACATGGCTACGGATTACGACACTCCACGCAAGACCGACGACGACAGCGACCAGGACAGTCTGGAAGAGCTCAAGGCACGTCGGAACGACAAGTCGACGGCGGCTGTCGACGTCGACGAGTTCGAGCAGGCCGAGGGCCTCGAACTGCCCGGCGCCGACCTGTCCAACGAAGAGCTGTCCGTGCGGGTGCTGCCCCGGCAGGCCGACGAGTTCACCTGCATGAGCTGCTTCCTGGTGCACCACCGCAGTCAGCTGGCGCGCGAGAAGAACGGCCAGCCCATCTGCCGCGACTGCGACTGAGGCAGCAGGCCGTGGAAGGCGCGACACCGTCCCGGAAGCGGCGCTTCCGGCGGAAGGGTTCCCCCGAGGACCAGCAGGGCGTCACGGGCCCGGCAGAAGGCGCGGAAGCGCCCGCCGAGCCCCTCGCCCTCCGGCCCCCGGAGGAGGACGGTCACGGGGAGAGCGCGCTCGGCAGCAGCGCACAGGACGACGAGCGGGGCCTTCCGGCCTCGCTCGACGAGGCGGCGCCCTTCGCGGCAGTGGCGCGGGACGTGCAGGACGGACCCATGACCGGGGCCCGTCGGCTGGGCGCCCTCAGACACGGCATGCATGGCATACAGCACGGGATACAGCAGGGCATCCAGAAGAGCGGTGCAGGCGCGAAGGCGGGGCTCGCCTACGTCACCGACCGCATCATCGCCACCGCACCCCGGATCCCGGTCCGCGATCTCACGACGCTGCGCAAGCACTTTCCCGGGCTCGGACCCGAAGAGATCGCCGACCGGCTCGTCGCGGGCGCGGCCAACGCCACATCGGCCGTCGGCGCGGGCATCGGGGCGGCCGCGATGCTGCCGGTACCGCTCGCCATGCCGGCCGAGATCGCCGCGGAGATCACCGGAGTCGCGGCGATCGAGCTGAAGCTCATCGCCGAACTGCACGAGGTCTACGGAATGCGCCCGCCGGGCAGTCTCAAGGACCGCTCCACCGCCTATCTGCACGCGTGGTCGGGCGAGCGCGGCTTCGACATTTCCAAGCCCGCCACGTTCACCGCGATCGGCGGCCAGATGAAGCGCGAGATGCGCCAGCAGATCATGAAGCGCACCGTCCGCGACCTGCCGAACCTGATGCCTTTCATGGTGGGCGCCACCGTCGGCGCCGTAATGAACCGCCGGGACACCCACAAGCTCGCCGCCAAGGTGCGCAAGGACATGCGCAAGCGCCAGGTCTCCTGGGACGCACTCCCCGAGCTGCCACCGCTCCAGCAGCCGAAGGAACTCCCCGCCGGGGACACCGGAGAGTTCTAGCGGGGGCAGCCCTCGGGTCAGACGGCGCCCGGGTCAGGCGGCGGGCACCGCGGCCAGGGCCGTCTTCAGGGCCTCGGGGTCACGGGTCGAGAGATAGGCGTACGGCGTCGGGTCGGCCGGGTCCGTGATCTCCACCCGCAGAGCCGTCCGTACATAGCTGCGCATCAGCATGAAGGCGCGGGGATCGGCCTTGTACGAGCGCCAGGCGACCGTCTCGTCGGCGTCCAGCACCGTGGCCTCGCCCAGCGCGCTCAGCGGGATCTTCGCGTCGCCCGCGACCAGGGAGCCCGCGACGACCCGGATGCGGACCGAGCCGTACGAGCTGACGATGATGCCCGCCACCGCCGCACCGCCGACCAGGCCGCCGAGCATCGGCAGGGTGCCGAGCGGCAGGGTGATCAGCCCGCCCGCGATCCCGACGAGGAGGGCGATGAGCCACCAGGAGCGGGGCGCGGTGAGACGTTCTTCGTAAGGCTGCATGAGGCCAAGCTTGGCATGGTGCCCACCCCGCGTTGCCGCGCGGGTAATGTCTGCGGCTGTGACACGAACATCTTCAGCGCTGACGCCTCCGGCCGACGCCATAGCGCCCGTGCGCCACCACGATGCCCCGGCCCCCGGTGAGCTGCTCGGAGCGCACTACGCGCACTGTTTCGGCTGCGGCGAAGGACAGCCGCACGGGCTGCACCTCCAGGCGCGCGCCGGTGAAGGTGTGAGCGTCACCGCCGAATTCACCGTGAAACCCGCCCACCAGGGCGCCCCCGGCCTCGCGCACGGCGGTGTGCTCGCCTCCGCGCTCGACGAGACGCTCGGCTCGCTGAACTGGCTGCTGCGGGTGATCGCGGTGACCGGCCGGCTGGAGACCGACTTCGTGGCGCCCGTTCCGGTGGGCACCGCGCTCCATCTGGAGGCCCGGGTCACTGCGGTGAGCGGCCGGAAGATCTTCTCCACCGCGACCGGCCGGATCGGCGGTCCCGACGGGCCGGTCGCGGTCCGCGCCGACGCCCTGTTCATCGAGGTCAAGGTGGACCACTTTACCGAGAACGGACGGCCCGAGGAGATCCGGGCCGCGATGGAAGACCCCGACCAGATCAAGCGCGCCCGTGCCTTCGAGGTGAACCCATGAGCCGTGACCCCGTGGACGTACTGATCCACCGCGTCGACCCCGACGCGCCGCTCCCCTCCTACGGGCACCCGGGCGACGCGGGCGCCGATCTGGTGACCACCGAGGCGGCCGAGCTGGCGCCGGGGGAGCGTGCCGTGCTGCCCACCGGGATCTCGGTGGCGCTGCCCGACGGGTACGCCGCCTTCGTGCACCCGCGGTCCGGGCTTGCGGCCCGCTGCGGAGTCGCGCTGGTGAATGCCCCGGGGACGGTGGATGCCGGGTACCGTGGAGAGATCAAGGTGATCGTGGTCAATCTCGATCCGCGCGAGAGCGTGCGGTTCGAGCGCTTCGACCGGATCGCCCAGCTGGTAGTACAGCAGGTCGAGAAGGTGCGCTTCCATGAGGTGGCGGAGCTTCCCGGCTCGTCACGGGCCGGAGGGGGCTTCGGGTCCACCGGCGGACATGCCGCTGTGGGCGGGCCACAGGGTGGGAATCGATACGCATCGGTCGTATCCGACCGGGAAGGACAGTGACGTGTTCGGACGTCGCAAGAACAGCGGTTCCGACGAGGACGCGACGGGCGAGGCCGGGCAGTTCGACGGCGGCGCCGACGCCGCGGGCGAGGAGTCCGCGGAGGTGAGCGGGGCCCACAGGTCCGGCCTGCCCCCCGCTCCGCGGCCCGACGGTCCCTGGGACATCTCCGAGGTCCGTGAGGCGGCCGAGGGACGGGTGGACCTGGGCGGTCTGTTCGTCCCCGGGGTCGAGGGCATGGAGCTGCGTGTCGAGGTCGCGGGTGACGCGATCGTCGCGGCCACGGTCGTCCTGCGCGACAGCGCCGTACAGCTCCAGGGCTTCGCCGCACCGAAGAAGGAAGGCATCTGGGGCGAGGTGCGCGAGGAGATCGCCTCGGGCATCACCCAGCAGGGCGGCATCATCGACGAGGTCGAGGGTCCGCTCGGCTGGGAGCTGCGGGCCCAGGTGCCCGTCCAGCTCCCGGACGGCACGAACGGCGTGCAGCTGGTGCGCTTCGTCGGTGTCGACGGGCCGCGCTGGTTCCTGCGCGGTGTCATCTCGGGCCAGGGCGCGGTCCAGCCCGAGGCGGCCGGGGTGCTGGAGCAGATCTTCCGGGACACCGTGGTGGTCCGGGGCGAGGGACCGATGGCCCCCCGCGACCCGATCGTCCTCAAGCTGCCGGACGACGCGCAGATGATGCCCGACGGTGTGCAGCAGGAGGAGCAGGAGGGCTCGCGCTTCTCCGGTGGCATGGGCCAGCTTCAGCGCGGCCCTGAGATCACCGAAGTGCGCTGACCCGCCGGGCGGCCTGACTCAGCGCGCAGCCTGAACCACCGCGCACCCCGAACCAGGGCACAGCACCGCACCACACAGCAGGGCCGGTGGCCCGCACTCCCCGACGGGAGTGCGGGCCACCGGCCTTTCTGCTGGTCAGAGCCGTGTGTGCCCGGTCACAGGGGGCAGCGTAGGGATCGCGTCAAGGGCGGACCCCTCGACGTATGGGAGGCGTCAACGAACGGTCCCGGCGACGTTCGAGGGGGTTTGCTCAGGGAGTCCGTTCTTTCGAATCCTCGAACTGTTTCAGGAGCTCACGATGGCCGATGTGGCCTTCGTCGTCACCATGGCCGCGGTCTTCGCGCTGGTGGCGCTCATCGCCAAGGGGGTGTCGAAGCTGTGACCGGTTCTGCCGTGGAAGCGGTGATCGGCCTCGTGGTGGCCGTTGCCCTGCTGGGCTATCTCGTCCTCGCCCTTGTCCACCCGGAGAGGTTCTGAGCCGTGCTGAGCCCCGTACTCGCCGGCGCCCTCCAGATGCTCGCGCTCATCGTGGCGCTCGGTCTGGTCTACCGGCCCCTCGGCGACTTCATGGCCCGGGTCTACTCGTCCGACCGGCATCTGCGGGCCGAGAAGTGGATCTACAAGGCCATCGGCGCCAATCCCGACTCGGCGATGCGCTGGCCCGCGTATCTCCGCGGGGTTCTCGCCTTCTCGCTGGTGAGCATCCTCTTCCTCTATCTGCTCCAGCGGGTGCAGGGCGCTCTGCCCGGCTCGCTGGGCTTCCGCTCGATCGACCCGGACCAGGCGTTCAACACCGCCGCCTCCTTCGTCGCCAACACCAACTGGCAGTCGTACTCGGGCGAGCAGGCCATGGGCCATGTCGTGCAGACCGGCGGCCTCGCGGTGCAGAACTTCGTCTCGGCCGCCGTGGGCATGGCCGTCGCGATCGCCCTCGTACGGGGCTTCGCCCGCTCCCGTACCGGTGCGTCCGGCGGCGGTGAACTGGGCAACTTCTGGGCCGATCTGGTCCGCGGCACCGTCCGCATCCTCATCCCCATCGCCGTCGCTGGCGCGCTGGTCCTGGTGGCGTGCGGCGCCATCCAGAACTTCGCGGGGATCCATGAGGTCGGCCAGTTCACCGGCGGAGCGCAGCAGTGGAACGGCGGCGCCGTCGCGTCGCAGGAGGCCATCAAGGAGCTGGGCACCAACGGCGGTGGCTACTTCAACGCCAACTCCGCCCACCCCTTCGAGAATCCGAACGGCATCTCCAACCTCCTGGAGATCTTCCTGATCCTGGTCATCCCCTTCGCGATGACCCGCACCTTCGGCCGGATGGCGGGCTCCCTGAAACAGGGGTACGCGATCCTGGCGACGATGGTGACCATCTGGATCGCCTTCACCGCGCTGATGATGTGGACCGAGTTCCACCACGGGGGCCCCGCCTTCGACCTCGCGGGCGGCGCCATGGAGGGCAAGGAGACCCGCTTCGGGGTCGGCGGCTCGTCGATCTTCTCGGTGGCGACCACGCTCACCTCGACCGGCGCGGTCAACTCCTTCCACTCGTCCTTCACCGGCTTCGGCGGGGGCATCACGATGCTGGGCATGCAGCTCGGCGAGATCGCGCCCGGCGGTGTCGGGTCGGGTCTCTACGGGATGCTGATCATGGCGGTCATCGCGGTGTTCATCGCCGGTCTGATGGTCGGCCGTACGCCCGAGTACCTGGGCAAGAAGATCGGCGTCCGCGAGATCAAGTTCGCGTCCTGCTACATCCTCGTCACCCCCGCACTGGTGCTCTGCTTCACCGCGGCCGCGATGGCCCTGCCGACCCCCGGCCACTCGATGACCAACTCCGGGGCGCACGGCTTCTCGGAGATCCTCTACGCCTACACGTCCGGCGCCAACAACAACGGTTCGGCCTTCGCCGGACTGGGCGCCGACACCCAGTGGTTCAACACCACCATCGGGCTCGCCATGCTGCTGGGCCGCTTCGTACCGATGGTGTTCGTACTGGCGCTCGCGGGCTCGCTCGCCGGACAGCGCCGGACACCCGAGACCTCCGGGACCCTCCGTACCGACAAGCCCCTCTTCGCCGGGCTGCTCGTCGGCACGATCATGATCATCGCTGGTCTGACCTACTTCCCGGCGCTCGCGCTGGGACCGCTCGCTGAAGGGCTGGCGTCATGAGTACCCTCACCCCGGCCCGCGTGCCCCACCAGGACGCGCCGGGCCCGAAGTCCGAAGGCCGTGTCGGCGGCGGGCTGTTCGACCCCCGGCAGCTGCTCAGGTCCTTCCCCGACGCCCTGCGCAAACTCGATCCGCGGATCATGGTCAAGTCGCCCGTGATGTTCGTGGTCGAGGTCGGCTCCGTGGTCACCACCGGATTCGCGCTCAAGGACCCGGGCGACTGGTTCGGCTGGGCCGTCACCGGCTGGCTCTGGCTGACCACGGTCTTCGCCAATCTGGCGGAGGCGGTCGCCGAGGGCCGCGGCAAGGCCCAGGCCGACACCCTGCGCAGGGCCAAGAGCGACACCGTCGCCCGGCGGCTCGACGGCGCCGTGGAGGAGCAGGTGCCCGGCACCGCGCTGCGCATCGGCGACCTGGTGGTCTGCGAGGCCGGTGACACCATCCCCGGGGACGGCGACGTCGTCGAAGGGGTCGCATCGGTCGACGAGTCGGCGATCACCGGTGAATCAGCCCCCGTCATCAGGGAGTCGGGCGGCGACCGCTCGGCCGTCACCGGCGGTACGAAGGTGCTCTCCGACCGGATCGTCGTCAGGATCATGACGAAGCCCGGCGAGACCTTCATCGACCGGATGATCAAACTGGTGGAGGGCGCCGCCCGGCAGAAGACGCCCAACGAGATCGCGCTGAACATCCTGCTCGCCTCGCTCACCATCGTCTTCCTGCTGGCGGTCGTGACCCTCCAGCCGTTCGCGGAGTACGCCGGTGCGAAGCAGTCGATGACCGTCCTCACCGCGCTGCTGGTCTGCCTGATCCCGACCACCATCGGCGCGCTGCTCTCCGCGATCGGCATCGCGGGCATGGACCGGCTCGTCCAGCGCAATGTGCTGGCCATGTCGGGACGCGCGGTCGAGGCCGCCGGTGATGTGTCGACCCTGCTGCTCGACAAGACGGGCACCATCACCCTCGGCAACCGGCAGGCCGCCGCGTTCGTCCCCGTCCGGGGCGTCACCGAGGCCGTGCTCGCCGACGCGGCGCAGCTCTCCTCGCTGGCCGACGAGACACCGGAGGGCCGCTCGGTCGTCGTACTCGCCAAGGAGAAGTACGGACTGCGCGAGCGCAGCCGCGGCGAGCTGACCGGGGCCGACTGGATCTCCTTCACCGCACAGACCCGTATGTCGGGCGTGGACACCGGTGGCCGCCGGATCCGCAAGGGCGCGAGCGGCTCCGTCGCCGCCTGGGTACGGGAGAACGGCGGGCAGGTCCCGCAGGACGCGCGGACGCTCACGGACGCGATCTCGGATGCGGGCGGCACCCCGCTGCTCGTCGCCGTCGAGGACCGGGAGGGCGCCCGGGTGCTGGGCGTCGTCCATCTCAAGGACGTCGTCAAGGAAGGGATGCGGGAGCGGTTCGACGAGCTGCGCCGTATGGGCATCAAGACCGTCATGATCACGGGCGACAACCCGCTGACGGCGCGGGCCATCGCCCAGGAGGCGGGCGTCGACGACTTCCTCGCCGAGGCCACCCCCGAGGACAAGATGGCGCTGATCAAGCGTGAGCAGGCCGGCGGCCAGCTCGTCGCGATGACGGGGGACGGGACGAACGACGCCCCGGCCCTGGCGCAGGCGGACGTCGGAGTGGCCATGAACACCGGGACATCGGCCGCCAAGGAGGCCGGGAACATGGTGGACCTGGACTCCAACCCGACGAAGCTGATCGAGATCGTCGAGATCGGAAAGCAGCTGCTCATCACCCGGGGCGCCCTGACGACGTTCTCCATCGCCAACGACGTCGCCAAGTACTTCGCGATCATCCCCGCGATGTTCGCGGTGGCGTACCCGAGCCTCGACAAGCTGAACATCATGCGCCTCTCGTCGCCCGAGACCGCGATCCTCTCGGCCGTCGTCTTCAACGCGCTGGTCATCGTCGCGCTGGTGCCGCTGGCTCTGAAGGGTGTGCGGTACAAGCCGACCGGCGCCGACCGGATGCTCCGCCGCAACCTCGGGATCTACGGGCTCGGCGGCCTGGTCGCGCCGTTCATCGGCATCAAGATCATCGATCTGCTCATCTCCCTCATACCCGGGATCGGGTGACCCCCATGAACAACTCCGTGAGCGGTACCGGCCGCCTGCTCTGGGCCGGACTGCGCGCCCTTCTCGTCCTGACCGTCGTCTGCGGGGTGGTCTACCCCCTCGCCGTCACCGGCGTCGCCCAGGCGGTCATGGGCCACCAGGCCAACGGTTCCGAGATCAGGTCCGGCGGCAGGGTCGTCGGCTCCTCCCTCATCGGGCAGCGGTACACCCTGCCGCTGAAGAAGGGGCAGCAGACCCCGGCGCCCGACCTCAGATGGTTCCAGCCGCGCCCCTCCAACGGCCTGGGCACCAACAGCGTCAACACCCAGTACCGGCTGCTGGTGTCCGGGGCGACCAACCGGTCGGGCGACAACGCGGAACTGATCAGCTGGGTCAGGGCCACCAAGTCCGCCGTGATCAGGGACAACTCGGTCCCCGGCTACCGGGTGCGGCCGTCCGACGTGCCCGCCGACGCCGTCACCTCCTCGGGCTCCGGGCTCGACCCGGACATCTCGCCGCAGTACGCGAAGCTCCAGGTGCACCGGGTCGCCGCCCGCAACCACCTCACGGTGGCGCAGGTCGAGCGGCTGGTCGCCGGGCACACCACCGGCCGTACGCTCGGCTTCGTCGGGGAGCCCCGGGTCGACGTCCTGGAGCTCAATGTGGCGCTGAAGCAGCTGACCGAAGGCTGACCGTACGGTGACCGGCTGAGAGCCGGAAGCCGCCGGTGACCGCCGGGACAGCTGCGGTGACGGCCCCTGAGACGCCCGCCCGACCAGGGCCGATCAGGGGCCGCAGCACTCCATCAGGATCGCGTCAAGACACCCGTACGAGTGACCCCCCGTCCGTTATGCCGGAATCGATGGCCGTAAGGTCGACGGAGGGTACTCAGCTGCTCTCCGAAAGACAATGGGGCCATGGCACGAGGCAAGCTTCGAATATTCCTCGGCGCGGCACCGGGCGTCGGGAAGACGTACGCGATGCTGTCCGAGGCCCACCGCAGGGTGGAGCGGGGGACCGACTGCGTCATCGCCTTCGTCGAGCATCACGACCGGCCGCGCACGGAGGTGATGATGCACGGCCTGGAGCAGATCCGGCGCCGTGAGATCGGCTACCGCGGCGGTGTCTTCACCGAGATGGACGTGGACGCGGTCCTGGAGCGCGCCCCCGCCGTCGCCCTCGTCGACGAGCTGGCCCACACCAATGTCCCGGGCTCGCGCAACGCCAAGCGCTGGCAGGACGTGGAGGAGCTGCTCAAGGCCGGCATCGACGTCGTCTCGGCCGTCAACATCCAGCATCTGGAGTCACTCGGCGACGTCGTCGAGTCGATCACGGGTGTCGCCCAGCGCGAGACCGTCCCCGACGAAGTGGTCCGCCGGGCCGACCAGCTCGAACTGGTCGACATGTCGCCCCAGTCGCTGCGCCGCCGGATGGCGCACGGCAACATCTACCAACCCGACAAGGTCGACGCGGCCCTCTCCAACTACTTCCGCCCCGGCAACCTCACCGCCCTGCGTGAACTCGCGCTGCTCTGGGTGGCCGACCGGGTGGACGAGTACCTCCAGCAGTACCGCGGCGAGCACAACATCCGCTCCACCTGGCAGGCCCGCGAGCGCATCGTGGTGGGACTCACCGGCGGCCCCGAGGGGCGTACACTCATCCGCCGCGCGGCCAGGATGGCCGCCAAGGGGTCGGGCAGCGAGATCCTCGCCGTCTACATCGCCCGGAGCGACGGCCTGACCTCGGCGTCCCCCAAGGAGCTGGCCTTCCAGCGGACCCTGGTCGAGGATCTGGGCGGCACCTTCCACCACGTCATAGGGGAGGACATCCCCTCCGCGCTGCTGGAGTTCGCCCGCGGGGTCAACGCCACCCAGATCGTGCTCGGCTCCAGCCGCCGAAAGACCTGGCAGTACGTCTTCGGCCCGGGTGTCGGCCAGACCGTGGCGCGGGATTCCGGGCCCGACCTGGACGTCCACATCGTCACCCACGAGGAGGTCGCCAAGGGCCGGGGGCTGCCGGTCGCGCGCGGGGCGCGGCTGGGGCACGTACGGATCATCTGGGGCTGGCTGGCCGGGGTGGTCGGGCCCGCCGTTCTCACCGTGCTGCTGACCAACGTCGACGCCGAGCTGGGCCTCGCCAACGACATGCTGCTGTTCCTGTCGCTGACGGTCGCCGCCGCGCTGCTCGGCGGACTGCTGCCCGCGCTCGCGTCCGCGGCCTTCGGCTCGCTGCTGCTGAACTACTACTTCGCGCCGCCGCTGCATCTGCTGACGATCTCGAACTCGAAGAACATCGTCGCCATCGTGATCTTCTTCTCGGTCGCCGTGGCGGTGGCGTCGGTGGTGGACCAGGCCGCCCGCCGCACGCATCAGGCTGCCAGACTCCGCGCCGAGTCCGAGATCCTCTCCTTCCTGGCCGGCAGCGTGCTGCGCGGCGAGACCTCGCTGGACGCCCTGCTCGAACGGGTGAGGGAGACGTTCGCCATGGAGTCCGTGGCACTCCTCGAACGGAAGAGCGACGTCGATCCCTGGGTCTGTGTGGGCAGCGTCGGGCCCCGGCCGCTCGACCGCCCCGAGGGCGCGGACGTGGACATGCCGATCGGCGACCATATGGCCATGGCGCTCACCGGCCGGGTGCTGCCCGCCGAGGACCGCAGGGTGCTCGGCGCGTTCGCTGCCCAGGCCGCTGTCGTACTGGACCGCCGGCGCCTCGTCGACGAGGCCGAGGAGGCCCGCAGGCTGGCCGAGGGCAACCGCATCCGTACGGCGCTCCTCGCCGCCGTCAGCCACGATCTGCGGACCCCGCTCGCGGCCATCAAGGCGGCCGTCAGCTCACTGCGCTCCGACGACGTCTCCTGGTCGGACGAGGACGAGGCGGAGCTGCTCGCGGGTATCGAGGACGGCGCGGACCGCCTCGACCACCTCGTCGGCAACCTCCTGGACGTCTCCAGGCTCCAGACCGGCACCGTCACCCCGCTGATCCGCGAGATCGACCTGGACGAGGTCGTCCCGATGGCGCTGGGCGGCGTTCCCGAGGGCAGCGCCGAGCTGGACATCCCGGAGACGCTGCCCATGGTGGCCGTCGACCCCGGACTCCTTGAGCGCGCCGTCGCCAACATCGTCGAGAACGCCGTCAAGTACAACCCGGGCGATGTGCCCGTCACCGTGGCCGCCAGCGCGCTGGGCGACCGGGTGGAGCTGCGCGTGGCCGACCGGGGTCCGGGCGTCCCCGACGAGGCCAAGGAGCGCATCTTCGAGCCCTTCCAGCGCCTCGGCGACGCCCCGCGGGGCGTGGGCGTCGGGCTCGGACTCGCGGTCGCCCGCGGCTTCGCCGAGGCGATGGGCGGCACGCTGGGCGCCGAGGACACCCCGGGCGGCGGGATGACCATGGTCCTCACGCTGAGAGCGGTCACGGGACCGGCGGGTGCGGATACCACCGCGCCGTCCGGATCCACCGGAGCCGCGTTGTCGTCCGGATCAAGCGGAGCCGCGCCACCGTCCGGATCCACCGCGGCCGCGCGGCCCGCCCCACCGGCCACCCCACCGGCCGCCCCATCGGCAGAGAGGCAGATCCAGCTATGACCCGGGTGCTCGTGGTCGAGGACGATCCGCAGATCGTACGCGCCCTTGTGATCAACCTGAAGGCGCGCAAGTACGAGGTGGACGCCGCCCCGGACGGGGCCACCGCGCTCCGGCTGGCCGCCGCCCGCCACCCCGACGTGGTCCTCCTGGACCTCGGGCTGCCCGACATGGACGGCGTGGAGGTCATCAGGGGCCTGCGCGGCTGGACCCGGGTGCCGGTCCTGGTGCTCTCCGCGCGCCACACGTCGGACGAGAAGGTCGAGGCGCTGGACGCGGGCGCCGACGACTACGTCACCAAGCCCTTCGGCATGGACGAACTGCTGGCCCGGCTGCGCGCCGCGGTCCGCAGGGCCGAGCCCGTCGGACCCGATTCCGGTGCGGGGGGCGAGGACGTCTCCCTGGTGGAGACCGCCGAGTTCACGGTCGACCTGGCGGCCAAGAAGGTGCAGCGCGCGGGCCGTGACGTACGGCTGACACCGACCGAGTGGCACCTCCTGGAGGTGCTCGTACGGAACACCGGCCGGCTGGTCAGCCAGAAGCAGCTGCTCCAGGAGGTCTGGGGTCCCTCGTACGGCACCGAGACCAACTATCTGCGCGTCTACATGGCCCAGCTGCGCCGCAAACTGGAGGCCGACCCCTCGCACCCCCGGCACTTCGTCACCGAGCCCGGGATGGGATACCGCTTCGAGCACTGACGGGCGCCCGGAAAGGGCCGGGGCACAGCGGGCGGCGGATACCGGCGCCCCGGTACCCTTCACCTATGAGTGTTAAGCCGACCGGCCGCTTCCGCCGGATGATCGACCGGCTGTCGACCTCGCAGGAGGATCTGCACTCCGCGGAGCTGCAGGAGGACGCGCAGGCCACCGGGTGCACCAGGATCTCCGAATGCACCGACCGCCAGATCGTCAAGGTGACTGGTACCTTGCGCACGGTCACCCTGCGTCCCCGGGCCGGTGTGCCCGCCCTGGAGGCCGAGCTGTTCGACGGCACGGCACCGCTGGACGTGGTGTGGCTCGGCCGGCGCTCGATCGTGGGCATAGAACCGGGCCGCAAGCTGATCGCCTCCGGCCGGATCTCCATGAGCCACGGCCGGCGGGTGCTGTTCAACCCCAAATACGAACTGCGACCGCTCGGACAGGAGTAGCCGGTGACGTCTCTCGACAAGCCGACCACAACCGACCAGGACACCGCCGACAGAGCCGTCACGGAGGCCGCTCTCTTCGAAGCCTTCGGCGGGGTGCGGGGCATGGTGGAGACCGTGCTCCCGGGCCTGCTGTTCGTGACGATCTTCACGGTCAACAAGGACCTCAAGACCTCGGCGATCGCCGCCGTGGCGGTCTCCCTGGTGCTCGTCGTGGTGCGGCTGGTCCGCAGGGACACCGTCAAGCACGCCTTCAGCGGTGTCTTCGGTGTCGCCTTCGGCGTGGTCTTCGCGATGATGACCGGCAACGCCAAGGACTTCTATCTGCCGGGCATGCTGTACACGCTGGGGCTCGCTCTCGCCTACATCGTGACGGCGGCGGCGGGCTTCCCGCTGATCGGGGTGATCCTCGGACCGGTCTTCAAGGAGAACCTCTCCTGGCGCACCCGCAACCCCGGCCGCAAATCGGCGTACACCAAGTCGAGCTGGGCCTGGGGGCTGATCCTCCTCGCCAAGTGCGCGGTGCTCTTCCCGCTGTACTGGTGGGCCGACACCACGCAGTTCGGCTGGGTGCTGATCGCGCTGAAGATCCCGCCGTTCCTGCTCGCGGTCTACCTCACCTGGGTCTTCCTGGCGAAGGCCCCGCCGCCCATCGACGTGTTCGCCGAGATGGAGGCCGAGGAGAAGGCCGAGAAGGCACGCAAGGCGGCCGCCGCGGAGGCGCAGCGCGGCGAGGCGTAACAGCCCGTCCACCTCACCCGGCCGCGCAGCCGGCACACTGCGCACAGCGAGAACCGCCGTACCGGGACGACCCCGGTACGGCGGTTCTCGCTCCGGTACGGATCCGGGGCCGGAAGCGGCTAACCGGCCGCGCCCTCCCGGCGTACCGAAAGCAGGTCCTCCAGCTGCTCCTCGCGCGCCTGCGCGGCCACGAACAGCAGCTCGTCGCCCGCCTCCAGCGTCTCCTCCGGGCTCGGCGTCAGGACCCGGGTTCCGCGGATGATGGTGACCAGCGAGGTGTCCTCGGGCCACGCCACCTCGTGGACCTGGGTGCCGGCCAGCGCGGACTCCGGCGGCAGCGTCAGCTCGACCAGGTTGGCGTCGCCGTGGCTGAAGCGCAGCAGCCGTACGAGATCGCCGACGCTCACGGCCTCCTCGACCAGCGCCGACATCAGCCGCGGTGTGGAGACCGCGACATCGACGCCCCAGGACTCGTTGAACAGCCACTCGTTCTTGGGGTTGTTCACCCGGGCCACGACCCGCGGCACCCCGTACTCCGTCTTGGCGAGCAGCGAGACCACCAGATTGACCTTGTCGTCACCGGTCGCGGCGATCACCACGTTGCACCGCTGCAGCGCGGCCTCGTCCAGTGAGGTGATCTCGCAGGCGTCCGCGAGCAGCCACTCGGCCAGCGGCACCCGCTCCACCGAGATGGCGGTGGGCGCCTTGTCGACCAGCAGGACCTCGTGGCCGTTCTCCAGCAGCTCGCCCGCGATGGAACGCCCCACCGCGCCGGCCCCGGCAATAGCGACACGCATCAGTGACCGCCCTCCTCGGGGCCCCGGGCGAAGGCCGCCTCGACCTTCTCGACCTCGGCCGTGTGCATCATGACGTGCACCAGATCGCCCTCCTGGAGCACCGTCCGGGAGGTGGGCAGCGTCGCCTCGCCCAGACGTGTGAGAAACGCGACGCGCACGCCTGTCTCCTCCTGGAGCTGGCTGATCTTCCGGCCGATCCAGGCGGGCGACGTGTGCACCTCCGCGAGCTGCACACCGCCGCTCGGATCGCGCCACAGGGGTTCGGCGCCGGACGGCAGCAGCCGCCGCAGCATCTGGTCGGCGGTCCAGCGGACCGTCGCCACGGTGGGGATGCCCAGACGCTGGTAGACCTCGGCACGGCGGGGGTCGTAGATGCGGGCGGCGACGTTCTCGATCCCGAACATCTCGCGGGCGACCCGCGCCGCGATGATGTTCGAGTTGTCCCCGCTGCTCACCGCGGCGAACGCACCGGCCTCCTCGACACCCGCCTCACGGAGGGTGTCCTGGTCGAAACCGACTCCGGTGACCCGGCGACCGCCGAACCCGGCGCCCAGACGGCGGAAGGCCGTGGGGTCCTGGTCGATGACTGCGACCGTGTGCCCCTGCTGTTCCAGGGTCTGCGCGAGAGCGGCTCCCACTCGCCCGCAGCCCATGATGACGATGTGCACGACCGTCCTTCCACACGTCCGTAAATTTTCGGTCATAACTGTTCCACCGGAAAATGGCCCCGGCCAAGGAATAAAGACTCTCAGACAAGCGGCCAAGCTACACACGCACGGTGCGGGTGGGGAGCCCCGTACGGGGGCCGCCGCGGGGGAGCCGGATATTCCGTCGTGTTGACACTGTGGTGATGAGGGGGTGGGGGGTGCGCGCCCCCTATATCGAACGCTTACGATCCTCACCGTGTCCAAACTGACCGACGTGCCCAAACGCATCCTGATCGGCCGGGCGCTGCGCAGCGACAAGCTGGGTGAGACCCTTCTCCCCAAACGCATCGCGCTTCCCGTCTTCGCCTCCGACCCCCTGTCCTCGGTGGCGTACGCCCCGGGAGAAGTGCTGCTCGTCCTCTCCGTCGCGGGTGTGTCGGCCTACCACTTCAGCCCGTGGATCGCGGTTGCCGTCGTGGTGCTGATGTTCACCGTGGTGGCGTCCTACCGGCAGAACGTGCACGCCTACCCCAGCGGCGGCGGTGACTACGAGGTCGCCACCACCAACCTGGGGCCGAAGGCCGGCCTCACCGTGGCCAGCGCCCTGCTCGTCGACTACGTGCTCACCGTCGCCGTGTCGATCGCGTCCGGCGTCGAGAACCTCGGCTCGGCGATCCCCTTCGTCGTCGAACACAAGGTGCTCTGCGCCGTCGGCACGATCATTCTGCTGACCCTGATGAACCTCCGCGGTGTGAAGGAGTCGGGAAAGCTCTTCGCCATTCCGACGTACGTCTTCGTCGCGGGCGTCTTCATCATGATCGTGTGGGGCGCCTTCAGGGGACTCGTACTCGGCGACACCATGAAGGCCCCGACCGCGGGCTTCACGATCCACGCCGAGCGGGGCGGCCTCGGCGGCTTCGCCATGGTCTTCCTGCTGCTGAGGGCCTTCTCGTCCGGCTGTGCGGCGCTCACCGGCGTCGAGGCGATCAGCAACGGCGTACCGGCCTTCCGCAAGCCGAAGAGCAAGAACGCCGCGTCCACGCTGGCGCTGATGGGCGTCCTGGCCGTCACCATGTTCTGCGGGATCATCGGGCTCGCCATGGCCACCAAGGTGCGGATGGCATCCAACCCCGGCACCGATCTGCTCAACCACGGCGTCCCGCTGGGGTCCGGCTACAACCAGGACCCGGTGATCTCACAGGTGGCCGCCGCCGTCTTCGGCAATGGCACCTTCTTCTTCGTGGTCCTCGCCGCGGCGACCGCACTGGTCCTCTTCCTGGCCGCCAACACCGCGTACAACGGCTTCCCGCTGCTCGGCTCGATCCTCGCCCAGGACCGCTATCTGCCGCGCCAGCTGCACACCCGGGGCGACCGGCTGGCCTTCTCCAACGGCATCGTGCTGCTGGCCGGCGCCGCCGTGCTGCTCGTGGTCATCTACGGCGCCGACTCGACCCGGCTGATCCAGCTGTACATCGTCGGTGTGTTCGTCTCCTTCACCCTCAGCCAGACCGGCATGGTCCGGCACTGGAACCGCCATCTGGCGACCGAGAAGGACCCGAACAAGCGCCGTCACATGATCCGCTCGCGCGCCATCAACACCTTCGGCGCCTTCTTCACCGGTCTGGTGCTGGTCGTCGTCCTGGCCACCAAGTTCACCCACGGCGCCTGGGTCGCCCTGCTCGGCATGGTGATCTTCTTCGGGACCATGACCGCGATCCGCAAGCACTACGACCGGGTGGCCGAGGAGATCGCGGCACCGGACGAACCGTCCGACGAGAGCCTGCGCCCCTCGCGCGTCCACTCGATCGTGCTGGTCTCCAAGGTCCACAAGCCGACGCTGCGCGCGCTGGGCTACGCGAAGCTGATGCGCTCCGACCATCTGGAGGCGCTCTCCATCGGCGTCGACCCGGCCGAGACCAAGGCGCTCAGGGACGACTGGGAGCGGCGCGGCATCAATGTGCCGCTGAAGATCCTGGACTCCCCGTACCGGGAGATCACCCGGCCGATCATCGAGTACGTACGGGGCCTGCGCCGCGAGAGCCCGCGGGACGTCGTCTCCATCTACATCCCCGAGTACGTGGTGGGGCACTGGTACGAGCACGTCCTGCACAACCAGAGCGCCCTGCGCCTGAAGGGCCGGCTGCTCTTCACTCCCGGCGTCATGGTGACCTCGGTCCCGTACCAGCTGGAGTCCTCGGAGCTGGCGAAGAAGCGCGCGAGGAAGCGGGCCGACTGGAATGCGCCGGGCGCGGTGCGCCGCGGCCCGGTGACCAGGCGTCCCGCGGAGCCGGTCGCGGTGTCCGGCAAGGGATCGGGCGCCGGGAAGGGATCGGGTGCCGGGAAGGGCGCCGCCAAGGGCGAGAAGGGTACGAAGGGCGGGAAGGGCAAGGGCTGAAGCGAAGGCCGTCGGGGGCCGTGAGCGGCGGCCCGCCCGGCCGGTGAGCGCGGGGCTTCGTCTGGAGGGGTGTGATCCGTCCGGCGAGCGCGGGTCCGGCCCGTCCGGTCGGTGAGCGCGGGTCCGGCCCCTCCGGTCGGTGAGCGCGGGGCCTGGTCCCGGCCGGTGAACGCGGCGCCTGGTCCGTCCGGCCGGTGAGGGCCGCCCTGGCCCGGCTGGTGAACGGCCGGGCAGCACCCACGTAGACTGGTGGGTCGTTGTCCGGCGGGTCCCCTGTCCGGCATCCGGCAGTTCCCTGTCCGGCTCTTCCCCTTTGATCTTCTGGAGTCCCCCCGCCATGCAGACAGAACCCACGGCATCGCTGGTCGGGGAGGAGTACGAGGTCGAGGTCGGCCCCGTCGCGCACGGCGGCCACTGCATCGCCCGCAACGCGGAGGGCCGGGTCCTCTTCGTACGGCACACGCTGCCCGGCGAGAAGGTCGTCGCCCGGGTGACCGACGGCGAGGAGAGCTCGCGCTTCCTGCGGGCCGACGCCGTGCGGATCATCGAGGCGTCCAAGGACCGGGTCGAGGCCCCGTGCCCCTTCTCGGGCCCCGGCCGGTGCGGCGGCTGTGACTGGCAACACGCCAAGCCGGGCGCGCAGCGCAGGCTCAAGGGCGAAGTGATCGCCGAGCAGCTCCAGCGGCTGGCGGGTCTCACTCCGGAGGAAGCCGGCTGGGACGGCACCGTGATGCCGGCGGCCGGCGACAAGCTCCCGGCGGGCGAGGTGCCCGCGTGGCGCACCCGGGTCCAGTACACGGTGGACGAGCAGGGCAGGGCGGGCCTGCGCAAGCACCGCTCGCACGAGGTCGAGCCGATCGACCACTGCATGATCGCGGCGCCGGGCGTCACGGAGCTGGGCATCGAGAAGCGCGAGTGGCCGCAGCTGGCCTCGGTCGAGGCCATCGCGGCCACCGGCTCCAGCGACCGCCAGGTCGTCCTCACCCCGAGGCCGGGCGGCCGTCTGCCGCTGGTCGAACTGGACAAGCCGGTCTCCGTCCTGCGCGTCGAGGAGCACGACGGGGGAGTGCACCGTGTCCACGGCCGCCCCTTCGTCCGCGAACGGGCCGACGGACGCACGTACCGCGTCGGCATGGGCGGCTTCTGGCAGATCCACCCGCAGGCGGCCGACACCCTGCTGAAGGCCGTGATGCAGGGCCTGATGCCCCGCAAGGGCGACTCGGCGCTCGATCTCTACTGCGGCGTAGGGCTGTTCGCGGGCGCCATCGCCGAACGCGTCGGTGAGCAGGGCGCGGTGCTCGGCATCGAGTCCTCCAAGCGCGCCTGCGAGGACGCCCGGCACAACCTCAGGGAACTGCCGAGGGTCCGCATCGAACACGGCAAGGTCGAGGCGGCCCTGCCCCGCACGGGCATCACGGAGACCGACCTGATCGTCCTGGACCCGCCCCGAGCGGGCGCGGGCAAGCAGACCGTCACACACCTGACTTCGCTGGGCGCCCGCCGTATCGCGTACGTCGCGTGCGATCCGGCTGCGCTGGCCCGGGACTTGGCCTACTTCGCGGAGGGGGGGTACCGGGTGCGGGTGCTGCGGGCTTTCGATCTGTTTCCGATGACCCATCATGTGGAGTGCGTGGCGATTCTTGAGCCAGCTGTAAAGGACGTCTGAACTGCGGCTTTACCGGCCGTGCGCCATGTGCGTTACGTGCACATTTTTGACGCTCAAATGACGCACTGAGAGACGTCCTGACGCTCGTTCTTACGGGCTTGCAGGTGGGGTCGTCCCTGGGCACGGGCGGCATTTAATGGGCGTCTGTCCCTGTGTACGGCGGATCCTCGGCCATGACGCGGTCTATGCGCCCGTGCGCATACGGGGCGGGCTCGGTGCCAGAGGTCGCAGACTTGGCGAGGAGGCGCTGCCCGCGCTTCAGTCCGCATACGACGACTGCGGCGCATTCGACGGCCTGCTGCCGTCCCCCCTGGGAGGAGCTGCTGACCTCCATGCTCGAACGGGCCCCAGCGGAACGGATCTCACAGACCGCAGCACATCTGGTGGCTGTCGCCGAGGATGCAGTCAGGTTGGGCTTTGCGCAGGAGGAGTTCTCGTGGGCCTCACCGGCCCAGGCGCGGCGGGCGTGGCAGAGGTGGCAGAGATGCCCGGGGGAGAGGCGAAGAGCCCTGGGGCGGAAGCGGAGCTCACGCCGCCAGGAGCCGAACGTACGGAAACGAAGTTCACATCCCCCATTCGAGCCGTACCGGCTCTCGCGCCGTGGTCAGTGCCCCGTCGAAGTCCGCGAGACGTTCGGCCAGTGTGGCCGTGGCCACGCGTGGCGGGAGGGCAGCCGAGAACTTCAGGCCGCGGACGGCGCGCGGGTCGACGGTGGGCAGCGTGAGGGAGTCGGCGAGTTCGGCGCGGGCGGATTTCCAGTCAGCGGGGGCGAGGTCCTGGCGCAGGCGGAGGTGGGTGTCGGACGGCCGCTGGACGGGATCGGCGAGGTTGCCGAGGGAGGCGGCAAGGGTCGCATTGGCGCGGTAGCCGGCCCAGGTCCACCAGCGCGTGGCATCGGCGTCGCGAATGACGAGAGTGCCGGCCGGGTGGACCTCGTGAGGGGCACGATCGGTGCGCAGCTCGGTGAGGGCAGCGGCGGCGCGGCGGGTGAGCCGGACATCGGGGTCGGTGCCAAGAAGGACGTTGCGCATGGCACGGGTCATGGCGAATGAGAGGCCGCGGGCCTCACTGCCCTGCCATTTGGCCACACCGCCGTCCTCGACAGGTTCGACGAAGGCACGGCGACGGGCCCAGTCGATGAACGTAACCTGCCAGCTGCGCCCGGCAAGCAGGAGGCGGCGCGGGCCGGGGCGTTCCTCGGTGAGCACGGCGGGGTCGGTGGTGCCGATCTCGGTGCGCCCGGCGAGGACGGTGAATTCGGGCGGCGCGGTGAAGGAAGCGGTGAGTTCCATGAAGTGCCGGCGGCCGAAGTGCTTCTCGGCCTCGGGGCCGATGAAGAGCATGTCGTTGTCGCTGTCCAGAAAGCCCTCGTCGACCAGGTGCTTCAGGAGCGGGGCGGCCGACCGGTCGAAGGGCGCGAGGCCGTTCCACTGGTCCGGCCAGAGCCGGTTGCCGATGCGGTGCTCCTGCAGGGTGAGCGCGAGCAGCTGCTGAGCGACGAGGTGACGGGGCGACGGTGGCGGGGTTACGGGCTCGACCCAGCCCCGGGCCCAGAGCGTGAGCAACCCGGCGGCCTGCAGCAACGACTCCGGCCTGGTTGTGAGGAAGAGACAGTTGCGTGAGGTGCCGGCGCGACGGCCGGTGCGGCCGATCCTTTGCAGGAACGAGGCGACGGCGCCGGGGGAGTCGATCTGGATGACTCGGTCGAGGTCGCCGACGTCGATGCCGAGCTCCAGGGTGGAGGTAGACACGATGACGCAGTCGCGCGCCTCGGCGAACGCCTGCTCGGAGCGGGCCCGTTCATCGGTGGAGAGTGAGGCGTGCGAGAGAAACACGGTGACGTCGCGGGCCCGGAGCGCCGCACCGAGTTCCTCGACCTGCTTGCGGGAGTCGCAGAAGACCAGACGCTTCTCGCCGCGATGCAGGGCGGAGATGACCTTGGCGGCATTGGCGAGCGAACCGACGTAGTCGAGTTCGACGTCTCCCGCGGGTCTCGGCGGCGGGGTGTCCCCAGCCGTGTCCGGCAGAGTGATGCCGGGCGCGACGACCCGTCCCGGGCGTTCGGCGGGGCGCGCCCCCTGCAGCCATGTGAGGAGTGCGTCCGGGTTGCCGACGGTGGCGGAGAGGCCGATCCGCTGGATCCGGTGACCGGCCAGCTGCTCCAGCCGTTCGAGCACGGCAAGTAGGTGCCAGCCCCGGTCGTCACCCGCGAAAGCGTGCACCTCGTCGATGATGACGGCCCGGACCCGGCCGAGCATGTGCGCGTGATCGGTCTTGACACTCATCAGCATCGCTTCGAGCGACTCGGGTGTGGTGAGCAGGAAGTCGGGCGACTCGGTGCGGATACGGCGGCGTGCGGACTCCTGCGTGTCGCCGTGCCAGAGCGCGGCGCGGCGACCGAGCCACTGGGCGTAGGTGTCGACGCGGTGGATGAGGTTGTTGAGGAGGGCTTTGAGCGGGGCCAGGTAGAGGACGGAGGTGCCCGTCCAGTGCTGCTCCCGCATGGCGGACAGGACGGGGAAGGTGGCGGCTTCCGTCTTCCCGCCCGCGGTCGGCGCGAGCAGGATCGCGTCCTCGCCGTCCATCAGTGGTTCTACGGCGGCCTTCTGCAGGGGGCGTAGATCAGGCCATCCGAGAGTATTGACGATGTGGTGCAGGACGACCGGATCGAGGCGTTCGAGCGGGTCGAGGCCGGGCGTCTGGTCCAGCACGTGGGTGGCTCCCTGCGCTTGGTCTTCCGTGAACGGGAGGGAAAGGCGACAGATCAGAGGTCGAGATCGAGATCATCGGCCGACGCGGCCGCCGGGGGCGCGGCGAGATTGCGTTCGGTGGCAGTGAGATCGCCGCTGCCGAGGGTCAGTTTGTAGTGCGTACGCGGATCGAAGTCGTCGAACTGATCGATCCTGTCGAGTACGTCCCCGACCAGCTTCTTCAGGTACAGGCGCGGTGCCACTCCGACTTTCCCTCCCAGCGCTCCGCCCACGGCCCTTGCCAGGTCCGCAAGGTACACGTCGTCGGCTAGCCGCTTGATCCGCTCGGCGGAGTGGGGAGAGGAGACGCCGTCCGCGTACAGGTCGCGGATGGTGGCGCCCAGACCGGTCAGGGACTCCTCCGTGAATCCGGGAAGCCGGATCTGTACGGCACGCGGATTGTCGAAGCGCGGGGCGGTGGTGAAGTCGGTGGCCAGGCGCTGGGCGAGCGGGGCGAGACGCTGGACACCCTGCTGTCCGTCGTAGAAGGCGGGAGTGCCGGTGATGACGAGGTAGAGGCCGGGGAAGCGACCGGAATGAACCTCGTCGATGAGCTGGCGCAGGGCGTTGAGGGCCTTGTCGCGGGCGTCGGAGCGGACCCGTTGCAGCGTCTCCACTTCGTCCAGGACGAGGACGAGCCCGGCGTGCCCTGCGTCCTTGAGTATGGTCAGCAGGCCTTGCAGGAAGCCGAAGGCGCCGAAGTGGTCGAGGTCCCCGCGGATTCCGGCGCTGCGACGTGCGGCAGCTGCGACGTGCGGCTGGCCGCCGAGCCAGGCCATCACTGCGGCGGCGGTCGTCTCGTCGCCGGAGTCCAGGGACTGCTTGTACCCGCGCAGCGCGGTGGCGAAGGCGGGTGCCTGGCGGGACACTTCGGCCAGGCGGGCGGTGAGCAGCCGGTCCACGGCCTGCGGCAGTTCGCTCTCGGCCGCGCCGTCGGTGAGCGCGTCCTCCTCAAGGGCGTAGAACCAAGCATCGGCGATGGGCCGCAGGGCGCTGGGCGGGAAACTCGCGGTGGTCAGGCGTTCGGTGAGCCGCCGGTAGACCGTCTCCAGCTTGTGCAGCGGGGTCTCGGTCTCCGACACCTGTACCTCGGCCACAGCGAAGGTGCGCCGCTTGGCGCGCTCGCCGAGCCATCGGGTGAAGAAGGTCTTGCCGGAGCCGTACTCACCGCGCACTGCCTTGAACACCGAGCCGCCGGCGGCGACGGTGTCCAGTTCCTCGTCGACCGCCTGCTCGAAGCGGCCCAGGCCGGTGGCGAGCAGGTCGAGGCCGCTCTCGGGGACGGCGCCGCGCCGCAATGCGTCCACGACGGCGCGGCGGCGTACGGCACCGACCGGTGCACTGACACGAGGGGTTGAGGATCGAGACGAGTTCACCCGGACAGTCTCCCATCAGGGAGATCGCCGGGCCGCAGGAATGCCGGCGGAGGGATCCGGTTCGTCCTGCTCACGGGGTGCGCAGTCCGAACTGTTCCATCAACTGGGCCCGGTGCAGGCGCAGGGTGCGGTTGTCGGGGAGGATCTCCAGGATCTGGGCGCCGTCGTGGTTGAGGAGCTGCGCCAGGGTCGCGGCGAAGCCGGGGGCGCGGCCGGCGGGCTGGCCCGTGCGTTCGGCCAGGGCGGTCATGGACAGGGTGCCCGCTTCGACGAGGGCGACCAGCGCCTTGGGCAGGACGGACGGCTCCCGCGGCTTCCGGGCGAGCAGGTCCAACTGCGCCGCGTACAGCTCGGTGGCGACGAGACGTTCCACAAGCGCGACGGCAGGCGACTGGGCTTGCGTGGAGGGGGCTTCGGTCTCCGGTGTGGGCTCGGCGAGCTTCTGCGACGTGAGAGGGGCGAGCTCCTCCTCGCCGAAGAGACCGATGACGCCCTCTGCCACGGACGGGGCGGCCTTCTTGGACTGCTTGGCACCCGGACGCGACGGCGTGCCGACGGGGACGGGAGCAGCGGTGCCGGACGATGTGCCGGCCTCGGCGCCGGATCCCGTCTCGATGCCCGTCTCGTCCGACCACCACGACGGAGCCGGATCGCCCAACTCCCGCCATCCTTCCGGTGGTTCGGCGCCGAAGGGTAGCAGGGCGAGCAGCGGGATGGTGAATTCGGCAAGGGTGGCGCCGCCGTGGTAGCCCGCCTTGAGGGCGGTGTACCGGGCCTCGTGGTCGCGCAGAGCGACGATGCGCGAGCCGGGCTCCGGCCAGACCACTCGCGGCCCGGCCAGTGCGATCTCGGAGGGTGCGACCGGGCCGCCGGGGTCGCGGTGACGAGCCGAACCGATGGTGCCTGCCGGCGCGTCGAGCTTGCTGCCCCGCCGTTCGATGACATGGCCGTGGTCGGAGGTCAGGAGCACAGTCATGCCATTCGCACGCGCGGCCCGCAACAGCGGTTCGAGACCACCGACCTCCTTGGCCTGCCAGGCACCGTCCCCGAGCTTCTGCTCCTTGGCAAGTCGGTCGTCGACGGTGTTGAGGACGACGGCGACATGCATGCGTTCGTCGGCCAGGGCCTCGCCGAGGGCGGCTGAGAAGGGCGAGCCGGTGTCGGGGCCGCGCAGGTCGTCCTTGTGGAAGACGGCCGCCGGGGCACCCTGCCAGCAGGAGTGCTGAGGGAAGAGCCGCTTCTCGTCGTTCTGGTCGCCCCTCATCAGGGTCCCGGCGAAGAGAGAGGTGCGCGAGACAGCGGTGAGGGTGGGCAACGCTGCGGCCACGGCACGCCGCACCGGTGTGCCGTGAGCCCCGGGAAGCGGGTCGAACTCGGCCCACTGCTCGTGCAGTTCCTGCCCCAGCTCGGCCGCTATGGCCGCGCTCATCCCGTCCAGGAGCAGTAGCAGGACCCGGCGCCCCGGCTCGGCGACGACCGGCGCGACGACCCGCGTCAGGAGGGACTCGACGGTGAGCAGGGAACCGGGGGAGCTACCGTCCGCCGTCCACACCGCGAGCCGTTCGCTGAAGGCGTGGTCGAGCGTGCGGCGGGTCCGCTGCACCTGGTCGCCGATCCGGCTGTATGCGGCGGCGAGTACGGGGTCGGGGTCGCCGCCCGCCTCCAGGTGCTCCAGGGCGCGGTCGGACCAGCCGAGTTCGCGGATCTGGCGTTCCGTCCCGTCGGTCACTGACTCGATCCAGTCCGACGGGTTTCCGGCCAGCCACCGTTGCAGCCGCACGGCCATCCGGACCCGCTCGATCCGGGCCCGGGTCTCGCTGTCGCCGGCGGCAAGAGCGTGCGCGCGGAGCGCGGTGACTGAGTCCGTGACCGCCTCTGTGGAGCCGTCGGTCAGCGCGTGACCGGCCGCGGCGAACCGGGCGTCGAGCCCGGCGGGCAGGAGCGGACTGGAGGTGGCGGCTGCCTGCGCCCCGAACTGGGCGACCAGCTGTGCGGCCCGGATCAGGACCGGGTCGGAGAGACGGTGCTCGCCTCGGTCGATGAGATCGCGTACGTACGTCTCACCGCTGCGGGCGAAGGAGGCCAGGAGCCGGTCGAGTTCGTCGCCCTGGGCCGGCGGCTGCTCGCCGAGCCATCGTTCGGCCCGGCCGCGCGCGCGGTACAGGTTGTGGTCTGCCTCCGCATGTCCCCACAGGGCGGCGCAGACCACCGCGTACGCAGCCGCGTCGGGGCCGTGCTCGGCCTCGACCAGGGCGGTGATCACCTTGCCTGTGGAGCCGCCCTGCTCGGGTGCGGCGAGGAAGCGGGCGAGGCCGGCTTTCTCCGGTCCGCGCAGCGCGCGCAGGAGGTCCGGGCCACCAGGGGTGAGGGTCCACCGGAACAGGGCGACGGGGTCGACCCGGTCTGCCTCTCCCGGCAGGACGCGTTCCGCCGGTGTGTCCCCGCTGCTGTCGTCGAGGCGCAGACGCCGCCGGGTCAGCCGGGTGAGGGCCTCGTCGCGGGAGAGCACACCCCTGCCGATCGAGCGCCAGCCCCGGGTGCCCGCCGCGTCCAGGAGCGCCTCGGCCGCCCAGGTCTCGCCGCGCAGACGCGTGTCGAGGCCGCTCGCGCCGAACGCCTCCTGCACGACCTCCCAGTTGTCGACGGACCTGATGCGGCGACCGTAGACGCGGGCGAGCAGACCGGGGTCGAGCTCGGTGTCCTCCCGGTCGGTGAGGACGACGAGGACGCGCGGCTCGGGCGGGACCTGCGCCTGAAGGTGGCCCAGGATCTGCTCGTGCACCGCGAGGACGGACGGTGCGACAGTCACCCGCACCTGCGCCGCGCCCATCGTCGGCTGCTCGGCAGCCCCGTCCCACTGTGGAGCGGCCCGCAGCAGCATGACGCGGACCGCGCCGTCGCAGAGCTTGCTGCGCGCGGCGACGAACTGGCGGACCGTGCTCACCGAGAGGCGGGAGGGACCCGCGACCGAGGGCCCCGGCCCGGCGGCGGGCGTGATGGTGATCGTGCCGGACATCAGTCGACGACCTTCCAGGTGACCTCGACGGCGGCATCGGGGTGTGCTGCGGCGAGTGCCGCGATCTCGGCCTGTAGCTCTGCAGCAGCCCGGGCAGCCGTCGTCCGTCCGCCACCGGAGCGGGCCACCGGGAGGGCCGGATCGCGAGGCGCGGGCGGCGGCGTCGGCAGCACCTGCGGATGGGCGGAGCCGCCGTCCAGGGGCACCGTGTCGGAGCTGGGTGCCGGGTCGGTGGGCTGCTGCGGGGCCGGCGGCGGACTCTGCCGGGACCGCAGCAGCGCCATCACCTCCCGGCTGCCCTTCTTCAGGACGGCCGGCAGGTCGGGGTAGTCGCCGGGGTCGCCGGCCGCGGCGTCGCGCACCCGCTCCAGGATCGCCGCACCGTCCCGGCCGAGGGTGTCGGCCAGCTCCAGCTGTTCACCCCAGCTGGTGTTCTGCAGCGCATCGGACACGGTCCCGGCACTGGTCAGCGACATGCTGTACCGGTGCGCGGTGAACCCGCCGAGGTCGAATGCGGCCAGCCGGTCCACCACGGCCTTGGCACCGAGGTTCTCCGCGCGCACCGCGTCCACCAGCTCCTGAGCCCGCCGGGCGAGCACAAGGCGGGGCGAAGAATCGTCCAGGTGCAGGAACCGCCGGTGTTTCTCCAGCTCCGTGACGAGTCGCCCCGCATCGGTGGCGAACGCGTTCGCAGCCTTGCGGATCTGCCCGGCGAACTGGTTCACGATCCGCCCACGCCGCAACTGCGGTGCGGGCGTACCGAACACCGTCTCGTACCGCTTGCGAGCCTCCGCCCAGTCCGTCTCGGTGGGCAGCGGCTGCTCCCGCAGCGCGTAGTCACGCTTCAGGTCGCTCGGCAGCGGTGCGGGTTCGACCGCGACTCCGCCGCGCACCCACACGCGGTCGGACATTTCCGCGTACGCGGCGGCGAGCAGCCGGCGCAGCGGCTCGGGCAGGCCGCGCGGGTCGGGCCGGTCGGTCCAGTCGGCGAGCCTGACCAGGGTCGGCTCGGCCACTCCGTCCCGGCGGGCCTGCGCGTTGAAGTGGTCGAGCCAGCCGTTGGACTGCCGGTAGTACGCCTCCTGCATCACACCGAGCTTGAGGCCGCCCGCGATCCGCGCCATGACCTTGCGGTCCTTGGACTCGACCTCCACCTGCCCGTCACGGTCCTCGGCGGCCTTGCGCACGTACTCGAAGACGGTCTTGATCTCGGCGGCCCGCAGCGGCTTCCCGGTGCCTTCCGGATCCAGCTCGGGGTGGGCGGGGAACTGGTGGGCGAGCAGCTTCCCGGACAGCTGGCGTGCGGCGTCGTCCATCTGCGCGCCGATCGGCAGCTGCAGGTCCGCCACCTGCTGCTGGGCCTCAAGGTGGTTGCCGAAGCCGAGGTCGACGACGCCTTCCTGCTTCTGTGCGAGTCCGTACGCCTGCTTCAGCGCGCCCAGGACCCGCTCGGTGAGGACTTCCCGCTGCGACTGCAGCATGCCCTTGGCACGCGCCTTGTCGTCGGCGTTGAGACTGCGTGCGAACTCGGAGTCGAAGCGGGCCTCGTCGGACAGTGCCTTGTCGATGACGACGAGACGTTCGAAGTCGCCGCGGGTGGCGTCGGTGAAATGAGTGGGCAGCCAGGCCAGGGTCCGAGAGTCGCCGCCCGTCTTCTCCCGCAGCGTACGCAGCCGCTGGAGGTCGTCCATCGGCCCGAACTCGCCCTCGTCGTAAGGGAAGTCGACGACGAGCCGCCAGGCGTCCTCCTGGTTGGGCCGCAGCGCCGCATCCGACAGCGAGTCGACGTCGGCGACGTTCCCGAAGACCACCTCGACCTGCCGCTCGGTGCCCTTCCACACCAGGTCGAGTATGTCGTACGGGTCGAACCCGCCGGTCCCGTCGGTGACGCCGAGCGCCTCCTTGAGCAGGGCGCGCATCTTGCTCCGGCGGTTGCCCAGGTTGTTGTGCACCTGAGCGTTGGCGAGCACTGCGTCGAGGTCGACACCGGTCAGTTCGAGGCGGACGACCGCACCGGGGCCGGTGCCGGCGACCTTGATCTCGGGGAAGGTCGCCGCCCATTCCTTCGCCTTCTGCTCCAGGCGGCCGATCTCGGTTCCGGCGATCCGAGTGGTGATGGATCCGTGGTTGAGCGCGTTGAGCCGGGCCAGGGTCAGGTCGGACAGGGCGGGGACGCTCGGCGCGAGCGCGGAGAGGAGCAGCGTCTGGATCAGTCGGCTGTCACCGGTGAAGTCCCGGCAACGGGCCTTCAACTGCGGATCGTTGGTCGTCTCCGGACGGCGCTTGTACGTCTCCACGTCGTCTTCGGTGACCTGGTTGGTCTTCAGCAGGTATGGGCGCAGCTTCTCGCGGTACAGCTTGTCCGCCGCCTCGAAGTGGACGCTTGTCTCACCGCTGAACGCCTTGTCGCCGCCGCCGACGATCGCCGGGTACAGATCGCCGAGCGGTACGAGCTGGCCGAGCCGCCAGTCGTCCCGGTGGTCGACCAGGAGCTGGCTCATCAGCTTCAGGCCGGTGCGGGAGCGCTGCAACGCCCCGGAGATGTGCACCAGGGTGTCCATGAACGCCGGCGGGAAGGGGTAGGTGCGCCGGAAGGCGTCCTCGTCCGCGCCGGTGGTGGAGTCCTTGTGGCCGAGCAGGGTCTGCCAGACGTCCGGGCCGAGCTTCTTGGCCTCGTCGAAGGCCGCCGCGACCTTCGCCTCGGCCTCGTCGTCCACGGGGTGCAGCAGACGGGCCTGCGCGATCGTCGGCAGGTTGCGGTCCTCCAGGACGATCGAGTCGTACCGGCCGCCGTTGAGCTTCAGCGTGTCCTGTACGGCGGCCTCGGCGGCGCCGGACATCTCCTCGCCGACCAGCTCGCGCAGGTCACGCTGGCGGGCGATGAACGAGACGACGGGGATGGCGCGGCGCTCGTCGGCCCCCTCCACGAAGTTGGTGACCTTGCCCGCCTCGCGGCCGAGCGCCTTCTGGTCGTGGATGAGGGTGGCCAGCCACAGGATCAGCTCGTCCATGAAGAGGACGAGGCCGTCGTAGCCGAGGGATTTGGCGTGTGCGGCGATGATGCCGAGGCCCTTGTCCAGGGAGACGAAACCGTCGGCGTTCTCCGAGGCGTTGCGGGCGAAGGACGGGAAGAGGGTCTTGGTCAGGTCCTGGACGAGCCGGGCGCGCAGCTCCTGCGGGGTGGTCGGGTTGTCCAGGTCGAAACCCTTGGTGTTCTCGTGCTCCTCCTGCGCGGCGACGGCCCGGTCGAGCAGTTCGGTGGTCCAGGCGAACGCCTCGCCCCACTCGTCGCCCTCACCGCTGTCGGCCTCGGCGAGCTGAGCGATCACACGGTCGTCGCCGCTGCCACGGCGATGAGCCGCGAAGTCCTCGAAGAGGCCGTCGGTCAGATAGACCTGCGGCAGATCGCAGCCGGGGTGCACCTTGCGTACGTGCTCCACGTACTTGCCGAGAATGCGCTGCTCAAGGGACTTGGCGCCGAGCATGTGGTACGGGACGAGGAGGAACTTGCGGTCGTCCGCGTCCAGCCAGGGGTGGTTGTTGCGGACGGGGTCCAGGTCGTCCTTGGCACGGGCGGCCTGGTGGCCGGAGAGGAGGGCGTAGAGCACGGCCATGAAGTGCGACTTACCGGAACCGAACGAGCCATGCAGGTAGGCAGCCTTGGAGGAGTGGCTGTCGAGCGCCGATTTGATCAGGTCCAGTGCCTCGTCGAAGTTGCCGCGCAGGCGGTCGGTGACGACGTAGTCCCGCAGGGCGGCCTCGGCGCCCTCAGGCGTGACAGCCTCACCGAGCTTCAGTACGAAGTCGGACGTCGACACGCGCTCCGGGATGCGGATCAGCTCGCGCAGGAGGGGGCGGTCCTCGGGACGGGGGGTGTTCCTGCTCATGAACGCCATGTGTCTGTGATGCTCCTCGCCCGGCCGGTCCTTCAGCTCGATCAGGAACTGAGCTGCCCGATTAATCGTAGAGGGTGGTACTGACAGCGGCCCATGCGATTCCCGACAGCCGCATAACACGGTGGGTTACGCGGGCCGGCATCACCCAGGCATTCGCCGCGCCGGAGGATCACGCCGAGTGAATCTTCCTGTGTCCGTCTACGGCGCGGGAATGCTCAGCGCCTTCGACCAGCAGGACTGCCCGGCCCGCCTCCTGCACCGTGCGCTGCTCGGCCCGGGCCGCCCGCCGGTGATCCCGCTCCTCGTCCTCGCGCAGGCGTGGCGGTCCGGGAGGTGGACGCCGCTGACCAGGCTGATTCCGCAGTGCGTGATGTTCGGCACCCGGAGTGCCGAACACCATCGTGCGGCGTGTGCCAGGGCGGAGATGCGACCGGTGACGCCACGCGGGCCGGGTAGCTGCTCGCGCTTGGCGGCCTGCCGGACGAGAAGCGCCCCGACGCGGTGGACGCGCTTGCGGTCGTCGTCGCGGTGCGCCATCCGGAGGCGGTCGTGGTCGCCTCCGGCCCACGGCACCTCCGTGCCTACGGGGACGCTCTGGATCAGGGCGCCACGGGTGTGCGGATTCTGCCGGCGCCGGAGCCGGCGGGCGTCCTTGAGGGCAAGTGCGTGCTGCTCTGAGCAGTCCGGTTCCCGCCGGGTGTCGGTGAGCGATGCCGGCGTCAGGGGTGGTCCGGCCCGCTGGGGTCTGGATGGCCGATCAGCCCGGTCTGTGCCCATACGGTCTTGCCGGGGCCGGTGCGGTCATCGACGCCCCAGGCGTCGGCGACCGTCGCTACCAGGGCGAGCCCTCGGCCGCCGTCGGCGTCCGCGTCGGCCATGGTGACCGTGGTGGGGTCGGGGCGTCGCGGGTGGGTGTCGGAGACCTCCACGCGTACGACCGCGGTCGGGTGCGCGTGCTGGTGGAGGAGGCGTAGCTCGAAGTTCGGTCCCGGTACGCGGCCGTGGCGGGCGACGTTGGCCGCGAGCTCGGCGACGAGGAGCGCGACGGTGTCGCAGAGCGCGCTGCCGGGCGGAACTCCCCAGTCAACGAGCCGGGCCACGGCGGCCCGGCGGGCGAGGCTCGCACCGAGGCGGGTGGCGGGGAAGGCGTGCGTGGACTCTTGGACGGCCAGGGGTGGTTCAACCTGCGATGTCGTCATGGGCCCAGCCTTCCGGCGGCGCCCGTCGTGCCGACAGGAACGGCACCCATACAGATCCATCTGTACTTGTTCACGCTCTGGACTGGGTTGGTTACTATCCGTGACCCTGGGCAGATTGGCCGACGCGACGTACGGGGCGCAAGGCGCAGGGCACGGAAAGCGGGGCGGCGATGACGGCGGACCAGGACGGCAGCGGTACGGCGGCGTGTGGTGAACCCGAACTGTCGGACAGTCTCAAGACGTTCGGGGCCGTTTTGAAGGCGCTGCGGGAGGCAGGAGGGTTCACGCAGGAGGAGTTCGCGGCCCGGGTGCGGTATTCGGCGGCATACGTCGCGAAGATCGAGCAGGGTAAGCGGTTCCCTCCGGAGGCGCTGCCCGGGAGGGCGGAGGAGGCGCTGGGCCGGTCGCGGGGAAGGTCCTCGCGGCAGCGGCGAAGAGCCTGCGCAGGAAGGCCGGGCTGGCGTCCTGGTTCCTGCAGTGGGCGGGGATCGAGGAAGAGGCGATCACGCTGTACGCGTATGAGTGCCGGGGGATTCCGGGGTTGTTGCAGACCGAGGGATACATCCGGGCAGTCTTCGATCGACGGCTGCCGCCCTTGTCGGAGCAGCAGTTCGAGCAGCAGGTTGCTGCACGCCTTGAACGACAGGAGCTCTTGGCCGCGCGGCCCAACACCTCGTTCTCGTTCCTTGTCGAGCAAGCTGTCTTGGAGCGCCAGTTGGGAGGGCCTCAGGTGACTTCTGCCCTCATTGACAACCTGCTGACGCAAGGCCGTCGACGCAACGTGGAAATCCTCGTCATGGCACTCAAACAGCATGACCACTCGGGCATCGACGGCCAGATGTACCTCGCCGAGACCTCGTCCAACAGCTGGTTCGGGTACGTCGAAGGTCACGACGGCAGCACTCTCATGGCCGACCCGAAAGTGGTCAGTGCCATGCTTCAGCGCTATGGCAAGATGCGTTCACAGGCGCTGAGCCACGAGGCCACAGTCGGCCTGCTGAAGCAGATTCAAGGAGCGCTATGAGCACCGAACTTGACTGGGTCAAGAGCAGCTACAGCGGCAGCGGTGGCGACAACTGCATCGAGGTTGCGCTGGACGCCGAAGCGGTCCATGTGCGGGACTCCAAGGATCTCGGCCGCGACTCGTTCGCCGTGGCCCCCGGTGCCTGGGCGGCTTTCACCGCGCACGTGTCGGGTTCCTGACTGCCGTCTGTGAGGCGGCGGATCAGCCGCCTCACAGACGCGCTGCTCAGTCGGACTCTGCGGAGGCCGCCGCCTTCTTCTTCGGGGCGGCGGCCTTCTTCGCGCGGGTGGCGGGGGCGGGGCGCCAGGCATGCAACGTGTCGTCGGTCAGGCCGAGTTCGCCCTGCTTCTGCTGCCGGAAGGCGAGAATTTCGGCGGCGGGGGACGCGCCGAACTCGGCGTCGTACTCGCCGTACCACTGGTCCAGCCAGGGCTGGAGCTCAAGCAGCCCGGCCAGGAACGGCACGATCTCCTCGCTGCCGAGACCGGCGGTCTGGATATACGAGGCGAGGGCGAGCGCCTGCTCCAGGTGGTCCCAGCCGGCCCACCCGTACAGCTCGGGCGACTGCGCGTTCACCGTGCCGTACGAGACGAACCGCTCCTTGGGCACGTCGAGCTTGCCCCGGGCTTTCCAGTAGCTCGGCCTCAGGAAGTCGGGGGGAGCGGAGGTGTATTTCGGAGGCACGGGAGTGCGCTCGCGGACTTTCCTTTTTGCCTGCTCGTCTGGTGCGGCGTCCTCCTCACGCTGCAACTCCCACACGTGCTCCCAGTCCAAGCGCTTTTTCAGCCCAGCGGGCTTGTAACGCAGAGCGGCGACGAATGGCACATGTTCCTCGGTTAGCAGCTCACGCACTGTCTTAGTGAGATCTTGTCGTGGCGCATACAGCTCGGCCACGGCGGTGAAGTTTTCGTCGGTCGACAGGCTCTCGGCGAGCCGCGCGAGGGTAGAGATAGTCGGGTTGTCCTGCTCGTCAAACCAATTCGAGCGGTTCTCGACCCGTTCGAGTAGCCAGGCACGTAGTGCCTTCTGACGCATCGAGTCCCAGCCCTCGCTTGCCCAGCGCCGCTTGTACTCTTGGCGCTCAACCATGCCGATGGCACGATTGGACTCAATGGCTTCAATGCGCTTCTTGACGAGTGTTCGGTAGTCGGCGGGCCAGTGGACGGGAATCTCGGTGACTGGAGTGTACTGGTGATTGTGGTGACGGAACCACGAAGTGTTGACCTCGCCACGCTTCAACTTGCGAGCGAGCGCGATGGCAAAGGCTCGCTCCGCAGGCGCCGTTTCGGGAAGCGTTGATGGATCGGCTGTCAGGTCTTCGTCCAGGAGTCCGTACAGGCGATACACCTGCCAGTCGAGTTCTTCCTGGAGCGTGATCATGCGTCCGCGAATGGAACGGAACTGAGCCTCGGCCTCGCGGAGAGACGAGGCGGTAGGGACGGCCTCAGAAACGAGTGCGGAGGCAGACGTAGCGGTGAGCTGTCGGGCCAGGTTGTCCAGCTCTCTAGCGAGGGCTGTCGGGTACTCCGAAGGAAGGGGGAACTCTTCGAGCTTCGTCCCTGTGAACTCGAACCGGTGCTCCCACGGTTCATCCGCGCCAGCGGTATCTGCGCCTGGACGGCCCTTGTCGTGACTTACCTGACGTAGCCAGAAACCAGCCGTGGAACTATTGAGGAGTCCGAGCAGTCGTACATGTTCTTCCTCCGTCGCCCCTTCCCGCAGCTTGATCACCGGCGCGGACTGCTTGAATACCTTCCCGCCTCGATCCAGCACGAAATGGTTGTGTGTCGCCACGAATGCGAATGTGAGTGACAAGGGCGTCGCATAGCGCTCAGGGACCCATCGATACCAAGCCCACCACGCTTTCCCTGTGTCGGCATGTGACTTTCCGTCGAAGTCTTTGGTCGACTTCAGCTGTGTGCGGAGCGGCCACAGAGCACGGCCCCAGGGGCTATGCTCATCCCAAGTGGCTGGCTTCAAATCTGCGGTGTAGGGAGTGATGGCGGACTCGACGCAGTTTTCGGCCCAGTCTCTGATTACTTCACCGATGACCAGTTCACGTGCTACGGAATCGGAAATGCCCTTACGTTGCAGAGCGTCGGTTGTGCTGATGAACGCGTCATCCTGACCGGGGAAGCTAGCGAATCCGATCGGGCGAGACAGAGTGCTCCGCAAGCGATCACGTGCCGAAGCCGCGATGGTTTCGTTGAGTTCCAGGCCGCCGTCAGCCAGGATCCACGGCTGCTTCGCGAAATACTGACCTCTCTCCAGGTCGTCCGCCGAAACCCACTGCCCGACACTTCCCGGCCGATCGATCTGCTCCTCGATTGCCCGCCACACGAGCCCCTCTTCCGGGCTGTCCGGTGCTGATGGCTCTCCCTGTACGCTCCGCACGGTCCGGATCGAGGGCTGACGCTTCGAGCCCTCCCTGGAGCGACCTACCAGGATGACCGTCGGCGTCCCGTGCCCCGGAATGTACGCCCCCGACGTGTCGATGACCTCCGTCAGTTCGACCTTGTGCGCGAAGAACTCCTCGATGAGCTTCGTACCGAACTCCCGCTTCATGAAGGAGTTCGCCGTGATCTGGCCGACCATGCCGTACCCGGCCTCATCGCCCCCGCCCCGCTTGGCGAGCTCGAAGAATCTCTGAGCGAACGGCACCGACAGCGCGTACGTTCCCGCACACGCGTCGTACAGCTCCCTATACAGCTGGTTCAGCTGTTTGTCCTTGACCGTGATGTACGGCGGATTCCCCACCACCACGTGATACCGCCCCTGCTGCAGAATCCCCGGGTACTCGTGCACGTCCTCCGTCGCGTACGAGAACTCGGCCAGCGGGTCACCAGCCGCACCCTCCTCCCCAAGGCCCAGCTGAAGCTCCAACTGCCGGTCCTTGATCAGCGAGTCGCCCACCGCCAGCTGGATCGGCCACTCGTACTCCCGCGCCGCCCCGAACGTCCGCAACCCGCTCGCCGCCATCGCCGCAACGAGCAGCCGGAATCGCGCCACCGCCACCGCGAACGGGTTCAGGTCCACCCCGTGCACCGACTCCAGCGCCGCCCGCACTCGCTCGTACGCCCCGACCTCCGGCCGCTCCTCGGCCCACAGCCGCACGAGCCTCCGGAACGCGCCCAGCACAAAGTGCCCCGACCCGCAGGTCGGGTCGATCATCTTCAGCTCTTCGAAGCCGAACTCCCGTACCGCAGGCGTCATCGTCCGGTCGAGGATGAACTCCTCGACGAATTCCGGGGTCTGGAGCAGCGCGTACGTCTTCCGCGCCGCCTCGCTCAGGTCCTGGTACAGGTCGCCCAGGAACCGGGTGTCCCAGCCCTCCGTCCCGTCCTCGATCAGCGGGTCCGTGAAGTCGTGCACCAGCACCGACGTGCTGCCTGAGCCGTCCTCCGGCTCTGTCCCCGCCTCCACCGACTTCTGCTCCCGCCAGAACGCCAGCAGCGCTCCCGCCCCGTCGTGAGACAGCGGAATCTGGTACAGCGGATTGTGGTCCCGGTCGAACAGCAGCCGCCCCGCCTGCCCCGCCCCCAGCTCCGCGAACGCCGTCTCCAGCCACCCGCGATACGTCGGGTCGGCGTCCTTCGCCATGTACTCCTCGTACCGGGCCTGGGCGACCTCGCGCCCCGCCACGTCCGGCGCCGTGATGTACGGCTGCGCGATCAGCCGGTTGTCCTCGCTGAACCGGACGAAGACCGTGCCGAGCACCCACGCCACCGCGACCTGCGTGACCCGCTCTCCGAGCCAGGAGTTCCAGGTCGCCGCCGTACGCCCCAGCTTCTTCGCCTGGTCGTACTCGCCGCGCAGCCGTGCTCCTACCTCGGGAACGGCCTTGACCTGCGCGTCCAGGTCGGTCTCTGCCGCCTTGACCTGCTTCTGCAGGTCGTTGAGGAGGCTCTTGCGGTCGATCACGGACTGCTCCCGAAATTGTGGCTGAAAGGCGAGACGAGAAGGAGGAAAGAAGAGGAGAGAGAAGCGACGAACCGCGTCCGTGCGTCCGGCGTCAGACAGCGTCCGGTGCCAGATGCTTCCGCGCGACCCACGCGTCCGGCACGACGATCCACTCGTCGAACCCGGCCTGGTACGGAACGCTCTGCCCGGCCAGCCTCGGCGCACGCGCCGGGTCGGACTGGGCGACGAGCAGCCACAGCGGGCTGCCGCCCTGCCGCGACTCCTCGGCGAGGCGGCCCAGGAGGTCGAACGCGTCGTACCGGGCGAGTGCCGCCGTGTCGGTGAGGAGCAGCGGACCGCTGCCCTGCGCCAGACGCTCGCGAAGCAGTGGCTCGACCCGCCCCCACGCCTTGTCCGTACGGACCCGCAACTGCTGATGGGGCCGCGTGCCCGTTTCGGCGGCGTCCGCCTTGAGGATGGTCTCCCAGGTCGGCTTGGCCGCCTCGGCGATCACGCCACGCAGCTCGGCAAGGAACAGCCCGGTCAGCGATACGACGCCCACCCCGTACGGCTCGCCGGCCAGCCGCCGTACCGTCGCCTCCGCACCCCGGTGCGGCACGGTCAGGACCCGGAACCCGTCCTGCCCCGCCGAGTGCACGAGCCGCTGCTCGGCCTTCACCGCCGCGGCGACCGCCGCATCCGCGTCGTACTGCGTCGGCGCGGACCGCCGCCCGGCCGAGGCCGCGACACCCCAACTCGCGGACGTCAGACCGCTGGTGAACTCCCCGGCGGGCCGGTCCGGGACGAGGCGCAGGGTCTTGTCGTAGCGGGTCGCCAGCTTCAGCTCGAAACCGGCCTCCTTCAGCAACCGCACCAGCGCGCTGCCGACCGGCAGTTCGCGCGGGACGAGGGGATCCTCGCCCAAGTCGGGGAAGCGGGTCGCGACCCGCTTGTGCAGAGCGTCGACGGTGAGCCCCGGCTGGCGCTCCTCCTCGACACCCGGCTGCACGGCGACCACGCCGGCCTGGGTGATCCGCAGTGCACGGACGAGGTCCAGGTCGCGTGGATAGATCTCCAGGCGGGGCGTGAGCGCGGCCCCGGGGGAAGCCGCGACCGCGATCTCGGCCGTCCGCCGCTCGTCCCAGCCGAGTGCCCCCGGCGGCTGCCGGACCGCGGCCAGCTTGGTGAGGACCGTGCTCGCCGTCGGCAGGGACTCCAGGCCCGCCAGCTCGTCCGCCTGCGTGCCCAGCTTCAGCGCGTACTCCTGGAGGGCCGGCAGGGTCGGGGTGTCCGCCCCGTCGTCACTGTCCTCTCCGTCGCGGACATCGATGACGATCAGTCCGAGCACCGGGTCGGCGCCCTTGGGCAGCCGGGCGTGGAAGTAGCGGAACCGCGGAGGCGTCTCCTCGTACTGCTCCCGGAACTGCTCCCGCTCCACCACCGCACGCAGCAGCGACAGCGCCAGCGCACGCCGGTCGCGTCGCTTCGCCACCTTGCTGCCCCGCTGGGCGAGCAGCGCATCGGCGAGTTCGAGCACCGGCACGACCCGGCCGCGCTCGGCGACCAGGTCGATCAGTTCGTCGCTCAGCAGCTTCAGCGCGGGATCGTTGTACCAGCGCTCGCGCGATTTCTTCACGATCTGCGGGATGCGGCCCACCGTGAGGCCAAGGGCTTTGGCGACGTCCGTCTGCCGGACCCAGGGCAGCCCCTCGGGCAGGTCACCGTTCTCATCGGGAAGCCGGAGCAGCAACCGTACGGCCTCGCGCTCCTTGACGTTGGAACGGGCGTTGCCGCCCGACGGACGCGGCACCAAGCGAGACGCAAGGGCGTCCAGACTCAGCCCGCGCAGCACCTCCGGGCCGGTGTCGCCGCCGACCACCGCGACCGCTTCGGCGACCGCCTGCTCCAGCTCGGTGACCTCCTCGCGGGCGGCCTTGAGCGCCTCCTTGCTCATCGGCGCCGGTGTCTTGCCGAGTCGCAGGTTCCACTGCTTCTGCCGGTTCTGGATCTCCGTGCGGGTCCGTGCGCCCATGCCCGGGGCGGTCAGGAACTTCCGCACCGAGTAGTCGAGGACGTCCCCCACGGTGTTCAGGCCCAGGTCGAACAGCTGGGACTGTGCCGCGAGGGTCAGGCCCGCCACCGACAGCGGCGTGGAACGGTCCGCCCGCTCCGCCTGTTCGTCACGGATCTCCTCGGCCGAGGTGTCGTCGTCGCCCTGGCCGATCTGCGGCGCAGCGCTTTCTACCGCCACCACCTTGCTGCCGTGCCCGGAGCTCGGCGCTGTCGTCCGCTGGGCGTCAAGGAAGATCGCATTCCAGGCGCGCTCCATCGGCTTCAGATCGGGGAAGCGGTTCTTCACGTCCCGGGCCAGAGCCTTGCGGAAGAAGGCCACCAGGCCGTCCCGCACCGGATCGTCGAAGGCGTCGGAGGCCAGCTGTGGGTACGGCCACTCCTTCGGACCGGTCTGCCGGGGCGTGACCGAGCCGTCTCCCCAGCGGGGCAGCTCGCGGGAAGCCATCTCGTGCAGAGTGACAGCCAGCGCGTACCGCTCGGCGTGGCCGTCGTACGAACCGCGCGTGATGATCCCGACGAACGGGTCGAGATAGCCCTCGGTGCCCGCCTCGATCTCCTTCGCGGGATAACCGGCGAGCGAGAAGTCGATCATCACAAGCTGACGGGTGCCATTGGGACGGATCCGGATCGCGATGTTGTCCGGCTTCAGGTCCCTGTGCCAGATTCCCTCCGCCTCCAAGTGCTCCACCGCGCCGAACAGGTATTTTCCGTACGTCTCCAGCTGGTCCATGCGGAGGCGGCCGTAGTCCCGCAGCTGACGGGCGACGGTGTCCTCGCGTCTGCGTGCGGCCTTGCCCGTGCTCTCCGTGTCCAGTGCGCGGTTGTCACCCACGTACTCCAGGGCGAGCACCCTGCGGCCCGCGAGGGTCAGCGGCTCCCGCTCGTACAGCGCGATGATGCTGGAATCCCGGTGGATCCGGCCCAGGACATCGGCCTCGCGGTCGAGCACCACGTGCTTGGCCTCGCTGAGCGCGACCTTGAGCACCGCGACCGGCAGGCTGCCGCTGCGCCGGGGCTCACCGGCCAGGTCACGGACCAGGAACGCGCGCGACGTCGAGCCGGTACCGAGACGGCGCACGATCTCCCAGCGTCCGGCGAACACGTCACCGGCCATGGCTTCCAGTGGGTCCTTCTCCGGCTCGGTCCGCTCTCCGCCGGCCTGTGGGGCCGGAGGAGCATCGGCAGCCGGCTCCCCACTCGCGGCGTCGTCGAGAGACACAGCCTGCTGTGTGAACGCCTCCTCGACGAATTCCAGCATCTCCAGGAAGTCGTCGATCGTGGAGAGGCGACGGTTCGGCTCGTACGCGGTGGATGCCTCCACCAGATCGTCGATGTCGGGGTTGAGGCCGTCCACCAGCGCGCTCGGGGCGAGCGTCTCACCCGCCTCCAGGCGGGACAGGACCTCGCTCTGGGTCGCACCCGGCGCCTGCCCGGTGACCAGGAGATACGTGAGAACGCCGAGCCCGTACACATCGAGCCGGACCGGGTCCGCCCTGGGGATCCGCAGCTCGGGGGCCAGATACGGGTCGGCCTGCTGGGAGACGTGCAGACCGGACACATGCGAGGTGGCCAGCGTCAGCGGCTTGCCCTGGCTGGCGCTGTGCCCGGAGGCGATCTGCCAGTCCGCGATCTGCAGCCGGGGGCTCAGCCAGCGCTGCTCCTCGCCCAGTTCGCGCCCGCGCGGACCGCGGTTGCGCGGGATCACGTGCACCGCGTGCGCCGACAGCGTGCGGTGATGGAGCCGGTTGGAGTGCGCGGAGCGGAGCGTCTCGGCGAGCTGGCGGACCAGTGCGAGACGGCCGGGCAGGCCGAGGCGCTCTCCGTGCTCCACCAGGTAGTCGTCGAGCCTGAGGGTCTCCGGGTGGTAGTCGAAGAGGATCGTCGGGCCTGCGGGATGTCCCGACGGCAGGTAGCTCTTCAGCTGGACGACGCCCGGGTGCCGGAACCGGCTGAGCACCGTGGCCTCACGAGCGGCGGCCTTCTCCACTGAGGCGCGCTCGGTGTCCGAAGCACCCCGCTCGCTGAGGAAGACCCGCACCCGCGCCAGATCGTGCAACTGGGTGTGACTCCCCAGGTAGTCGGCCCAGGTCGGACCGGAGTCGAACGACTTCGTCTCCAGGAGATACGACCCGACCTCGTGCTGACGGCGGACGGACGCGATACCTAGCTGCTTGAGGGCCGCGCCGACCTGGCGGGAGACCCCGGCGGTCACCTGCCCCCGGGCATCCTCCGGGGGAACGGCGAGCATCTCGACCAGTTGCCTGATCTTGAAGACGCCATTCAGGTCGGCGCCCGCCAGGTTCACCCGAAACTTGTCGTCGGTGAAGCAGACCGCCTCACCCACCCAGATCCTCGGGCGCCCGGGGCCACGCCCCACGACGTTCCCGATCAGGCCCGCCAGCTCCTTGGCCTTCTGATTGGTCAGGTGCAGCGGATTGCCGTGCCGACGCTGGGTACCGCCGGGTGTCGTCTGCACCCAGCTGTTCCCGCCGCCGCTCACCGACCCGTGCCAGTCCTTGAGCTCGACCAGGAACACACCGGCTGGCGCGGTGACCATGAGATCGATCTCGCGGACGTGCCCGCTGTTCGCCGTGAAGGTGAAGTTCGACCAGGCACGCCAAGGCTCCTCGTTCGGCAGGAGCCTGCGGATCGCCTCAAGACCGCGGCGCTCGTGCTCGAACTCGGACTCGGTGACCGTCGTCCACCGGCCATCCTCCATGTGGCTCCTGCCCCGTGTCAGCTCATGCGCGTGTGTGCCGGTCGCATTCCTGCTGGTGCGACCCAGACAGCCCGGCTGAATTCTCTGGAAGAAATCCTAGACGGTGACACTGACATCAGGTGGTCCAGAAGTGACAGCGGCGATACAACGGCAGGCCAGAGGACTGGAGGGGGTGCCGGCCCGACTGTCGGGCCGGCCGGGAGCCGAGGCGAGCGGCGGGACAGGCGTCCCGCCGAAGCCGGCGGGGTGTGCGGTGAGCATTGCGGAGGTTGCGCGGGACAGCGTGGGTGAGGGACATGGGCCAGTGACCTGAACGAGGGCTCTGTGGTTTGTCCAAAGACGTACTGGTCGAAACCCACGACTCTTCGATACATATGAGAGGTTGAGCTGGGGATCAGGGGGGATTCTGTGCTGCTTGTCGTGGGTTTACTAGGCATAGGTGGATGTGTGCTGGTGTCCCGTTGCGGTGGACCGACGCATTACCACAGGCCGTGCCGCCGCAGGCGCAAAGGACTCTTCGCCCGTTGCAGGGATCACGGCTTCACCCTTGTCACGGTCACCGACCTGGCCGGACTCGCGCTGTTCGGTCTGGCTTTCGGAGTGTGGGCACTCTTTGGGGCAGCCGGCTGATGCGGCGCAGCCGTAGCCAAGGAGGGTGGGCCGCGATTCCCTGGTGGGCATGGGGGCTCGGGGGCACGGCAGTGCTCATCGGGCTGTCGCAGGCGGCCCAGCAGTGGCCGGTCCGGACCGGATTCGGGTTGGCATCCGTGGCTGTCGGACTGGCGCTGAAGCCGGGGCGATCGGCCTTGATGGCGCGGGCCGGCCGCTCGGCGCTCGACGCAGGGCCCGTGCGCTATTCGCTGGCACATCTCGATTCCCTGGATCCCACGGAGTTCGAACTGGTCGTCTGCTCCCTGCTGCGTAGGGACGGACTGGCCGCGCAGCACGTCGGCCGAGCCGGGGACAAGGGAGCAGACGTCATGGTCGTCGACAGGTCTCGACGACGGGTGGTCGTGCAGTGCAAGCGGCTGCGACCGGATCGAAGGGTCGGAGACCAGGACGTACAGCGGGTCAACGGAACCTACCGGCACGACCACAATGCCGAATTCGCTGTGATCGTCACCACGGGAGGATTCACGACAGCCGCGAGAACCAGTGGCCCGCGTTACGGGATCCATCTGGTCGACCGGGACGCGCTGGAGCGGTGGGCCGACCTGGGGGAGCCGTTGTACCGGATTCTCCGGATTCCCGACGAGCGGACACGGAGCGGGAAACCGGGCTCCGCATCTTGGCGTGCAAGAAAGTCGATAGAGTGACATTGCGTCAGAAGACACTACAACCCGCCCTGTGTGAGGGCGGGTTGAGGAACCAAGGGGGAGTATGACCGGCCAGATCGAGTCCGTACGGATTCAGGTGTCCGGGGCGGACCCGCGTCACGCGGAGCTGGAGGCGCGAGAACTCCGCGACGTTCTGCGCCGGTTGGACGACACCGAGGTGCGCTTCGCCCCAGCGGAGGCAGCACACGACGGAGAGGGTTCGAAGGGTCCTGGGCTGCTGACCCCGGAGGTCGTGCTCGTTCTCACGGGAGGATCCTTCACGCTGGCCGGGACCGCCATCAAGGCGTGGGTCGCCGTCCGTAAGAGCCGCATGGTGCGCGTCCTGCATCCGGACGGCACGGTCACGGAGTTCCAGGGCGGCGTCTCCGGGCGTGAGATCAGGAAGCTGCGGGACGTTGGTGGCAACGGCAGTTCGGGCGCCGGTCCCGGAGCCGGGCGGTGAGCCGAAAGCATGCCCTGCTCGTGGGCACCGCCACCCACCAGGACGTGAGCTACCCCGCGCTGCCTTCGGTGCGCGCGGACATCTATTTCCTGGGCCAGGTGCTGGAGATGCCGGCCGTCGGAGGGTACGAAAAGTGCTCCCGGGTCGAGGACTCGCCGAAAGCGGCGGTCAAGCAGGCCATCGAGGAGTTCCTGAGCGTGCGGGAACCCGATGAACTGGTGGTGGTCTACCTCAGCGGCCACGGGACGTACGACCGCGAGGACGGTCAGCTGTACTTCGTCACCACGGACACCGAGGCCGGGCGCATGCGGCAGACAGCCCTCGAAGCAGCTTTTGTCATCGACCAGTTGGAGAAGTGCGCGGCCCGCCGCAAGGTGCTGCTGCTCGACTGCTGTTTCAGCGGCAGCGCGGTGCAGGGCTTCCGCAGCAAGGGGGCACCCGCGACGACCGCCCTGCCGGTGGTCGAGGCCGGAGGAGTACACGTCATCACCGCCTCCCAGCACTGGGAGAAGGCGTTCACCACGGATGCCGACCAGCCTTCGCAGTTCACCCGGGCGATCGTCGAAGGCCTGCATTCGGGACGAGCGGACCTGGACGGCGACGGGCAGATCTCCGCGAACGACCTGTTCCGTCACATCAGCCGGGACCTGCAGAAGGCACCGGACGGCCGTAGGCAGACGCCGACCCAGTCCACCCTGTCCGTGACCGGCGACATCTACCTCGCCCGTGCCGCCACCGGCCGCCAGATCCCCGCACTCAAGCCACTGCCCGCCGGGCTCACCGCGGTGACCGACACCGCGGGGGACAAGTCGCCGGCACCGGTCGAGCCCGTCGAGGCCGCACACGACGACACCGCCTTCACCGAGGCCGAATGGGCCCGGCTGCTGGCCTATTACCAGCAATGCCTGGAGGTGGAGGACCGCACCGGCGAACTGCTGCCGCTGGCGGGCAGCGACCCGCCGCGAATGGTCTGGCCGGCCGGGGAGGAAGTCCTTCTCTCCGGCTCAGAATCCAGTGTGCAGGCGCCACAACGCGTCGTGGACCTCGCAGAGCTGGCGCAGAAAGACGGCTCCGATCTCTGGTACGGGTACCCCGTCGCCGTGCTGTACGACGGCACGCGACAGGTGTGCGCACCCCTCGCCATGCGCCGGATCGAAGTCGAACACGGACCACAGGGGCGCAGCGTCGTCACGCCTTCCGGACCGATCGTCCTCCACCCCGAACTCGTCCTGAACCGGCTGGGCAAGGACGAAGGCGGGGAACTGCTCGCCGCCTACCAGCCCAACTGGCGGCCGGGTTTCCGTGAGGACATGATCCGCGACCTGCGCAGCCTGTTGCAGGAACTCGGGCTGTCCGACACCGAACACCTCGATCCCGGAGCCCTCGGCGACGGCAGCTCGCTGCGTGCGGCACACGAAGGTGCCCGCAACGTGGCGGTCGTCTACGCGGCCCGGTCGGACAGCGCGGCTACAGCGCAGCTGATGAAGGACTACAAGACGCTGCAGCGGAGTATCGGGCAGTTCCCGGACACGGCACTCGGAGCGTTCACCGCACAGGCCGAAAGGGAGCCGAGCGCCGAACAGGACGTCCAGATCGTCGCGCCACTGGAACTCAACGAAGGACAGGAAGCCGTCATCCGGGCCGCCATGGTCCGCAGGCTCACGGTCGCCACCGGACCACCCGGCACAGGCAAGAGCCAGCTCATCGTCAACACGGTCGCCACCGCCAGGGCGGCCGGACAGACCGTGCTCGTGGCCTCCACCAACAACAAGGCAGTGGACGAGGTCTGGCAGCGATGCGAGGAACTCGCCCCGGGACTTCTCGTGCGGACAGGCGCGCAGTCGGTCATCGACAAGGAGGTGCGCACCCTGGAGGAGCTGACCCGCAGCGTCCGGCCCCGGCAGTCCTCCCAGACGTACCGGGGCGAACTGCGGAACCATCTCCGGACACAGGAGTCGCTGCGGCACCGGCTCGCTGAGATCGCCCGCCGGGAGCGGGACCTCGCCGATCTCGGCCGACTGCGTTCCGCTTACGCGGAGAAGCACCACCAGGACCTTTTGGCACTTGCCGCCGCACTGGGTGACGATATCTCCCTGGGACGGTGGCTGCGTCGGGCCCGTACGGCCGCCCGTCTCGGAATCATCGGGGGATGGCTGCGCGGCCGGTGCGTGCGCAGGCTCGGCTCTGTGCCGGTCCAGGTCGCGGGCCGTCAGAACTTCGCCGAGCTGCTGATGTTCGCCGAGGCGGAAGCCGACTGGCGGCAGATGCGTACCGCAGCCGAAGCGGCGCCCGACGACGCACAGCTTCACGCCACGCTTCAGGATGCCGACCGGCGAGTCCGTGAGGCCGCGACAGCACTGCTGCGGTCGTCGGTGGCGGAGCAGGCGATGACCGCCCGCGCTGCCATCCACGAGCGCATCGAGGCGGTGCGGGCACGATCACCGAGGCAGTGGTCGACCCTGGACCGCATCCTGCCGCAGGTCTCGGGCTGGGCAGTCACCGCGCGATCCGCCCGGCGGTTCCGGGACCGGGCCGCCCTCTTCGACCTGGTCATCGTGGACGAAGCCAGTCAGTGCTCCGCACCGGATGTGCTGCCGCTGCTCTTCCGTGCCCGGCGTGCCCTGGTGATCGGCGACCCCATGCAGCTGCAGCACATCACCACACTGCAGCCGCGCCAGGAGGCGGAGGCGCACCGGGGAGCAGGACTGCGAGCGAGCTGGCTCGACGAGCACCGGCTCGAGCACCGCCGCTACTCCTCCTTCCATGCGGCTGCCCATGCGGCAGGGGAGACGCTGCTGCTCGACGAGCACTTCCGTTGCCACCCGGACATCGTCGGCATCGCGAACCGGCACTGCTACGGCGGCCGGCTGACCGTCCTCACCGATCCCCGATCGCTGCGGCGCATCGATGGAGTCGACGCCGTGCAGTGGCTCGACGTGAAGGGGGCGGCGCGCAGGGGTCACAACGGGTCGTGGCTGAACCAGGATGAGGCAGACCGTGTTCATCTCTCGGTGGAGCGCCTGCTCAAGCGACTTCCGCACGGTTCGACCGTAGGCGTCGTCACTCCCTTCCGGGCTCAGAAGGACCTGATCGCCGGCTGCTGGCAGGACGAACCACGGGTCAGGGTCGGAACAGTACATACTTTCCAGGGAGGACAGCAGGATGTGATCCTGCTGTCCCTTGTCGCGTCCGACCGGATGCGTCCGAGCGCGGTCAACTGGCTCTCTCGCGAAGTCAACCTCTGGAACGTGGCCATCACACGGGCCCGTTCGCATCTCATCGTGTTCGGAGACCGCGAGTTCTGGTCGGTCCGGCCCGGCATGCCGCACGCACTCCTCGACGCGGCAGAGGCCAAGGACGGCCTCCCTTCGCTCTGGGTTCACCCGGAACATTCCGCCGAAGACGTAGGCGACCGGCTGCAGTTCCTGCTGACGGACGAGATTCCTGGAGCCCTGATCGACCGGAATGCCACGGTGGACGGCTATCCCTACGACTTCGACGTCCGCCGCAGCTCGAAGAGTGTTCGGATTCGACTCGACCCTGGTACGTCCACCGGCGCAGAGGCCGCACGTCACCTGAGACTCGCGCTCGGCCGAACGAGCCTGCTGCCCAACGGCGTGCGGATCCCTGCCTGGCAGGTATGGGACGGGCGGACGGAACGGGTGGTGGGCCGACTCGACAACTGAAATGTGCAGGGAGGGGCGGGCAGCGCTGAAGAACGCACAGGGACGAGCGAGAAGCGCGATACGACTGCGACAGCCGAAGCCAGGCCCTATCATCGGACCGGGGGATCTCGGTGTCCCGGCCCGCACGCCGGAAACCGCTGCGTCGGCATGCGTACGAGCTTCTCCGACGACCGGTTTCTTCGTAATCCGCCAGGAGTTCACCGTGCCGTACACGGCAGAGATCAGCCGCTCCAACCCGACGAGCATCATCTTCCTCGTTGACCAGTCGACCTCCATGAGCGATCCCATCGGTGGTGAAGTACCGCAGCAGAAGGCCGATGTCGTCGCCGACGCCATCAACCGACTGCTCACCGAACTCTCCGTCAAGTGCGCGAAAGAAGAAGGCGTACGCGACTACTTCCACGTCGCGGTCATCGGCTACGGAGCCACCGTGGGCTCGGCGCTCGCGGGGCCGCTCGAAGGACGGGACCTTGTCCCCCTGAGCGAGGTGGCGGACAACCCGGCCCGCATCGACGAGCGGAGCAAGAAGGTTCCCGACGGGGCCGGCGGACTGGTGGAGACTGCCGTCAACTTCCCTCTGTGGATGGATCCGGTCGCTCACGGCGGGACCCCGATGAACCGTGCGTTGCAGTACGCGGAGGGACTCGTCGCCGGCTGGACCGAGCGGTACCCGGCCGGATTCCCGCCCATCGTCATCAACCTGACGGACGGCGAGTCGACCGACGGCGACCCCACCGCCGCGGCCGAGGCCGTCACCTCCCACGCCACAGCGGACGGAGCGGCACTGCTGTTCAACCTGCATGTGTCCGCGGCCGGCGGCACACCAACCGCGTTCCCCGACTCGGCGGACACCCTTCCGGACAGCTACGCCCGGACCCTGTTCGGCATGTCCAGCCCGCTGCCGAGTCACATGCGCTCGTACGCGGCCTCGCAGGGGCAGCGGGTCAGCGAGACCACTCGCGGTTTCGTCTACAACGCCGACATCACCACGGTCGTTCAGTTCCTCGACATCGGTACCCGGGCAACCGAACTGCGGTGACGACCTCCACTTCCTGCGTGTACATCACGCACCTGGTGGCGCCCAAGAAAGGAAGCACGGCAGCGGAATGCGAAGACGCCGTCGCCGTGCTTCCCGGGCATCCGCACGATCACATGCTGCGGGAGCCATTCGCGGCCGGCGTCTGCGACGGAGCCACGGAAAGCGCACTGGCCAAGGACTGGGCCAAGCTGCTGTCCCGCGCCGCGGCCGAACACGCCATGGCGCTGCCGGACGCGCTGGCGGGCGGAACCGCCTTCGAGCAGTTCGCAGCGTCCGTGGTGGCCCGGTGGGATCCCTGGCTGGCCGACTACACACTGGCTCGCCAGGCAGAAGGGCGTCCACTGAAGTGGTACGAGCACACCAAGCTCGCGGAGGGTGCCTACGCGACGCTGCTCACGGTGCGCGTCGACCCGGAGAGCGGTGCCCACGACGGCGAAGCAGCACCGTCCTGGCGGTGGCGTGCGGCTGCCTTGGGGGACAGCTGCCTGTTCCACCTGCGAGACGACCAGTTGATACAGGCGTTCCCGGTGTCGGCCGTCGAGGAGTTCGGCACCACTCCCGATCTCTTCGGCAGCCGCAACCGTGATGCCGCGCTCCTCGCCGACCGCACGAGATTCACCGGAGGGAACTGTCGCCCGGGAGACCGCCTGCTCCTGATGACGGATGCCCTGGCCGCTTGGCTCATGTCGGCTCCGGACCAGGCCGACGCCGTCGGCCAGCTCCTCGAGTACGCCGGGCCCGACGACCTGGACGATTTCAACAACTGGCTGAATGGGCTACGGGACAGCCGGCAGTTGCGCAACGACGACGTGGCGTTCGTACGGATCGATTTCGAGGGACGGTGAACATGGGCCCGGCCACCGGTTCGCAGCGCCGGTTCCCCAGCGGCGCCGAGTACGCGGAAGCCCTGCAGCACACCCAGCTGTGCTTCCATCATCCGGAACTCAGGGGAGCCCGGCCCGAGCTGACCGGACTCGGTCTGCCGCGCCCCATCTCCGGCGCCTTCGCCAGTGTCTTTTCCCTGACCTCGCCCTCATCGGGCCGTCGGTACGCGGTCAAATGCTTCACCCGTCACGTCCCGGACCAGGAACGTCGGTACGAGGCCATCAGCTCCCGACTCGCCCTGCTCGATCCGGCGGAGCTCTCCCAGCCGTGGAACCTCGGCTTCGAGTACCTTCCCGACGCCATCAGCGTGGGGCGGGAACGCTACCCGGTCCTCAAGATGGAGTGGGCCGAGGCCGTCACCCTGTCCTCCTGGCTCGACGACAACCATGCGGACCCGATCGCCGTCGATCGTTTGGCTGACCGGTTCGAGGAACTGACCCGGGACCTGGCGAACCACCAGATCGCCCATGGCGATCTGCAGCACGGCAACCTGCTCGTGGCGAGCGACGACACCTTGCGGCTGGTCGACTACGACGGCATGTACGTCCCGGCACTGGCCGGCCTGGGCGGGACCGAGCGAGGGCACCGGAACTATCAGTCGCCCCTGCGGGGGAACGACGACTTCGGACTGGATCTTGACCGGTTTTCCACCTGGGTCATCTTCCTCTCGTTGAAGGCGATCGCCTCCGAACCGGCCCTGTGGTCCCGATTGCACGAACCCAGCGGCGAGTTCCTCCTGCTCACCGAAGACGACTTCACGAGCCCGGCCGGGTCCGCACGACTGCAGACACTGCTCACTCATCCCGACCGTATGGTGAGCGGACTCGCCGACCAGGTGCGGACCCTGGCCTGCCAACCCCTGGACATGCTGCCGCCGCTCACCCTGGCCGTGCCCAGGCAGCGCCAAGCCGCAACGGTGATCACGGACACCGCTGCTCACAGCGGGGCCGCCGCCCCGGGCACCGGCGGTCTGCCCAGCTGGATGGCGGGACACGTCGCCTCTGAGGCGTCGCCGACGCAGCCCGCGCCCTCTGTGGCCTCACCGGACAGATTCCAGTTCAGGACGCCACTGGATGTCGCTGTAGCCGTCGTCTGGCCCGTGATGCTGGCAGTGACCGTGCTGGCCCTTGTCATGGGGCTCTCGACAGCCCTGTTCGGTCCGGTAGTCCCGGCGCTCGTCGCCACCGCGTTCTCGGCGTTCGGGCGGACTCGCCGCACGGAGTTGGCTCAGATACGGGCCGTTCTCTCCGGGCTCACAGCGGAACTGGATCAGCTCGACGATCCGGTGAAGGCTGAGAAGAAACTACGCAAGGACCGGGCGAAGTTCGACGCCGCAGAGACGAAGCGCGCCGCAGACCACCCACGAGAACAAACCAAGCTCACTGCGAGCTACCACGGCGAGCTCCAGCAGATCGAGAAGCGCAGGATTCGTAAGCGGCAGGAGCTGGACAAGAAGATCGCCGGGCTTTCGACGGAGCGCGGGAAAGCATTGCAAACGGAGCTTACCGCCCGGCAGTCCGCCTACGTACGTGACCGTCTCGGACGACAACTGATCTCCCGGAACCCGCCGCACGGCATCGGACCGACACTGGCCGCGCGTCTCGCGGCAGCGGGAGTCCGTACCGCAGCCGACTTCACCGGATACCAACCCGTGCGCAATACGCACTACAACAGCGTCGGTGCCGAACTGGTGCTCAGCAACGGCCGCCGTGTCGACGTCCAGGGCATCGGTGAGGCCAAGGCCATCGCGCTCGAGGCCTGGCGCAGGCAACTGGTCGCCGACGCCGAAGCCGGTCAGCCCACCATGCTCACCGCACAGGAACGACGCTCGATCGACCAGGGCATCGAAGTCCGGCGCACCCGCCTGACCGCTGAGCTCCGCTCCGTGGACGCGGCAGCCGAAGCCTCACGGACAAAGGCACAGAAGGAGTTGGAGGAGGGCCAGGCGCGGCTCACCCGGGAGAACACTCTGGCTGGCGAGCGATCCCGCAGGCAGCGGCAGGAGTTCAGTCGGCGAGCGGTTTCGCTCCAGCAGAACAGGGCGCGCCATGCGGCGCTGAGCTCTGCTGCTGAGACTGCTGAGGCACACCGGCGCAGGCTGTCCCTCGTGCAATACCTGCGATTCCTCTACACCGGTCGCTGAACCGCGCCTCTGAAAGGCACGATGCCGCATCCCCGGTCGACCTCGTGCTCCATACCGTCGAGGGCGCGCATCGCTCCGGATGAGGGATCGCGGTGGTTCAGACCGTGGAGGAGCGGACAGTGATGTCCGCTAGGTCGGCCGGGTGGGTGGTGGCGAAGCCGAGTTCCTGGCTCGGGAGCTGGACGATGTCGTGGACCCGGACGCGTAACTGCCCTTCAGGGCCGGCCCGCAAGGGAGTCCCCGGTCGAGGGCGTCGGCGTTCAGCCGCCGGTAGTGATCGGGCAGACTCTGCCGAGTCGCGCAGCGGCCTGGTTGTATTGGCCCGCAGCGTTGTTGACGCGGCTGATGGGGGGTTTGCCTCCGAGTGCGGTGTGGCTGCGGTGGTGGTTGTAGGTGTGGAGGAAGTCTGCCAGGGCTGTGGTGCGTTCGGTGTTGGTGGTGTAGAGCCGTAGGTAGGCCCACTCGTCGAGGAGGGTGCGGTTGAAGCGTTCGACCTTGCCGTTGGTCTGTGGCCGGTAGGGGCGGATCCTCTTGTGGGTGATGCTGGCCGTGGCCAGGGTCTGGGTGAACAGTTTCGACTTGTAGCAGGAGCCGTTGTCGGTCAGTACGCGCTCGACGGTGATGCAGTGGGCGGTGAAGAACGCGTTCGCCCTCTGCCAGAAGCCGGTCGCGGTGTGCTGGCGTTCGTCGGTGAGAACTTCGCTGTAGGCCAGGCGGGAGTGGTCGTCCACGGCGGAGTGGATGAAGGCGTAGCCGATCACCGGTTTGCTGCTCTTGCGCTCGGCCGTGGTGCCGATCTTGTTGTCCATCGCCGATCGGCGGTCCATGACGCGGTGGCCGCCGCCGTCGGGGATGTTGCCGAGCTTCTTGATGTCGACATGGACCAGCTCGCCTGGGCGGGAGCGTTCGTAGTGGCGGATGACCTGGCCGGTGGGCCGGTCCAGGAAGGCGAGCCGGTTCAGGCCGTGGCGGGCCAGGAGCCGGTGGACCGTGGAGGCCGGCAGACCCAGGACGGGGCCGATCCGTGCCGGGCCGAGCTTGCGGTCGGTTCGCAGGCGGCAGACCTGCGCCTCGATCGCGGCCGGCGTGCGGTGCGGGGTCGTTCGGGCCTGCTGGAGCGGTCCCACAGTCCGGCCTCGCCCTCGGCCCGCCACCGGCGGACCCACTTGTGGGCGGTGGGCCTGGATATGCCCATCTCGGCCGCCACGTGTGCGACCGGCCACCCGGGCCAGGAGGGCCTTGACTCCGAATCCTGAAGACGGGTTATGCGGCTGGTTTCAGCGTAGTTGGTGTGAGGTGGAGGGCGTTCTCGAAGGCGGTTGGTGATCGTTGTCCGAGGCGGGAATGTCGGCGTCGGGTCTTGTAACGGTGGAGCCATCGGAAGGCGTCGAGTCCGGCCTCGCGCTCGTCGGGCCACCCTTTCCGGCCCTGGAGTGTCTCGCGTTTGAAGGTCGCATCGAATGACTCGGCGAGTGCGTTGTCCGCGCTGGAACCGACTGTGCTCATGCTTCGCCGCACACCTGCTGACCTGCAGGCTTCGGCGAATGCCTTGCTCGTGTACTGGGCTCCGTGGTCGGTGTGCATGATCGATCCAGCGAGGCTTCCTCGGGTGCGGACGGCTGCGGCCAGGGCGTCGGTGACGAGATCCGCGCGCATGCGGGCGGCGATCGCCCAGCCGGCCAGACGTCGCGATGCGAGGTCGATGACGGTCGCCGGGTAGCAGCACTTCCCGCCGTCGATGGGCAGGTAGGTGATGTCGCCGACGTACTTCGCGTTCGGGGCCTGGGCGGTGAAGTCGCGGCCGATCAGGTCCGGGGCCTTGGCCGCTGCTGGGTCGGGGACGGTGGTGCGGTGCCGGCGGCGCAACCGGACTCCTTCGATCCCGGTTGCTCGCATGATCCTTGCGACGCGTTTGTGATTGACCGCCTCCTCACTCGTCTCGCGGAGCTCGGCGGTGATTCTTGGGGCTCCGTAGGTGCCGTCCCATTCCTGGTGCACCGCCCGTATCCGGGCGGCCAGCCTTGCGTCGGCCGCCTCCCGGGCGGCCCGGTCCGCGGCTGTCCGGCGCCAGTAATAGAAGCTCGAGCGGCTGACGCCGAGGATGCTGCAGAGCCGCTTCACGCCGTAACGGCGCTGGAGGTCGGCGACACACTGGAAGCGGTTCACCAGCGCGTCTCCCCGGCGAAATACTTCGCCGCTTTGCGCAGGATTTCGCGTTCCTCCTCCAGCTCACGGACCTTCTTCCGCAAGGCCGCGTTCTCCGGCTCCAGCGGCGCCGGCGGCTGGGCCGGTTCCTGCGTCGTGCGTCCCCGCGGACGGCTTAGTCCGGCCGCCCTCACCCAGTTCCGCAGGGTCTCTGGGTTGATCCCCAGATCGGCGGTGACCGACCTGATCGTTGCTTCGGGCCGCGACTCGTACAGGGCGACTGCGTCCGCCTTGAACTCCGGCGGGTAGTTCTTCATGACCACGAGATGTCCGTACTCAGATCCGCAGGATCCAGTGTCTCGTGTGTTCAACACCAGGGGTCAAGGCCCCCCATCCACGGCATGGGTGGACTTGCCCGCGGTGATGAAGTGGTCAGGGCAGCGTCCGATGCCGGACCCGGTCCTTGGCGTCGGTTGTCATGCCAATGCGCCGCCTATCTGGCTGAGGCAAAGGCAGTGAAGTGCGCCGGCGGGTGATCGATGGCCAGGCCGGGCCGCCAGGCAGTGAGGATCTGGGCGCTGCAGACGAACAGTCCGTCGGGGAGCTGATCGAGCGGGTGCCAGGCCCAGTCGCCAACGCTCTCGTCGGCTTGTGTAGCGGGCTGCCCTTGCCAGGCGTGGACGAGCGCGCCGACGGTGACCCGCAGGACACCTTCGACGTGGTCGACAAGCGTGCCCAGGAGCCTGACGTCGCCGGGCCGAGCGACCAGGCCGGTTTCCTCGTCGAGTTCTCGGATCACCGCGTCCTTGAAGGATTCGCCTGCCTCTACGCTGCCGCCAGGGAGTTCGATGGTGCCGCGGTGGTGCCGGCCCAGCAGAATGCCCTGTTCGCTCAGCAGGATTGCGCCGACGCCGACGGCTGCGTGTGCTGCCGGGGCTCTGGTGCTGCGGGGGCGGCTGGAGACTCGCGCCGACCGGTCGGGCAGGCGCCGGGCGCGGATGAGCTGCTGGATGACTGTGATGCTCTCGTCGGGGTGCGGCAGCAGGTCGATTGCCTCGACGCGGAAGCCGTGCCCGGTGAGCAGGTCTTCCCACAGCTGCGGTGCCAGGATCCACATCTGCGTGGGCAGAGGCGGATCGTCGCGCAGCAGGATCTCCTGCTCGCGCGGCGCCACCTCCGTGGACGGGCCGCGGCCATGAAGGTCGGTGTGGAGGAGCGAGAGGATCAGAGGGGCGCCAGGACGTAGTCCGCCACGCAGTGCGGGCAGTGAGCGTTGAGGGTCTACGAACCCGAGCGTCCCGATTGCGTACGCGGCGTCGAACGGGTCGGCTACAGCCAGGTAGTCGCTCACGTCTCCCAGGACGAACTCCACGCCCTCCACGTCCGTGTGGGCCGAGACGGCGCGTTCATGCTGGGTCGGGGACAGCTCGATGCCGGTGACGTGGGCTCCGTGAGTCTGGGCGAGATGGACAGCGTGGTGGCCGGCTCCGGATCCGATGTCCAGTACGCGTCTGCTGGTGACGTCCCCGAGGACTTCTGCTCCCGGTCCGACTCCTTCCCAGGGCGTCCATGCGATGCCCTTGGGGACGGGCGGGCTGTAGGCGCGGGCCAGTTGTCTCTGGCCGTAGATCTGCCAGGCACGGGTGTTGGTGTCCTCGGCGGGCACGGTTGCCTCCTGGGTAGGGGGTGGGGTCAGATGTGCGTGAGTTCGATCGGCCCGTACCGCGCGTGCGGCTCCTGCCGCATCAGCGCGTCGTACCGGTCCGCTGCCGAGAAGTGCCAGAACTCGGTTCCATAGTTGGTAAAACCTGCGCTCTCCATGGCGTGGAGCAGCAGCGTGCGGTAGTGGCGCGCGCGATCGCTGAGATTCGGGGCGTGAGTGAAGCAGGCGCCGTCGCTGTCCTCGGGGGAGGCATTGACACGGGTGCCGAGGTCGAGTTCGTGGCCGTCCTGGTCGACGAGGGTTACGTCCACGGCCGCGCCCGCGGAGTGGGGCGCGATCGCCGGCGGCGACACGTACTGGCTGGCGGCCCGGTACAGCTGCTCAGCTGTCCAGCCGGAGTGAGCGGCGGTCAGCTCGTCCCGGTATTCGGTGAAGTAGCGCCGCTGGAGGGCCAGCGGCCGGTAGCCCTCGATGAACAGCAGGTCGGTGCCGGCGGGCAGGAGCGAGCGGGCGTGGGCGAACGCGCCCAGCGGATCTTGCTTGCGGGGATCGACGCGGAAGCTGCGGTCACGCACGTCGACGAGCGGCTCCCCGCACTCGCGTACCGGGATCGCGGCGACCCGCGGATCGGACATCAGCACCAGGCTGTTCATCGGCTCTCCCTGTGTCGGTTTGCACTGCGGCGGAGGGACGGGCGAGGCGGAGGCCAGGTCGGTTTCGCGCACGATTCGCGCGATGGTGTCCTGCAGCGTGCTGTCGGCCGGGAGCACGGTCTCCAGACCGTCCGGCAGCAGATCCAGCTCTCGGTACCAGGAGGCGAGGTGGCTGTCGGTGACTTGCTCCAGGTACGCGGCATCCGCCTTCGACGCGTGCCGGGCTAACGTCGTTTCCAGCGGCACGTCCAGGTAGTAGCAGCTGGAGACCCCGCGGTGGTCCCGTACCAGAGACGTGATCATGTGGCTGTAGCGGTCGGCGTACAGGATCCCTTCGAGCACCACATGGAAGCCGGCGTTCAGTGCTTCGCGTGCGATCCTGCCCAGCAGAGCGATGTTGGCGCCGCGCGCGGTGTCGTGTTCGCGCAGCACGTTTCGCCGGATCACGTCCTGGCCCACGATCGCGACACCGCGGCCGTAGTGGTCGCGTAGGCCCTGGGCCACGCTCGACGTGCCGGACGCCGAGTTGCCGCGGATCACTACGAGGCGGGTGTCCGGCCGGCCGCCGTCGCGGCGGATGCGCGACAGGGTGCTTCGGTCGGTGTGGGGGTCATGCGGGCCAGCCCGTCTCGCTGTACAGCTCGCCGTTCTGGATCTTCGTGATAGCCAGTCGGGTATAGGGGACGAGTTCGTCTGGAAGGGCGGCGGGGTCCCAGAATCGCCACTCGGTGCACTTGTCCGGCTCGCGCAGTTCCGGCTCGCCGCTCCAGATGCGGGCGCGGAAGAATAGACCCATGCGGGGTGGGTTCTTGGGCTTGCCGATGTGGTGGACGACGTGGACGAGTTCGACGTCATGGCGCTCGATGTGCAGGCCGGCCTCCTCCTGGGCCTCCCTGATCAGGCAGGCGATGGCGTTCTCCTGCTCGCAGTGGCCGGCCAGGACGTGCCAGGTGGAGGGCGCGAACGCGGAGTTGGGGTGGCGCAGTCCGAGCAGCACCGTTCCGTCGGGCCGTTGCAGGTAGAGGTGGACGCCGATGATGTTGGGGACCGTGCCGCGCGGCGAAGCCAGACGTTCCTCCTCGGGCTCGGGTCCGCTCTGCGTCGTCGGGAGGCCGGCGGCATGGCGCCGTACGAGGTCGCTGGTGGTGTCCGCGATACGGAGTCGGTGGAGGTCGCCGGGGGCGAAACAGGCGAGCATGACCCCTTCGGTCAGACGGAGTTCGCGGGGGTCACCGTTCCAGCGGCCGACGTAGATCGCGATGGGCACGGTCGTGCCGGCGTCGTCGGTGGCGTATTCGGTGCCGAACGGGGTCAGGTCGGCGATGTCGAGGCCGGCTTCCTCGGTCAGTTCGCGCCGCGCGGTGTGTTCCAGTGTGGCGTCCTGGGGTTCTCGGCCGCCACCCAGGAGGGACCACATGCCCGGTTCCCAGATCCGGCCGGGGAAGTAGTCGCGCAGGTGGAGCAGGTACTCGCCGCGGTCGTTGTAGACCAGGGCGGAGGCATTGGCCTTCTCCGGTTCGGCCTGGAGCGGGAGCTTGAGCAGCTTCTCGCGCAGGGACGGAGAGGCCACCTCGTCCATGGGCCGCCACTCGATGCTGCCGACCACTTCTTCCTGCAGCACCGGCGGTTCGCCCGCGGTGCGCAGACGGAAGAGGAACCGGAGGTCGAAGTGCTGGTGGCCGGGTCCGCCTTTGCCTTGCTGGGCGTCGACGTGGTGGATGCCGATGTCGAACGGAACCGCCTCGTAACCGGGCCACGGCGTGAGGGCCTGGGGCGGGATCCCGGTCTCCTCGTGCAGCTCCCGCAGCGCCGCTGCTGCCAGGGACTCGTCAGAGGGCCCGATGTGCCCTCCGGGGGCGAGGACCTTCCCGCTCGCCACGTGCAGCACGTGCAGGACGCGGCCGAGCGGATCGACGACGATCGCGCCGCAGGTGACGTGTCCGGTGAAGGCGGCGCGGCTGGCGATGTCGTCGCCGGTCCGGTCCAGGGCGTCCAGGAGGCCGGCGAGCTGCTCGCGCTCATGAGGCTTGCGGGCGAGATAGGTGTCGACGGCGGTGCGAATGTGGTCGTGCGACAGCGGCATGGGCTACCTCAGAGGGGCGTGGAGTGGAACGAGTTGAGGCGGGGTGAGCGTCCGGGTCAGCTCATCCGCATCCCCTCCGCGGGGATCTCCTCGATGGCGGCGGCATGAGCGGCGGGCAGGCCCCACCGGTTGCGTGCCGTCTCTGTGGCCAGCAGTGCTTGCCGTGCTCCGGGCGGGCCCCAGCCCAGCAGGGCGGCTGCCTGGGCGGGGGTGGCGAGCAGGCGGGCGAAGGTGCGGCCGGTGGCGGGGTCGACGGCCGCCGGTCCGATGGTGGTGACCCGGGCGGCCAGTCGGAGCCGGGCGTTGGGCCCCACGCCGCCGTAGACCTCACCGGTTTCGTCCAGAATCCAGCCCAGTCGCACTGGTTCGGTCAGGGTCAGTTGGGCTTCCTCGGCGGCTTCCCGGCGGAGGGTGTCCTCGGGAGTGGCGTCGGCCTTCTCGACGGTGCCGCCGGGCAGCATGGGCAGCGCACCCCGGGGCTCGGGGTCGGCGACGAGGACGACCCTGCCGTCCGGGACGAAGCACCACGCCCAGGCTTGTTGCACAGGGAGTTGGTCGGGCACGGGGGTCCGGTTCAGAGGGCTGTCCCACATGGGGCGGTAGCGGACGTGGACGTTATGACGGTCCAGTGCCGGAACGTCGAGGACGTGCCGGCCGTCGGCGAGGTGTGCGGTGTCGGTGCCGCCGAGGCGAGCGCGGTAGGCGGCGAGCATGATCTGTCCGTCCACGGTGAGCATGCGGTGCGCCGCCTCCCGGGTCTCAAGGAAGGCGTACTCGGACAGTTCGTCGCTGGGCAGACGTAGCTCCCGGATTTGATCGGGGGTGAGGGTGCCGCCGTCGAAGATGTAGCGGATCTCTCCGGGGCAGGGCATGCCTGGTTTGATGTCGGGGTGGTGCGGCGAGAGGGAGTGGACGGCGAGCACACGCGGGAAGTCCATTTCCCGTAGGCCCAGTTCTTCGTCGATCTCGCGTCGGCAGGCGTCCACCGGGTGCTCTCCCGGTTCGGCGGCGCCGCCGGGCAGCAGCCACCGGTCGTCCTCGCGGTAGGTCGGGTGCACCAGCAGGACACGGCCGATCTGGTCAGTGATGATCGCTGCGGCACTGAGCCATACGGCGTGGCGGGAGGCGGCGTACTGCTCGTCCGTTGTGGCAGCTTGCGGCGGAATGTGATTCGAGCGGGAGACGGGAGAGGTCACGGGCTCTGCCTTTCGGTGGGGCGCGTCCACGCAGTGAGGGTGAGAGGGAGCAGTTCAGCTGCACTGCCCCTCATTACGGGCACGTTGGCGCGGCCGAGGCGGGGGATGGCCTCACGGGAGGCCCGGTCTCGCGGGTGTAAGAGGACTGGCTTGGCCGCCACCTTCACGAAGTGGCGGCCGTCCGGCTGGTTGCCTCACACACATGTGAGTTGGTCCGCCCGTGGGAGGCGTCGCCTACGACCTGGGTCGGCCCCAGAACGGATTGCACCCACTGGGCCAGTGGCGCGGGGGTGCTGGCGGGTTCGGTCATGCCAGGTACCTCGTATCCGGTCGTGCCCCGGACCTGAGGAAGCCGTTGTGGCCGCCGGCGGGGCGAGCGGAGGTGTCCGGAGGGAAGGCGGTGTTTTCGAACGCAGGGTGAACGGGCACAGGGGCCGTACAAGCGATGCATGGGTGCTCCCCGGGACGCGATGCGGACAGGTGATCGGGTAACTGGGCCTTTCCCTTCGCCGTCACGGGTACACGGGGGCGAAATCTAGAACCTTATTTCGAATGGTCGAGGGGTCCCTGGTATGGCCGAGGAAGCCGTGCGGTGATGCTGCGTTCGATCACTCATGTGGGTCTGGGTATTTCATACGGAGGGTTTGCGGAGGGTTCAGGGTGGCGGTGCTGTCTGTGCGGTGCGATCAGCTGCGGGTGATTCGGGTCCGGTGCTGTCACCGGGTGACAGGAGGCACCCGAGTGTGACTTCGGCGTGCCACAGTCATGATCCGCGAGGCGAAGGGCAACACCGCGGTGCGCGACGTCAGGCCGGCCACCGTGACAAGTCCCTCTTCCCCAAGTCGGCGTGCGATGTTGTCCGACGCGTCGGGGGACGTGATGTCAACAAGGTGACGAGCGAATGCCTGCTGGACCGAGGTTCGGAGCATCGCGCAACTCCTTCGGGGCGGGGTGGTGCGTCCACTCTTGGTAGCCAGGACATTCGGGTAAAGCGACGGATTGTCGACTGCGCCAATACGCCTGACCGGCAACCCTGTTGGCAGGCACCTGCTACGTTCCGGATGCCTGAGCCCCTGCACTTCGAGGAGCGGGATGTCGTACTCTCCGCCGCTCTGGCCGGTTTCGGTCAAGGGCGTCGTCATCGACGGATACGGGCGTGTGCTGCTGCTGAAGAATGAACGGCAGGAATGGGAGTTGCCCGGCGGGCGCCTGGAGATCGCAAACGCCCCAACGGGGCAGGAGCCCGACCTGGGCTGCGAGGAAGCCCTGGCCCGAGAAGTTCGGGAAGAGACCGGCTGGACGGTGAAGGCCGATCGGCTGCTGGACACCTGGGTGTACGAACCCATCCCGGGCCGGCGTGTACTGATCGTGACGTACGCATGCACGGTGCTGACGCCGGAACGGGAACCGCTCGTGAGTCACGAGCACAAACAGGTCGGCCTCTTCACCGAGGCCGAGGTACCGGGGCTCACGATGCCGGATGGATACAAGCAGTCCATCGCGACTTGGTACGCGCAGCTCGCCCCCACTGTGGACGATCACCGGGAGGCGAAGGTGTCCGTAGCCAGTGAGGGCGGGCAGCTGGACAGCACGCTGCGACCCGCCCCTCAGCATGCTCTCCCGGGCTGTAGTGCCGACAGAGATATCTCCGGGCAGGAAGTCGGTATCGAACAGCGTGTTCCGCGCGGTTGCGCATATGGATTTCGCACGGGAGGAGGTCCTCCCGTGCGAAATCCATGACGTGTGCTCATTGCCCTGGAAATCCGTCGGCCCGAGCAATGGAATCCGCTTGGGCCGACGGGTGTGCTTTCTCTTGGTCTGTGCCGCCGGGCTCCCTATTCGGCCCCGCGCAGCGCGGTGGTGGGGCGCTGGCGGAGGGCGATCCGGGTGGTGGAGACACCGGTAGCCAGCGCGAGGACGCCGGCGCCGCCCAGGATGAGCGCGAGCGTGAAGCCTGTGACCTGCGGTCGGGCCGATCCGGTCAGCGCGTGGCTGAACACGGAGAGAACAGCTCCCGCGACCAGCGCTCCGACCAGAAGCGCGGCCAGGACGACCACTGCGTTCTCGAGACGCATCATGCGGGCGACCTGTTTGCGGGTGGCACCGACGAGGCGGAGGAGGGCGAACTCGCCCGAGCGTTCCATCGTCGTCATCACCAGGGTGTTCACGACCGAGATCGAAGTGAAGACGGTCACCACCACCAGGAGCAGATAGGTGGCGGTCATGGAGGCATCCTGTTGGCGTAGCGCCTCGGCCCGGTAGGCGGCGCGGTCGAGTACGTGCCAGGACGGCTTGTCGTGGTGCAACTCTGCCAGACTTTGGGCGAGTTGCCGCACCTGGCCGGGCTTGGCACGTAAGTACACCGCATCCTGGACCAGCTGACCGCCGCCCAGATGTCCCGCGGTCAGTCGCTGGGGGATCACGGCTTCGCCGAAGCCACGGGAGCGGCTGTAGACGGCCACGACCCTGACCTTCTCCATCTGGTCGTCCTCCATGGCGAGCCGTACTTCGTCACCGGCCCGCACGTGGGCCCGCTGTGCCAGGTCCTTGCTCAGCGCGACATCTCGCGGGCCCAGTTGGTTGATGGTGCCCTGTACGACACCCAAATCGAGGACGTCGTTCAGCGGGCCTCCGGTGACGGCCTGTGCGATGCCGCCGGGGCCCGGATGCGACGCGTCGTCGTCGGCGACTGTCACATAGGTGCCCATGGTGCCGAGCGCAACGCCAACCCCCTTACTCCTGAGTAGAGTTTCCGTGGCGCTGGGCGGCAGCCCGTTGCCGGTGCTCTGGACGATCTGCTCGGCCATCATGCGCTGTCCGTCCTGTTGCTGCTGCTCGTGCCACTTCATCTGCGGTACGAGCAGAGCTACGGCGGCGAAGGCGACGGTCAGGGCGAGCGGAGTGGCCGCGGCGCCCAGCCGACGGTAGCCCGTGGTGAGGTTGGTCTTCACCAGCAGGCCGACGACCGGGAACAGGGCCTGGCACAGGAGGCCGAGTCCGGCGCCCGCCAGCTTCCCGGTCCAGGGGGCTAGCAGCCCCACGGCAACCATCAGCACCATGACCATCGCCACCGCACTGTTCGCCGCATCGGAACCCCCGGAACTCCCGATCACCGCGAGTCCCCAGACACCTCCGGCCAGGACCGCGAGACCACAGCCGGTACGCACCACACCCGCCCGGCGGCGCGGCAGGGAAGCCTCCCCCAGCGCCTGTACGGCGCGCACCCGGGAGGCCCTTCTGCCACTGCTCCACACTGCGGCTTCAGCGGTTGCCCAGCAGATCAGCACGGCGGTGAGGATGCTCAGTGGGCCGAAGTCGAGTGGGAAGGATGCCGGGATCATGTTCTGGGCCACCAGCCAGGCGCGCAGGCCACCGGCGAGCAGCACACCGAGCCCGCAGCCGGGGACGGCGGCGGCGAGGGTGACGACCAGCGCCTCGTACGCGATGAGTCTGCGGACCTGGCCGGGTGTGGCGGCGACTGCTCGCAGCAGGGCTACCTCCCGTATCCGCTGCTGGACGGAGAGGGAGAACGCGCCCCCCACCGCGAAGGCCATGACGAACAAACAGATAAAGCCGAAGGGCACGACGAAGGACACCACATCCGCCCCGCCCTGAGCGGGAGTTGCCCTGCCCCCGGCGTCCAGCAGTACTCCGCAGGCCGTGATCAGCACCTGGGCGCAGAGCATGGCCATGAAGGAACCGGCGAAGGAGACCTTCCGGGTGCGGATGGTCCACCATGCCAAGAGAAGGAGCATTCCCTCATGCCCCCAGTCGCGTCATGCGCTCGGCGATGGCGCCGGCCGAAGCGCCCTGCAGCACCTCGGTGATGCGTCCGTCGGCCAGGACCAGGACGGCGTCCGCGTATGACGCTGCCACCGGGTCGTGAGTGACCATCAGGACCGTCTGTCCGATGTCGTCCACGAGACTTCGCAGCAGTTCGAGGACCTTGCGGGCCGATGTGGTGTCCAGGGCTCCGGTGGGCTCGTCGGCGAAGACCACCTCAGGGCGGGTGATGAGTGCTCGGGCAATCGCCACCCGCTGCTGTTGACCGCCGGAGAGTTCTCCCGGCCGGTGCCCGCGGCGATCGGTGAGCCCGGTGTATTCGAGCAGTCGCTCCAACCAGGGGCGGTCGAGCTGAGTGCGGCGGCCCGCCAACCGCACGGGAAGGGTGATGTTCTGCTCGGCCGTCAGCGCGGGGAGAAGGTTGAATCCTTGGAATACGAAGCCGACCCGCTCCCGCCTCAGCACCGTCAGCTGGCGCTCGCCCAAGGGGCCCAGCTCACGGCCGCCGATTTCGACGGTGCCCTGGTCCGGGCGCTCCAGACCGGACGCGCAGTGCAGGAATGTGCTCTTGCCCGAACCGGAGGGGCCCATCACAGCGGTGAACGTTCCGTACGGCAACTCCGTGGTGATCCCGTCGAGCGCCATCACGGCGGAACGCCCACTGCCGTGCACCTTGCGCACCGCGCTGAGGCGTACGGCCCAGGGACGCCCTACAGGGGGCGCCTCGCCACCGCCCCATGGCCGGTTGTGCGCGGATTTATCTAAATGAGGACCGGCTCCAGCTCCCGCGTGCTCGTTCACGTGCTCTCTCTTTCGATGCAGCTTTCGGTCCAGCGTTTGCTGTCCGGAGGCCGGTGGCCACCGGGTACGCGACACCGCTCGTCCTAACACAGCCGCGTCCGCCCGGTCATGCCGAGAGGATGAGAGATGCCGTCCGGCGGCTGGTTCACGTCATGTCACGGCGAGGGTCAGGGTGCGGACGAACCGGGGAACACGTCCGCACCCCAGCCGCTTGATGTGTCGAAACCGTATTTCGCGTTGAACCCCGGTACTCCGGCATAGGAGTTGGAGCCCTGAGTGACCTCGACGATCCCGGCGGCAGGCCCCGCGGCGCCCAGTTGGTCAGGATGATGTCCAGTTGCCGGCCCGCAGACCGTGACGCAGGTCCCGCTGTTCGCCTCGCGCAGTACCGGACCCAGAGGCGCGGGCAACTCGCTCACCGGGCGCGGGCCGATGAGCGGCGAGACACCCGAGCGGATCTTCTGGCCGCACGGCTTGGTGCGCCGTCTCGCCTCTGCGGCGGTGGCGTCGAGTACGGCCATGGCTCGACCGATGAGGGGCGGTGACCTCCTCATCGGGGACGCTCTGACCTCTGTCGGCAAGTGGTTCTTCAGGCCGTTCCGGCCGTTCTTTCGGGTATCGGCACTCTGACCGTAGCACCGCACCTTTACTTGTGCTTCACATTTTTCAGCCGAGGGGTTGTGGGGCTGTCGGCCCGCGTCAAAAGACCTCTCGCGTGGCAAGTTCGTGACGCGCAGGGTGGTTTGCGTGGCAGTTTCTGTGGTCTTGCTCACGTTGACGAACCGTTGAACCGGCGGTAGCTTCCTGATTGATCTTCACGTGTTCATTACATGTGTGGAGACATGTGGGTGCCCGCAGGCGCCATTTCTGAAAGGGTTGCGTTCGTGTTTTCTCGCGCGCACAAGTTCTTCGGTTTCGGGGCCTCCTCCTCTTTGGCTGCGACTGCTGGAGCGCCGCCGGTATCCTGCTCCCCTGCGACGTCGCGAGGCGCTTCCCATGCCAGGTGAGCGGTCTTGGCGATAGCTGGAAGCAGTAGGTACCTCCCTCGGTCCGAGGGTCCGTCTGCGGTTGGGGCTGCGACTGCGACCGCCGTGGCGGTGATCTGATGCGCTGTCCGGTCGCACCCGGAGAAGGATGCGGCGGCCCTCACCCTTCTTCAGCTCGGTGCCTCTGATGGCCTCGCTTTGGCCGTCGCTCTGACATCCGCGCTGCGCGCATCCCGTTCGTCACTCAGCTCCTCTTGCGCAGGTCGCGGTCGGCGACCGCGAGGGAGCCCGCGCCCCGGCGCCCTGGACACAAGAGTCAACAAAAGCGGGGCACACCCCGCGTTTTGGAGAGCATGAAGATGGCAATTCCTACCGTTTCGGTGATCGTCGCCGCATACAACGCGATGCCTTATGTGACGCGCGCGATCACATCCGTGGCCGAACAGAGCATTGGTCAGGACGAGTTAGAGCTCATCGTCGTCAACGACGGATCGACCGACGGCACGGGTGAGGAGCTGGAACGCCTCGCCGGTGTGTATCCGGGGCTCCTGAAGGTCTTCCACCAGGAGAACTCGGGCGGGCCGTCGGCGCCGCGCAACGTCGGGCTCGATCAGGCCCGGGGGAAGTTCGTGTTCTTCCTCGACGCCGACGACTACCTGGGGACGGAAGCGCTGGAGCGTATGTCGGCCATGGCCGACGAGAACGGCACCGATGTCGTACTGGGCAAGCTGGTGGCCGTCGGTGGGCGGCAGTTGCCGAAGTCGATGTTCAAGACCACCCAGCCGAAGACCGATGTCTTCAACTCTCGCGTGTACTGGACTCTCAACCCGCTGAAGCTGTTCCGCCGCGAGCTGGTGGAACGGCACCATTTGCGGTTCCCGACCGGTCTGACCATCGGTGAGGACCAGCCGTTCACGGCCCTGGCCTACATCTACGCGTCGGGGGTCTCCGTCCTCACCGACTACGACTGCCTCTACTACACCCTGCGCGACGACGGCGGCAACATCACGGTGCGCACCAGGGGTTCGGAGCCCCGGCTGCGGTTCTTCCCGCACATGACGCAGCTGCTGCACGAACATGTGCCCGCCGGCCCCGGCCGGGACCACCTGGCGCACCGGCATCTGACCATCGAGGTGCAGAACCTCCTCAGCCACCTGATGCGCGAACCGCGCGACGAGCAGGAGAAGACTCTCGCCCAACTCGCGGATGTCATCGAGCCGTTGTGGCACGAGGGGATGAACGACCAGCTCTCCGCGATGGCACGACTGCGGCTGTACCTCATCCGGCACCGGATGCTCGACGAGGTGATCGAGCTGTTCCGGTTCGAAAAGGAACTGGCCGGCAAGCAGGTGTCCACGCCGCTCCACCTTGAGGACGGCCACGCCTACGCCCTCTACCCCTTCTTCCGCACCCCCGCCTCTCCCGTCCCCGACTCCTGCTACGACGTCACGGACCGGCTGGCCGTGCGCCACCTTGTCACCCGGGCCGAAATCCGCGGTACCACGCTGCATTTGGCCGGGCACGGCTACCTGCACCGCGTCGAGACGCCGAACGTCACCACCGAGCTGCTGCTGCGCGAGCGGGACAGCGGGACGGAGTACCGGCTCCCCGTCGGGCGCACCGCGACGCCGGAACTCGGCGCCGACGAGGACAAGGGCTGGTACACGTACGAGAAGGCCGGGTTCGAGGCGCGGATCGACCTCGCCGACGCCGCTGACGGCCTGCCGCTCGCCGACGGGCTGTGGGACATCTCCCTCACGCTCGGCGTCCAGGGCATCACGCGCTCGGTCCGCATCGGCAGCAAGCGCACCGACGACGTCTCGGGCCGGCCCGCCACGCACCTCGTGCACGGCGCGGGTGACGGTCCGCGTGCCGTCACGCTCTACACCACCCATCCGTACGGCAACTTCACCGTCGACCTCGGCGAGCGGAAGCACCGCATCGCCACGCGCCTGGGCATCGCCACGACGGGCTGGTCGGCGGACGACCCGACGGAGCTGGTCCTCAGCGGGACCAGCACACTCGCGGAGTACCCGGCAGTGCCGTTGACCGTGGCCCTCACCAGTGACAACGGCGCGACGGCCGTCTTCCCCGCCGTGCGCACCCCGGACACCAACGGCTTCACCGCTCGTGTGAATGTACGAGAGCTGGCTGCCGGGGTGTGGAGAGGCGAACTCCGCCTCGGGGACCGGGGCGAGTGGACAGCCCCGCTGCGGGTGCCCCCGAAGAACCTCGCCCCGGCCAAGTGGCGCCACCGCGGGCTGCCCTGGTACGCCAAACCGGAATCGGGCAGCGAAGAACAGTTCGCCCTGCGCGTCGCGAAAACCGACCTTGTCAAGGCAGTCGGGCGCCGCATCAAGCCCTGAAGAGGCCGGGCGTGATGTCACTGGCGGCTGAGGGCCCTGGACACTCCGGCGGTCACGGTGGTGGCCAGGATCCACCCGGCGGTGGTCAGGGCGTAGGCGAGCCACTGCCCGCCACCGTGGGGTGCGAAAGCGGCCTTCTGCCCGAAGCCGATGATGGGGAGCAGGAGGTCGAGCGCGTAGAACACCGGGCTGAACGGCGGAGCTTTGGCCGCTTCGAGTGGGACGGGCCGATGTGCCGCGAAGAAGCACGCGCCCACGGCGAGGAGAGTGATGATCCACAGGGCGGCACGAGCGGGCCGGTATCCGTAGCCGACAGTGGCGTCCTGGACGTATCCCCACGCGCGTGCGTGCCGGGGGAGGACGGAGCGGCGGTGGCGCTGTTTGGCGAGCAGGACGGTACGGGCTTCGTCTTCGTGTCCCAGGCTCCGGTAGGCGGCTGCGAGCTGCTCGTAGGGCTGCGGGAGGTAGCCCCCGGCGTCGCGCTGGATCCAGGCGAGACGTTCGGTCGCGGCGAGGGGAGCGGCGAGAGCGTCGTATGCCGTGTCCGTCAGCCGCAGCCGGGCGGGCCAGGTGGTGGGCGCGTCGTACAGAACACCGAGCCGGGCGTTGCCCGCGTCGACCAGGCCGTCGACCGGTGTCCGGGTGCGAAGATCGGTCTCGCGTGCCTGTACCAGGCGCAGCGACACAGCGGTGCCGCGGGGATGGGTCACGGCGGCGTCGTGGAAGCTGAGGAGGGAGCCGACCTGACTGCCGTCGAGCTTGATGCCGCCGTTCACTCGGAGGCCCGCACCGAGGTCGAAGTTACGGTGGACGGTGACGTCGACGGCTTCGAGGGCGATGTCACCGGGGTTGTGCAGGCGGGCTCCGCAGAATCCGATGGCCGCGGCCACGTTGGCGCCCGAGATGATGATGCGCCCCTCTGCGCTGAAGCCGGGGTGGAAGGTGAAGTCCTCGGAGATCCGGACGTGGTAGGCGTCGAGGGCGGTGTGGCCGGGATTGCTCAACTGCGCGCCCTGTAGGTCGAACTCACCGGATATGGAGGCACCTGACAGCCGTACGGCTCCGTGCACGGTCAGGTGAGTGCCCAGCAGATCCCCACCCGTGGTCAGACGTACGGCGGATACCGCCTCGCTGCCCGGAGCGGTGATCACCGTATGCGTCAGGTCGAGGTCGCTGTGGATCTCGGCCCGGGTGAGAACGAGAGGGCCGGACAGCCGGCAGCGGGACAGCACGAGCCGGCCGTGGACCCGGGCTGTGTCGGCGATCATTCCGGGCAACGCACAGCCTGTGAGGGTGAGTTCCCGGAACTCGGCTCCCTGTATGAGGGGAGCTTCGGCGAAGTGGCAGTCCGCAAAAACGACTGGTGCGGGGACATCCGCGAAGCGGAGGTCCAGTGTGCCGGTGACGGATGCGCCGCTCAGCCGCAGCGCCGGGCGCTCGCCCGGTCCGGACTCGGGGCCGGCCCCGAGGAGCAAAGCTGTCAGGAACGCGGCACGGATGGAGGGCCGGGGGGACTGAGGGGAGTCGGGACGGAGATCTGCAGGGTGGCCCTGAGCGTAGGAGTGCCACAACTGGCGTTCGATCGTGTCCAGTTCTTCCAGTCGCATGATCGGTGATCATCGCAGTGCCGGTGCTCCCGTACAAGCTCGGCAACGTTGGCTCAAGGCAGGTGGGGCAGGAGAGGGGGTTCAAGGCAGAGGGGTCTTGGTGGAGGGCCCAAGGCAGAGGGCTCAAGTCGGTTGAGGGCTAAGGGCGTTGAGAAGCCCCGGGCTGCGTGGGCCATGCGCAACACGAGTGAGGACCACGTGGCGCGACGGGCCAGGGCAGACTGAATCCGCCTCGTGCTTCCGGTCGGTTGTATGCACGGAAGGTGATCTTCCCAGACCTGTTGCACCATCCCGCCGACCGGCAGGACCTGTCCAACCGTCATGCCATCCCGCCTGCACACTTCTCTGACCGGTTCCTGACATCGCGTGGCTACTGTCCGGCGCATGCGTACATCTCATCGCCCACACGGTCAGCAGGTCAGCACCCGCAGGACCCTCCGCCGCGCGATCGGGGCCACCGTCACCGTGTCGGCGGCCGTCGTCGCACTGGTCACGCCGGCCGCGGCCGCCAACGCCGCACCGCACAACCCCTCGTCCAGCGGCGGTGGTGCGGCAGGACCGGACACCACCAGCACCCACGCCGGTGCCACGACCACACAGGAGCGCAACCGGATAGGCGCCTACTGGAGCCCTGAGCGTCTGAAGCTGGCGAGCGCGGTGATCCCCGAGATCACCCCCGTACCCAAGGACGACAACACGCCGGACGACCCGCGGCCGCTTCCCGCGAACACACCGGACTCCGGGTCCGTGTGGACGCACGCCGGGGCTGTGGAGAAGAACGTCGGCCGTCTGTTCTTCACCTTCTCCGACGGTTACGACGGCAGTTGCACTGCGACGGTCGTCACGAGCGCCAACCGCAGCACCGTTGTCACGGCAGCACACTGCCTGAGAGGCGTCGGCTCGCCCTCAGCCGACGACACCTGGAACCACAACTTCTACTTCGTGCCCGGCTACCGCAACGGAACGAAACCGCTCGGCGGCTTCAGCATCAGGACCATGGCCACCTCTTCCCGCTGGAACGGCGACCCGGACACCACGCAGTCGTCGGACATCGCTGCCGCCGGTTACGACGCGGGACTCCTCGTGGCGAACCCGGCTGCCGGGGGACAGCCGATCGCGGGCGTCACCGGAAGCCAGCGCATCGGCTTCGGCCGGCCCGCCGGGGACGAGTTCATCCACGCCTTCGGATACCCGAGCAACGGACTCAACGACCCCAAGGACAAGTACCTCGGATCCCGCATGATCCACTGCGCGGGCCCGAGCCACCCCGGCCCCAAGGTTCCCCTGCTGTGGGGCGAGACCTGCGACATGTCGGCCGGATCGAGCGGTGGACCCCACCTGGCCCACTTCGACACCCGTACCGGCACCGGCACCGTCGTGGGCATCACCACCACCAGCGAGGAACTCGCGGGCGGACCGGCCCCCACGCTCTACGCCACGCGCTTCGGTGACAGCGCCCACCGCCTCTACGACTGGGCGCAGTCCCGTTAGGGCCCTCCGCTGAAGCACGGTCCGGCTTCCCCGCCGGGATCCGCACCCTGGGCGGTCCCGGCGGGGGACGGGCATCGGTTGATCCGGGCCGTGCGGGAAAGGGCCGTGCGGAGAGGCGGAAGCCGCAGCACGTGTGCTGCGGCAGGCGCCCGTGGCTGGCGTGACCCCTACGCGTAACCGCGGTTGAGCAGGTCGAAGAACGCATCACCGCGCACGATCTCGAACGGGGCCTCCAGCAGCTTCGCCAGGTCGGCGATGTCGCTCGGGGTCCAGCTCCAGGCGTTGATCGCGGCGGCGATGAACAGGGGGCGGTCCGTGTTCCGGCCGTCGATGTGCTGGAGCAGCGCATCGCGGAAGTCCGCGCCCTTGCCCTGGGGGTAGAAGTTGCCGACGACTGGGATGCCGGCCGGCCGGGCCTGCAGGTCGCCGGTCTCCCAGGACTGGATGACACCGCGCAGTGGGGTGTTCCTCCGGTAGGACGCCATGACCCGCTCGCCGAAGGGGAGCCAGCCGTCGTTGTCGGCGTTGCGCGGGTTGTAGGCGTAGGCGAGATCGAGGCCCGTGCGGCGCATGTAACGCCCGGTCAGTTCGGTGTACGCGTCCAGCGCGTCCTGCGGCCACGACTCCGGGTAGGTGTATCCCGCGCCCGAGGGCCCGCAGATGAGCAGGTCGTTGGAGGTGGCCGTGCGCTGGTAGTAGGCGAGTTGGGCCGGTCCGATGTCGGCGAGCAGCGGACTCACGGTCCAGTTGACGGGTACGGACCCGCGCGCGGGGTCGTCCCAGATGTCACGCATACGGCGCTGGCAGTACTGGATGTTGTCGCCCTCGCCGACCGTGAACGTGACATAGACACGGTTGCGCAGCCTGCTCCTGGGCCGCTTCGGAACCCGGTCGGAGATCCTCGCGGGGACACCGGCGTGCACGGTGCCGTTCATGTAGAAGTCTGCGGCGACGACCTCCACGCCGTGCTGCGAGGCGCGGTCCACGCCGCCCCACTCGCCGGACACGTCGTTGGGGAACCAGCCGGTGTACGGGGTCGTGGGCCCGAAGCGCCCGAGTGTCTCGTCGAGCAGCTTGCCGGTGTCGCCGGACGGCGGCAGCCACAGCACCATGGCCCGGCTCGCCACAACATAGTCCCGGAAGTACGGGAAGGGTTCGACGCGGGTGGGGGCGGTGGCGGTGGCGGTCACCAGGTACTGGTTCCACAGATCGACGTCGGCCGAGAGCGTTCGGCTGCCCGCAGGGGCCTTGAAGCGGTAGACGAAGTAGCCGCCGCCGTCGGCGAAGCGGTTCGACTTGTCGCCGAGGGAGGAGTTGAGGCCGTCGAACAGATACGGCTTCTCGGCATCCGTGCCGGGAGTGAAGGAGGCGATCTCCTTGCCGTCCGCCATGACCTTGACGGATCCGACGGACGCGCCCCAGCCGTCGTCGCCGAAGGAGTCCTGGAAGCGCACATAGACATCGTTGTCACCGCTCAGTTCGGCACTCAGGTCGAGGGTGCGCACCGCGCGGTTGGAGGTGTCCACGATCCGTCGGGGCTCCCGTGTCACCTCCCGCCAGTCCACGCCGCTCACGTTCACTGTCCTGGTCGGCGGCAGGCCGGCCAGGAGACCGTGGCTGCAGTGCGGGAACAGCCTGTCGAGCTGCCAGCGGTAGACGCCCTCGATGTCATCGGGGGCGAAGCGGCCACGCAGGTCCAGCAGGGTCCTCAGACCGTGGGTGCGTGCCTGCTCGGCGGTTGCGGCCACCCCGTTCCTGAGGCCCGCGAGCGTAGTGGCGACGTTGACGGTGTCCGGCACATCGGGGTCGATCAGGATCGCCCCGTGTACCCGGTCGCGGTAACGGCCCACCAGATCAAGGGCGTTGTCGTGATGACTGACGGATGCGCCGGTGCTCGACAGCCATCGGCGGTCCGCCGCGCCGTCGTCGAAGTTGAAGTACAGCCGCGGTCCGGCGCGGTTCACCGCCCCCTGGAGGGTGGTCAGCAGGAGCTGGTCATGACCGTCCAGTGCGCCGACGTCGGCGACGTCGAGTCGGACCGGACGGCCGAAGGACGGCAGCAGACGGGCCGCCGTGGCGCGCTCGGTGGCCGGTGCCAGTGCCGACGTGGACGGGGATGCCGGGGCCGATGCCGTGGCCCGGCCCGGCAGGGAGATCCCGAGGGCCCCGGCGGCCAGGGCCGCGCCACCAGTCTGCAGGAGGTTTCTTCGTGTCACCATCGACGTTCACAGCTCCTTGTTGGGCGTCTCATGAGCCGGACAGGTCTGAAATCGTTTTTGGTAGTCGGTAGTCGGTAGTCGGTAGTCGCTTGTCGGTAGTTGGTAGTTGACAGGCAGTCCGCACGCCGCAGTCGGCTGTCGGCGGGTGTGACCGTCGCCGCAGTGGACCATGCCGGCCGGACCCGTACGCACACCCGCAGGCCGGGCTCGGGTGCGCCGCCGGGCAGGGCGGGGAGGGGGCCCGGGACGAGCCCCCTCCCGCACCGTCTCCCCGTCTCAGCCCCGGCCGGGAACCAGCCGCACCGTCAGGATCTGGAACGGACGCAGCCGCAGCCGCACCCCGTCGCCGGTCACCTCGCAGCTCGGCCCGTCGGCCGCGCGTGGACGTTCCAGCAGGTCGGTCGCGGTGACCGACGTGATGCGGAAGCCGGGTGTGAGCAGCGCGGTGGCGCGGGCCCCGTGGGCCTCGTAGAGGCGGACCACCACATCGCCCGAGCGGTCGTCGGCGAGCTTGACCGTCTCGACCACCACGGCAGGGGAGTCGACGGACACCACAGGCGCCACCTCGGCCGAGCCAGGCACCATGCGCTCCGGCAGATTGAGGTGGTACCCCTCGCGGATCGCGTCATCGACGCCCGCGCCGATCACCAGGGCGTAGCGCAGCCGGTGGGTGCCCCGGTCGGTGTCCGGATCGGGGAAGCGGGGCGCGCGGGCCAGGGAGAGACGGACCGTGGTAGTGGTGCCGCCGTCCTCGCGCACATCACGGGTCACGTCATGGCCGTACGTCGAGTCGTTGACCAGCGCCGCGCCCCAGCCGCCCTCCCCGACGTGCAGGAAGCGGTGTGCGCACATCTCGAACTTCGCCGCGTCCCAGCTGGTGTTGGTGTGGGTGGGCCGTTCCACGTGCCCGAAGGGGATCTGCGCCGTCGAGTGCCCCGCCCGCACGTCCAGCGGGAACGCCGCCTTGAGCAGCTTCTCGGTCTCGTGCCAGTCCAGGACCGTGTCGATGTCCAGGCGGCGTGTGCCCGGCGCGAGGGAGAGTGTCTGCTCGACGCGGGAGGATCCGAAGGCGCGCGACACCCTCACCGCGCCGCCCACCACGGTCACCGACTCCGCGTCCGTCAGGTCCGTGACGGTGTTGCGGTAGAAGGCATCGACGTCCCAGGCGTCCCACTGATTGGGGAAGTCCTGGTGGAGCTGGAGCAGATTGGCGGCCGTGCCCGGCGGCAGCGCCTCGCGGTCCGCTTCCACGTCGTATGCAGAAGTGACCAGGCCCCGCCCGTCGATGACGACACGGACGAGCCCGTTGTCGAGGACGTACCCGCCGTCCCGTGCCACCGGAGCGACCGTGGCCGGCCCTGGCCCCGTGCGTACGGTGGCGCCCAGGGCGGGTGCGCCTCCCCGGGCGTGCGGCGCGGCGTTGAAGACGACTTCGGAGCCTTCGTCGCCTGCGGGTCCGGCCAGCGCCGTCTGCGCGGCGGCGATCAGACCGGTCAGCTTGGTGCCGATCCGGCGGTAGGTCTCCTCCGCCTCCCGGTGCACCCAGGCGATCGACGTGCCGGGCAGGATGTCGTGGAACTGGTGCAGCAGGACCGTCTTCCACAGCCGGTCCAACTGCTCATAGGGGTAGGCCGCGTCGGTCCGCAGTGCGGCCGTCGTTGCCCACAACTCCGCCTCACGCAGCAGGTGTTCGCTGCGCCGGTTGCCCTGCTTGGTCGCGATCTGGCTGGTGAGCGTGCCCCGGTGGAACTCCAGGTACAGCTCGCCCACCCACACCGGGGCGTCCGGGTACTCCTCCAGCGCCTTGGCGAAGAAGTCCCCCGGCTTCTCGATCTCGACCCGTGCCGAGCCCTCCAGATCGGCGAGGCGCGCAGCGCGTGCCAGCATCTCGCGGGTGGGGCCGCCGCCGCCGTCGCCGTAACCGAACGGGGCCAGTGAGCGGTTCGCCGCGCCCTTGTCCTGGAAGTTGCGGACGCTGTGTGCGACCTCGGCGCCGGACAGATCGCTGTTGTACGTGTCGACCGGCGGGAAGTGGCTGAAGATCCGGGTGCCGTCGATGCCCTCCCACCAGAACGTGTGATGGGGGAACTTGTTCGTCGTGTTCCACGAGATCTTCTGCGTCAGGAACCAGCGCACGCCCGCCAGTTTCATCAGCTGCGGCATCGCCGCGTTGTAGCCGAACGTGTCCGGCAGCCACATGTCCTCGGTCTCGACGCCGAACTCCTCCAGATAGAACCGCTTGCCGTGGATGAACTGCCGGGCCAGCGCCTCCCCGCCGGTGATGTTGGTGTCCGGCTCCACCCAGAGGCTGCCGGTCGGCACGAACTGCCCGGTCTTCGCCTTCTCCTGGGCGCGCTCGTACACCTCGGGGCGGTGCTCCTTGAGCCAGGCCAGCTGCTGGGCCTGGGACATCACGAAGCGGAACTCCGGGTGCTCGTCCATGAGCTGGGTGACGTTGGAGACCGTACGGGCCACCTTGCGCACCGTCTCGCGCAGCGGCCACAGCCAGGCGGTGTCGATATGGGCGTGGCCGACCGCGGAGATGCGGTGCTCACCCGCGGTGGCGGGCGGGGCCAGGGCGGGCACGAGGATTGCGCGGGCCGCGACCGCGGTGCCGCTGATGTCCTGCAGGTCCACGGCGTCGAGGGCGTCCGACAGCGTCCGCAGGATCTGCCAGCGGCGCGGCGACTGCTCGGGCAGCTCGTGCATGAGCTGGTCGAGCACCTCAAGATCGTGGACGAGCTCGTAGACGTCCGCGTCGAAGAGGGCCAGGTCGAGGCGGCGCAGCTGGTACAGGGGTTCGCCTCCGGGGGCGCCCGGCTCCTCCAGCCACGGCGCCCGGCCGCCGAGCGGGGTGATCGCGAAACTGCGGTCCTCGGGGCCGGAGTGCATGACGAGGGGGTTCGCCGCGGCCTCGACATAACAGGTGAACTCCGCGCCTCCCCGGGCCTGTTCGGAGACCGGCAGCCATACGTTGCGCGGGTTGAGCGCCTTCACGGGGGTGCCGTCGGCCCGGTACACCAGGCCCTCGGCCGAGAAGCCCGGTTCGGTGGTGCCGAAGCCCAGGTCGACGACGGCCTCCACCCGGCGCCCCGCCCACTCCTCGGGGACGCGCCCGCTGAGCCTGAACCAGCTGGTGGTCCAGGCGGGGCCCCAGTGTGCGCCCACCTCGGTGGGCCGGTAGCTTGCGGCCAGCCCGTCGGACACCGGAACGGGCTCGCCCGGCACTTGCCAGACGCCCGCCTGGAGAGGGACGGACACGGCGTGGACAGCGGGCCGGATACGTTCGTCGAGTACGCGCCGCAGCCGGCGCTCGACGGTGTCGCGGTCGGAATGCACGGATCACCTTTCCAAGGACGTGAAGGACGTATCGGAACAGGTCGGGAACGGCGGGGGGCGAAGAGCGGCGGCTGAAGGGACGGCGGGTCAGCCCTTCAGGGCGCCGCCGAGCGCGAACCCGCCGCCCAGCCTGCGGGTCAGCAGGAGATACAGCATCACCACGGGAAGGGTGTAGACGACGGAGAAAGCGGCCAGCTGCCCGTACTGCGTCTGGTCGTGGGCGCTGAGGAAGGTGAACACGCTCACCGAGGCCGGCAGCTTCTCCGGCGACAGCAGCAGTACGAACGGGACGAAGAAGTTGCCCCACATGCTGATGAAGGTGAACACGGTGACGACGGTGACCCCCGGCCACATCAGCGGCAGCACCACCCGGGCCAGCGACTGCATGGCGCTCGCGCCGTCGATCCGGGCCGCCTCCTCCAGGACGATGGGCACACCGTCCATGAAGTTCTTCATCAGCCAGATCCCGATCGGCAGCGCGGACGCCGTCAGGAACAGCATGGTGGCGGCCATCGAGTCGATCAGCTCGACCTGTACGAACATGCTGTAGACGGGGATCATCACGGCGGTGATGGGCAGCCCGGTGGTGAACAGGACGGTGTACAGGAACGGGCGGCGCAGCCGGGAGCGGTAGCGCGACAGCGGATACGCAGCCAGGATCGAGACGGCCACACAGAGCAGGGTCGCCCCGCCGCACAGCAGCAGGCCGTTGAGCAGCGGCCGGAAGGTGGTGTCGGTGTTGAGGATCGCGTGGAAGTTGTCCCACGTCGGCGGTGCGGGCAGGCTCAGTTCGAAGCTGGCCGTGGAGCTGACGGACGCGAACACCATCCAGACCAGCGGCAGTACGAACAGCAGGCTGATCACCAGCAGGACGAGGTTGACCGCGACCCGCGCGGGCCGGATCCGGCGGGGCGCGGTCCCCGCGACAGGTGCGGAACGGGTGTCCGGGTCCCGGCGGCCCGCCCCGGCCGCCGTCCGCAGATCGGTGGTGGCCATCAGCTCTCCTCCACCTTGAGCAGCTTGAGGTACACGACGGAGAACAGGGCGCCCACGACCAGCAGGACGAGCGCGATCGCCGTGCCGTAGCCGATCAGGCTGTTCTGGAACGCCTGTTGGTACATGAAGACCGGCAGGGTCTGGCTCTTGTTGCCGGGGCCGCCGCGCGTCATGGCGTAGATCAGTCCGAAGACGGAGAGCGTCTGGAGCGTGATCAGCATCAGATTGGTCATGATGGAGCGCCGGATGACCGGCAGCGTGACATGCCACAGCCGGTGCCACACACCGGCGCCGTCCATCTCGGCGGCCTCCACCAGTTCGCGCGGTACGTCGTTGAGCGCGGCGGAGTAGACCATCATCGAGAACGCGGTGCCGCGCCATACGTTGGCCAGGCACACCGCGAGGATCGGCAGGGTGTACAGCCAGTTCTGCTTCGGCAGGCCGAGCATGCCGAGTACGTCGTTGAGCGCGCCCTGCTGGTAGAAGAAGGCGTACATCAGATACCCGGCGACGACCTCGGGCAGCACCCAGGCGGCGATCACCACACCGTTGGTGAGCGCGCGCACCGGACGGGTGGCCTTCTCGGCGAGGACCGCGAGGCTCAGTCCCAGTGTGTTCTGCCCGATGACGGCGGAGGCCACGACGAACACCAGGGTCAGCCAGAGGGCGTTGAGGAAGTCCGGGTCGCCGATGGCCCGGGTGAAGTTGTCGAGGCCCACGAAGTGCGTCTCGGCGGCGCCGGTCAGCTGGGTGTCGGTGAAGGCGTCGTAGACGCAGTAGAGGATCGGCCCGGCCAGGAAGACGCCCAGCAGGACGAGGGACGGCAGCAGCGGAAGGCCGCGCAGCAGCGACTGGCCCGCGGTGCGGCCGCCGGGCGCGCGCCCCGGGGGAGCGGTATCGGCGGATGCGGCGGCGGATTTCATCGGGCGCCCTTGGCGGTGTTGCCGGAGCCGACCGCCGTGGCCAGATCCTGGTCGTAGGTCTTGGCGGCGTCGTCCACCGAGCTCTGGCCGGTGGTCACGGACTCCATGGCCTTGGTGATGGCGTTGGAGACCTGCGGGTACTTCGGCAGCGCCGGGCGGAAGTGGGTGTACTTGACCAGGCCGGTGAAGAACTTGTTGGTCGGGGTGGCGCCGAGGTACTTCGGGTCGGCGGCCACATCGGTGCGCACGGCGGTCGTCGACTCGATGATGTTCCACTGCGTCGAGTTGTCCCTGTTCTTGATCGCCTTGGTGAACTCCCAGGCCAGAGCGGGGTTCTTGGCCTTGGCCGGGATGGACCAGGCCCAGCCGCCGGACATGCTGACCCGGCCGGGCGCCTGACCGTGCTGGGTCGGCATGGCGGCGGATGCCATGGTGCTGGTCCACTCGGGCCAGGGACGCGGGCCGGTCTTCAGCCAGTTGTTCGCCAGCCATGAGCCCTCGATATTGATGGCGAGCTTGCCCTCGGGGATCAGCTTCGTGTCGGCCTCGGCCCCCGCGTTGGCGCCGAGCGCGGTGGACTTGGGCAGGCCCAGGTCCTCGCTGTAGACGGTGTGCACGAAGTCCAGCGCGTCCTTGAAGCCCCGCGAACCGGTGATCCATTTCTTGGTCTTGGCGTTGTACAGCGAGTCGTCGGCGGCCCCGGCGTCCGCCCCCGTCCCGTACAGCAGCATCTCGAAGCCCTGCATGGTGGACTGCTCGCCGCCGGCCTGGCCGGTGTAGAGGTTCATCGGGGCCACGCCCGGGAGCTTCTTCTTGATGGTCCGGGCGGTGTCGATGATGTCCTGCCAGGTCCTGGGCTGCCAGGGCGTCGCGATCCCGGCCTTCCTGAGCAGGTCCTTGTTGTACCAGATGCCCCGGGTGTCGGTGTCGTCCGGGACGGCGTACGTCTTGCCGTCGGTCGGCGAGGAGACGGCGCCCTTGGCGGCCTTGGCGAACTTGTCCCACTCCGCCCACTTGTTCACATACGCGTCGATCGGTTTGAGGTAGCCGCTCGCAATGTCGGAGTTGATCAGCGCGGTGTCCTCGTAGACCAGGTCGGGCGCGGTCGCGGGCGAACGCATCATCAGCTGGATCTTCGTGTAGTAGTCGTTCTCGGACGCCGTGACCGGAACGATCTCGATCTTCTTGCCCGGGTGGGCCTTCTCGAAGGACTGCTTCATCGAGGTGAGGAACCTCTGCTGCTTCTTGTCGTTCTGGTCCAGGTGCTGCCAGTAGACGACCTTGATCGAATTGCCGCCGCCGGCGGAACCGGATCCGCCGCAGCCCGCGGCGGACAACGTTGTCGCCACGGTGATCGCGAGGGCAGCGAGAAGCTTCTTGCGCATGGTGTTCCTCCGGGGGTGCGGCTCGTATGCCTGGCTGGGGCGTACGACTGCGGGTGGTACGGGTCGTCACTGCGGGAGGTGCGGGACGTACAAGGAGGCGGTGCGGCTCGGGAGCTGTGCGGGCGTGCGGATGACGCCGATCGTGCGGCAGGCGCTGGCGCGTGCGGGATCGTCTGGCGCATTACCTAAATCCAATGGATGGACCAAGTCAACGCCTGCTGCATAATCACGGTGCCCGAATTCCGCCGGCGGGATGACGAGTTCGTGTCCGCTGCTCGTGTCCGCTGCCCCACACGGACCTGCCCACACGGACCTGCCCCACACGGGCCTGCCCACACGGACCTGCACGGAGGAGCGCCCCATCATGCGAAGCGGAACCAACCTGCCCCGGGTGGGTGGTTACAACCAGGCCGTCGTCCTGGACGCCATCCGCACCAAGGGCCCCATCAGCCGCGTCGAGCTGGGACCGCTCACCGGGCTCACCAACCAGACGGTGTCCAACGTCGTGCGGCGGCTGCTCGACGAGGGCCTGATCGCCGAGTCGGGGCAGGCCCCCTCCCGCGGCGGCAAGCGCCGTACGCTGCTGATGCCGCGCGCCGACGGCGCCTACGCACTCGGGGTGCACCTCGACCCCGACGCCGCCGTGATCGCCCTCGTCGACCTCGCCGGATCGGTGCTGCTCAGCCGCCGTCTCCCGCTGCCGCGGCCGAGCGACCCCGAAGAGGTGGTCCGGAAGGTGGCGCGCGCCGCGCTGCGGCTCCCCTTACGCGCCGCCATCGACCGCGGCCGGCTGCTCGGTCTCGGGATCGCCGCGCCCGGACCCGTCGACGGCGTGGCCGGCACGGTGGTGGAGCCGCCGAACTTCGACGGCTGGCGGCGGGTGCCACTCGTCGACATGTTCGCGAAGGCCACCGGTATGGCGGTCGCGATGGACAACGACGCGACGGCCGCGGCGATCGGCGAGCGCTGGATCGGCGGCAGGGAGCGGTCGGACGGCTTCCTCTTCCTGTACATGGGTGCGGGCATCGGCGCCGGCATCATGCTCAACAACCAGGTCCTGCACGGCGATACGGGCAACGCGGGCGAGATCGGCCATGCCCAGATCGAAGCGGGGGACCGCCTCTGCGACTGCGGGAGCAACGGCTGCCTCGGCCCGAACTGCAACCCTGCCGCCCTGGTCGACGAACTGTTCATCCGGCACGGGCCGGCCGCCGCCCGCCGTATCGGACTCAGCGGCGAGCCCGGTGCGGCGCGCGCCGACTGGAAGCTGCTGCGGCGTGCGGTGCGCGCCGGGGACCCGGCGGCCTGCGCGGTGGTGCGTCTGGCGGGCCGCCGGATGGGGCAGGCGGTGCGCGGAGCGGTCGCGCTGCTCGACGTGAGCCGGGTCGTGCTGGGCGGAGAGGCACTCGTCGGTGTCGAGGGCGTGCTGGGTGAGGAGATCGACGCCGCGGTCAACACCACATCGGTGACCCGGGTCATGGGGAGGGTGCTGGTGGAGCCCAGCCTGATCGGCGAGACGGCCGGGGCGGTGGGCGCCGCTTCACTGGTCCTGCACGGGCGCTACGCACCGGGGTGGCGGATGCTGACGGAGATGTCGGGGTGAGGGGGTGCGCGGGGGTGTGCAGGGAGCGCGGGGGAGCGCGCCGGCGGTACGCCTGACAGCGGCGCGCCCGGTATCGGTACGCGTCGTTCCTGGCATCGTTGTCATGACCCTGGACACCCGTCACCTCCGCGTGGTGTCATGCCTCGGCGCTTCTTCCAACGTTGTACAGGCGAGGGAGTCGATGGCAATGGCCGACCGCAGCCGACCAGAGGCCCGCCCAACCGGGCCGTGGCGGAGACGACTTGTGGGTGTGGCGGCCCTCGGGCTGCTGAGCTCGTTCCTGGGGACCGTGGGTGCGACGGAGTCCGTGGGTGCGACGGAGTCCACCGCGCCGCGAGCGGACGCCGGAGCGAGAGCCGTCGTCTCGGGCGACGCCCGGTTCGAGGTGCTCTCACCCACACTGATCCGTACCGAGTACGCCGGTGACGCGCACTTCGTCGACGCGGCGACCTTCAACGCGGTCGGCCGGGACTCGTTCGCCCGGACGCCCTTCAGGAGCAGCACCGAGCACGGCTGGCTGACCATCCGCACCAGCGCCCTCTCCCTCAAGTACCGCGTAGGATCAGGTGAGTTCAGCGGTGACAACCTCACCGTGGCCGAGCGCGCGGGCGGACAGGACGTCAGTGCCCACCCCTGGCCCGCCCCGGCCCGGTGTGTGGTCGGCGAGGGGTGCGAGGCCGAGGACCTCGACCTGAGCGGTGTCGACACCGCCACCGATCACGGGGGCTACACGGGCCGTGGCTTCGCCGCCGGGTTCATCGGCACCGGGACATCGCTCTCCTTCGCCGTGGATGTGCCCGCGGCCGGGACGTACGACGTCAGCACGCGGTACGCCAACGGGACGGCCGGGGACGGCAAGCACACCACCCGGAGCCTTGGTCTCGCCGTGGACGGCAAGGACGGCACGGCGCTCGAGCTGCCCGCCACCGCGGACTGGGACACCTGGTCCGTCGCCACAACGTCCCTGGAACTGACGGCCGGTGAGCACACCCTCACCCTCACCCACACCCCGGACGACTCCGGCAACGTCAACCTCGACAGTCTCGCCGTGCACCAGCCGGGCTCGCCCTATCCCGCCCCCACCAGGGCGGTCCGGGACTGCGCCTTCGCCGCGGTGTGCGAGGCGGAGACGGGCACCCTGGACGGCCCAGCCTCCGTCGGATCCGGCCACAACGGCTACTCGGGGCGCGGCTTCGCCACCACCATGGACAGCGCCGCCGCCCATGACACGCTGCACACGGTCGGGGTGCCCGCGGCGGGCACGTACGACCTCCAGCTGCGGTACACCAACAGCACCTCGCCCGCCGACCCGGAGGAGGAACCGGTCGCCCGGCACCTCTCGGTCACCGCGGGATCCGCGCACACCACAGCGACCCTCGCGCCGACCGGCGACTGGGACTCCTGGCGGACCGTCGCGGTGCCCGTAGAGCTGACGGCCGGGGCGAACGACATCACGCTGGGCTGTCCCGACCGGACCGGATGCAGAGCCGATCTCGACACCGTCGCCGTCACCGCGCACGGTGCGCCCCTGCTCGCGCCGCACGCCCCGCTCGGCGGCTACCGCCGCGGACTGGACGGCGTCAACGGCGCCGACGGCAACCCGCGCACCACACCGGGACTGCTCTATCAGGACGGCTGGTCCCTGCTGAACGACACCGCTTCGGCGCTCTACGACCGGACGAGCGGGAAGATCACGCCGCGCCCCGGGCACGACGGCCACGCCTACCAGGACGGCTACGTCTTCGGCTACGGCCATGACTACCGGCGGGCGCTCGCCGATCTGTCCGCACTGACCGGCCCGGACGTACAACTCCCGCGCTGGGCCTACGGCGTGTGGTTCTCGGAGTACCTGGACCGCTCGGCCGACGACTACCGGGCCCTGCTGGAGCGGATGCGTTCCGAGGGAATGCCGCTGGACAGCCTCGTCATCGACACCGACTACAAGTCGCCCGACGCCTGGAACGGCTGGGAGTTCGACACGGCGAAGTTCCCCGACCCCGCGAAGTTCCTCGCCGGGGTGGCCGCGCAGGGAGTGCACAACTCCCTCAACATCCACCCCAGCATCCTGGGTTCGGACCCGCAGTTCGCCCAGGCGCAGCGGACGGCCAAGGGGAAGCTCCAGAAGGGCGACTGCGCCCCGGGCGGTGACTGCTACACCTTCGACTTCGGCGATCCCGACCAGCTCAGGGCCTATATGCAGCTCCACGACACCATGGAGCGGCAGGGCGGCGAGGTGTGGTGGATCGACTGGTGCTGCGACGACTCCCGCTCCACACTCGCCGGTGTCACCCCCGACGCCTGGCTCAGCGCGCAGTACGCCGCGCGGGGCGGGGCCTCGGGACCCGGCTTCGCCTTCTCCCGCGCCTACGGCTCCCTCCAGGCGGGCGGCTACAGCTCCCCGTCCGCCGTACCGACCGGGCCCTGGGCCGACAAGCGCACCACCCTCCACTTCACCGGCGACACCGCGTCCAGCTGGGGCACCCTGCGCCAGGAGGTCGGGTACACACCGGGCGAGAGCGTGGCCACCGGTCTCTCCGCCATCAGCCATGACATCGGGGGCCACAACGACACGACAGGGCTCCAGGGTTCGGACACCTACCAGCAGGACGGCCAGGTGACGCACACGCACAAGCTGCCCGACGACCTGTACGCGCGCTGGGTGCAGTTCGGTGCGTTCCAGCCCGTCGACCGGCTGCACAGCAACCACAGCGACCGGCTGCCGTGGCAGTACGGCAAGGCGGCGGAGGCGTCCGCGAAGAAGTTCCTGAAGCTGCGCGAGGCGCTCGTCCCGTACACGTACACGCTGGCCGACGAGGCACACCGCACCGGCACCCCGATGCTGCGCCCGGCCTATCTGGAGTACCCGCAGGAACAGGAGGCGTACGCCACGGCCGGCAGCGAATACCTCTACGGTTCGGACGTGCTGGTGGCCCCGGTGACCCGGCCGGGCGCGAAGGCGACGACCGCCGTGTGGTTCCCGCCCGGCACCTGGACCGACTACTTCACCGGCAGGACGTACCAGGGCGGGGCGACACACGATGTGACCACCGGGCTGGACACCATGCCGGTGTTCGTGAAGTCCGGCGGCATCGTGCCCACCCGCGGCAGTGCTGTGGCGAACGACAGCAAGGACCCCCGGACCGAGGTCGCGCTCACCGTCGCCCGGGGGGCGTCCGGCACCTTCGCCCTGCACGAGGACGACGGCACCCCGGCGAACGGTGGCGGCACGGCGACGACTCCGGTCCGGTACACGGAGACGCCGAACACGTCGACGCTGCGGATCGGCCCGGTGAGCGGCCGCTTCACCGGGCAGGTCACGCGGCGCGCTTGGACCGTCGATCTCACGAACGCCGGGCGGCCCGGAACGGTCTGCGTGGACGGGCGGCGGGCCGGGGCGGACACCTGGACGTACCACGCCGCGTCCCGCACGGTGACCGTGCGGGTTCCCCGCACACCGGTGCGACGGGCCGTCACCGTGACGACCGGCTGCGGGAGGGGGACGCGCGGCTGAACCGGGGAAGGGCCTCGCCGTGCTCATGAGCGGGTGACGAGGGCGGCTCCCCGGCCTGTCAGGCGGCGCCGTCCGGACTGCCGGGCCCGGAGGGGCCACCACCGAGGTCGTCGGGGGACACCCCCTCTTCGAGGAAGAGACCGGCGAGGTCGGGGCTCACTCCTTCGATGCCGTCCCGCAGGGCCTGTTCGGTCCAGATGATCTTGCCGGTCGGGGTGTACCGGGTGCCCCAGTGCTCCGCGAGTCTGGCCACCAGGAACAGCCCGCGGCCACCCTCGTCGGTGGTCTTCGCCTGGCGCAGGTGCGGGGACGTGCTGGAACCGTCCGAGACCTCGCAGATCAGGGTCCGGTCGCGCACCAGCCGTACCCGGACCGGGGGAGTGCCGTACCGGATGGCGTTGGTGATCAGCTCCGACAGGATGAGTTCGGTGGTGAAGGCGATCTCCTCCAGCCCCCAGTCGGCAAGCCGCCGGCTGGCGTCGGTCCGTACCGAAGCGACCGCCGCGGGGTCGGACGGCACCTCCCACTCGGCCACTTGCTCAGGTCCCAGCAGGCGGGTACGGGCCACCAGCAGCGCCACGTCGTCGCTCGGCCGTGGCAGCAGGACGGTGTCGATGACCGCCTGGCAGATCTGCTCCGGATCCCGCCCTGGGTGCCCGGCCAGGGCGTCCCGCAGCAGGGCCAGGCCCGTGTCGACGTCCCGGTCGCGGTCCTCCACCAGCCCGTCGGTGTACAGCACCAGCTGGCTGCCCTCCGCGAGGGGCAGCTCAGCGGTCTCGAACGGCTCCCCGCCGAGCCCCAGCGGCGGGGAGAGGGGCACATCGGGGAAGCCGACCGAACCGTCCGGCCGCACCACGGCGGGCCCCAGATGGCCTGCCCTGGCCACGTGGCAGCTGCCGGCCACCGGGTCGTAGACGGCGTACAGGCAGGTCGCCCCGGTCACCCCGGGCCACTCCTCCCCGGCGCCCTCGTCGGCGTCCATCCGGACGACCAACTCGTCCAGGTAGCCGAGCAGTTCGTCGGGGGCCAGGTCGAGGGCGGAGAAGTTGTGCACCGCGGTCCGCAGCCGGCCCATGGTGGCCGCGGCATGCAGCCCGTGCCCGACCACATCACCCACCACCAGGGCCACCCGGGCCCCGGGCAGGGGGATGACGTCGAACCAGTCCCCGCCCACGCCGGCCTGCGCGGGCAGGTACCGGTGAGCGGCCTCCACCGCCGTCTGACCGGACAGACCACGCGGCAGCAGACTGCGCTGCAGAGTGACGGCCACGGCGTGCTCCCGGGTGAAGCGCCGGGCGTTGTCCAGGCACACGGCCGCCCGTGCGGCCAGTTCCTCGGCGAAGGACAGATCATCCGTCTCGAACGGCTGCTCCTGCTCCGAGCGCCAGAAGCAGGCCCTGCCCAGCACCGTCCCGCGGGCCAGCAGCGGCACCGCGATCAGCGAGTGGATGCCGTGGCCGAGGATCTCGGCGGCCTTCCGCGGGTTGTGGGTCCGCCAGGCGTGCTCGGTCCGCAGATCGGCGATCATGGCCCCCCGGTCCGTGGCGGCGGCGGGCGTCTCCGTCTCCGCGGGCACCAGCTGCACCAGATCACCGACCGGCGCCACCGGCGCGTCGGCCCGCACCCCCCGCACCGCCACCCGGTGCATCTGCGTGCTCGCCCACCCGAGCTCCTTCCCCTGCACCACGGCGTCGGCCAGATCGACCGTGACGAGGTCCGCGAACCCCGGCACCGCCACCTCCGTCAGTTCCTCGGCGGTACGCACCACATCCAGGGTGGTCCCGATCCGCATCCCGGCCTCGTACAGCAGCGTCAGCCGGCCGCGCACTACCTCCGCCCGTCCCGTCAGCGCTGCGAGCTCCGTGGTGTCCCGCAGCGTCGCCACACACCGCGCGGGCCCCGCCGCGCCGTTCGCCGCCGGCCGCACATTGACCCCCAGCAGCCGGTCCCCGGCACGGTGCACCTCGTCGCTCGCCGGCCGCAGTGAGCCGAGCAGTTCCGTCAGCCCCGGCGTCAGCCCCAGCTCCGCGACCTGGCGTCCCTCCGCGTCCGCGGGCAGTTCGAGCAGCCGCCGTGCCTCGTCGTTGGCCAGCAGCAGCCGCCCGTCCTGGTCGACGATCACCACGCCCTCCCGCACCGCGTGCAGCACGGCGTCGTGATGCTCGTACATCCGCGTCATCTCCGCCGGTCCCAGTCCGTGGGTCTGCCGTCGCAGCCGCCGCGACACCAGCACCGAGCTGCCCGCCGCCAGTACCAGCGTTCCCGCCCCGGCGCCCAGCAGCACCGGCATCTGACGGTCCACCGCGCTCTGCACCTTCGCCACCGTGATCGCGACCGACACCAGCCCGACGACTCTGCCGTGGGGCCCGGTGACGCGGACGATCGAGTCCACGGCGGGGCCGCGGCTCGCGCTGAAGGTCCGGGTGGACGCCCCGTGCGTGATGACCGACTTGTACGGGCCGAGGACATGCTTGCCGATCAGCTTCGGGTCGGGATGGGTGTAGCGGATCCCGGAGGTGCTGAACACCACGACGAAGTCGACGCCCGTCGACTTGCGGACCTTCTCGGCCCGCGGCTGCAGAACCGCGGTCGGGTCGGTGCTCGTCACCGCCGCCGCTGTGCCCGGTGCGTCGGCGAACGCCTGGGCCACGTCGAGCGTACGGTCGCGGGCGTCCTGCGTGCCGTCGTGCCGGGCCTGCAGCACCAGCGCCACCACCGCGGCGGCGATCAGCAGCAGCGCGATGATCACCTGCAGGACGAAGATCTGACCCGCGACGCTGCGCAGGGCCGGCAGGAAGGGACGGCGCCCCCGGGTGGAGCCGAAAGACGCCTTGCGTTCACCCATGGGCCGGTCCTGCCGATCGTTTCTTCGAGTACCCGGAGGATTGCTCTGTCCGTCGGGGCGGTGGCCCGCGGACGGAACAAACAATAAGTCCCGGAATCGACCGAAATGGCTCCTTGTTCGATGGTTCGGGGTACCGGCGTCGTCGTAGGTCAGGCCGAGGCGGCGGCGCGCGGGAGTGTGGCGGTGAGGGTGCGCCAGGCGCGGGTGCCGATGTCGGCCGGTGTGCCGTCGAGGATTCTCGCCGTACGGGTCGCCGGTTCGAGTGTGACGGTGGCGAGGCTCGCCCAGCGCCGGCCGAGTGGTGCGTCCGGGTCGGGCAGGCAGGTCACCGGGGGTTCGCCGTCCCCCGTCACCAGGAGAGCGGCGAGGCGGTCCGGAGTGGCCGGCGGTTCCCGGCGGGTCGCTGTGCAGGAGGAGGTCACACGCACCGCCCTTGCCGCCCTCATCCAGGAGGGCGCCGACGCCGGGGAGTTCACCACCGGGGACCCGCTCGGGGTGGCGCTCTGCATCCTGGTCACCGTCGACGGGCTCGGCGCCTACGCCAACGACGACACCACGCTGGACCACCCGGTGCTCAAGGACATGGCCCTCACCACGGCCGAGCGCCTGCTCGGTCTCGCCCCGGGCAGCCTCCGTGCGCTGACCTGACGTATACCCGGGCCGGGGAGCCGTTCTGTCTCAGTCCCCAACTGCTCTTTTTCGCCCAGGGTTTGAGGGCGGGCCCTCGCGGTTCCGATCTCGGGGGCCCGGCCGTCAGGCTGTCACGGAGTGGCCGGCGGGAAGCCGTATCCGGTCCAGTTCGCCACGACCCGTTCCCGCAGATCCTCGGGGAAGGAGTGGCGGAAGGACGCGGTGATCCCCCGGGTGGCGCCTTCGAACTGCTCCGGCAGCAGGCAGCTCAGTACGGACTTGCCGCCCCGGCCGGTCCGCACCTCATCCGGCGTCAGATAGGGGACCATCGGGATGCCCTGCGCCTCGGGGTAGACATACTCGCCGGTGCCCGGGTGGTAGCGGGTGGCCAGGGCCCACACCACCTGGTTGATGTCGGTGATGTCGATGTCGTTCGCCACCAGGATGACCTTGGGCACCAGCCACCCGGTGTGCGATCCGAAGAGGGTGCCGGCCACCGCGTCGGCCAGTTCCCTTTCGCTCAGCCGCATCCGGGCCAGCCGCCGGATGTCGATGGACACGGCGATCCAGCAGGTCGCGGCCTCGTAGGAGCACCAGGCCAGGTCGACGGGCAGGCCGCTGGAGCGCAGCAGGTCCAGGCCGGTCGCGGAGATCATGGTGCCCCAGATGGTGTGGTTCTCCTCCGGGGGGAGGCCCGCCACACAGACCGGCAGGATGGGGTTGTCGCGGTGGGTCACCGCCTCGACATGGAAGACGGGCTGCGGCTTGCTCCCGGCGAACGAGTATCCGTGGTACTCGCCCATCGGCCCCTCCGGAGCCGTCTCGTCCGGGCTGATCCACCCCTCCAGGACGATCTCCGCGTTGGCCGGTACGTACAGGTCGTGCAGCTCGGTCCTGACCACGTCGACGGCGCTGCCGGTCAGGGCGCCCACGTAACCGTCCTCGTTCACCTCGGCGGGCAGCGGCATCCCGGCGGCGGCCAGCGCGGCCGGCGGGGCCCCGAGCACCATGGCCCAGGGGGTCGGCAGCCCCCGCTCGCGCCACATGGCGTGGATCCTGCCGAGGTGCTGCTGCGCCATCGCCGGGCCGACCAAGGTGTTCCGCCCGCCCAGCATGGTGCGGCTGACCGACCAGCTGGTCCATCGCCCGTCGGGGGAGCGCACCACATGGAAGCCGTACGTCCCGAAGTACCGGCCGCCGTCCTCCTGGTGGAGCAGCGGCACCGGGAACCGTTCCAGGTCGACGGCGTCGCCCGTCAGCACGTTCTCCTTGCACGGTCCGGTGCTCACCACCCGTGGGGGGACCGGACTCGCGTGCATCGCGGAGACGAGCCGCTCCAGCAGCTCGCGCGGTGTGGTGTCACGTGCCAGGCCGAAGTGGGCGGCGAGCCGGCCGTACCGCTGCCCGGCGACGCCGCTCAGACCGGCCGGCGCGCCGAGGATCCGGCACCCCGCGTCTCCCTCGGTCAGATTGCTGAACAGCGGGGCCGGGCCCCGCGTCTCGTAGACGCGCCGGGTGATGGCTCCGGCCTCAAGGGTGGGGCTGACCGGCCCGCGGATGTCGACCGCGTCGCCGGCGGCGAGTGAATCCTCCACGAAATCACGGAAGTTGAGGGCGCTGCCGCGTTGAGTGCCGCCGTGCTGTGTGCTGCCGTGTTCTGTCATGACGGGACCTTTCTCGGCCGATGGGCAGGGGGCCGGACCGGCGGGCAGGGGGACCGGACCGGCGCTCCACGGCTTCGGCGTAAGTGCGGGGTTTACGGGATGTGTTGCGCGGGACGGCGGTGCGTCAGATCGCGCTGCCGGCCGGCCGGGGTGACCGTGCGGGGCGGCTGTCCGCCTTCATGCCCTGCCACCGCCGGGCCTGGGGCATGTCCAGACCGAACTGGTCCAGGACACGCGTGACGATGTGTTCGACGACGTCGGCGACCGTCGCGGGGCGGTGGTAGAAGGCCGGGGCCGGCGGCATGACGACGGCGCCCATCCGCGTCAGCTCCAGCATGTTCTCCAGGTGCACGGCCGACAGCGGTGTCTCGCGGGCGACCAGGACCAGCTTCCGCCGCTCCTTGAGCGTCACATCCGCTGCCCGGCCGATCAGCCCCTCGCCGTAGCCGGTACGGATCGAGGCCAGCGTCTTCATGCTGCACGGCACGACCACCATGCCGTCGACCCGGAACGAGCCGCTGGAGATCGATGCGCCCTGGTCGTCGGGGCTGTGGCAGACCGAGGCGAGCGACTGCACCTCGCGGAGTGTGTACGCGGTCTCCTGCGCGAGCGTGGCCCGTGCCCACCGGCTGACGACGAGGTGGGTCTCGACCTCCAGCTCCCGGAGTGCCTCCAGCAGGCGTACGCCCAGCGGAGCGCCGGTGGCCCCGGTCATCGCGACGACGAGTTTCATCCCGCACCTCCCGTGTCTCTGTCGCACACAGTTATGGCGTGTACGTCCTAACGCTCTCCACGGTATAGTACGTGTACGTCCTGATCAATTCGGCCGATCGAAGGAATGGCGGCGGGACATGTCACCGCAGAACGACCAGGACCCCGGCGACCTGCTCACCGCGATCGGCGGGGTCGGGCCCCTGGCCCGCCAGCTGAACCAGGTACACACCCGCCTCTGGTACGAACAGGTCCACCAGGACCTGACCGGGCCGCAGTTCACCGTACTGAGCCTGCTGCAGGCCCGCGGCGCGATGGACCAGGGCAGCCTCGGCGCGCTCGCCAGTCTCGACAAGTCGACCGCGGCGCCGCTGCTGGAGCGGCTGCGGCGCCGCGGTCTGGTGGACATCACCAAGGACGAGAGCGACCGGCGGAGAAAGCTGGTGCGCATCACTGGCAGCGGCCGGGAGCTGGCCACCTCGCTCGCCCCCGCCGTCGCCGCAGTGAGCGAGCAGATGCTCGCCCACTTGTCCCCGCAGGAGCGGGACCAGTTCCTCGCGCTGCTGCGCCGGGCGGTCCAGGGGCCGCAGCGGTAGTCCGGCGCCGGCCGCTCCGCCGACCCGTCGAACCGCCGTTCGGGATCCGCCGGGCCCCGCGCCGTTCGGGATCCGCCGGCCCGCGCGCCGTTCGGGATCGGCTGGACCCTGCTCCGTTGAGGATCCGCTGGGCCGTTGCTCTGTTGAGGGTCCGCCCCGCGCCGTTCAGGAGCGGCGCCCGCGCTCCCGCACCCCGGCGAGGAGCCGGGCCCGCCGGGCCGGTGACGCCGCCAGGGCGGTGCCCGTCAGGGCGAGTGCGGTGGCCCCGTCCAGGACGGCACGGTCGGCGCCCGCGCTCTTGCCGTACGCGGTGAACTCGGGGGTGTGCTGCCGGGCGCCGCCCGTCTCGTAGCCGATCGTCGGGTGGATCGTGGGGACGAGCCGGGAGACGTTGCCCATGTCCGTCGATGCCATCGAATCGCCGTGCCGAGCTGTCGCCGTGCGGCCCAGTTCGCCGAGGGCCTCCACATAGGCGTCCGTCATATCGGGGTCCTGCCGCAGATCGGCGAACTCCCGGCCGTGCGGCTCGATTTCGAGCTCGGCCCCGGTGGCGAGCGCACCGGCCTCGAAGCAGGCGCGCACCCGCCGGTGCGCCTCGCCGAGCTGCTCCACGGTCCGCGCCCTGACCTCGCAGCGTGCGCCGGTGCGGGCGGGGATGATGTTCACGGCCTGGCCGCCGTCCGTGACGATGCCGTGCACCACCACGCCCGGCGGCAGCTGCTGGCGGAGCAGCCCGACGGCGGTGTGGGCCACGGTCATCGCGTCGAGGGCGTTGACACCTTCCCAGGGCGCGAGCGCCGCGTGCGAGGGCTTGCCCCGGTAGGTGATGTCCCAGGCCCCGACCGCCAGGGAGGAGGCGCCGACCGAGTCTTCGGGGGCGGCGTGCACCATCATCGCCGCGGCCACGTCGTCGAAGACCCCGGCGTCGATGAGGAGGACCTTTCCGCCGATGTCCTCCTCGGCCGGTGTGCCGATCAGCTTGACGGTCAGTCCGAGCCGGTCCGCCACGGCGGCGAGACCGAGGGCGGCGCCGACGGCGGCAGCGCCGTTGACGTTGTGCCCGCAGGCGTGCCCGATGCCGGGCAGCGCGTCGTACTCGGCGCAGAACCCGATGACGAGTTCCCCGGTTCCGCAGGTGCCGACGAGAGCCGTGGGGAGGTCCGCCACCCCCCGGGTGACCGTGAAGCCCGCCGCCGCCAGGAGGTCCCCGATCCTGGCGGCCGCCCGGTGTTCCTGGAGGGCCGTCTCCGGTTCGTCGTGCAGTCCGTGGCTGAGGCCGATGAGCTGTCCGCTCCAGGAGGCGACCGCATCGGCCACGGCCCTGCGCGCCTGCCGGGTGTCCGTTCCGTGCGTCTCCCGGACGTCCGTCCGGTGCGTGTGCCGGACATCCGTCCCGCGCGCGTCCTGAGTGCCCGTCATGCGAGTTCTCCGTTCTGTGCCACGTGCTGTACCTGCTGGGCGCTCTCCCCGTGCCTGCCGCGGTAGCGCAGCGCCAGTGCCGTACCGGCGAGGGCCGCGAAGGCGCAGGCGCCCCAGCCCCACAGGTAGCCGGACTCCGCGATGTGTGTGGTGCCGGGGCTGACATGAGCGGCGAAGAACGCGCCGATCACCGCGGCGCCGATGGCCGCGCCGAGGGAGAGGGCCAGTTCGTTGAGGCCGACCGCCAGGGCCGTCTCCTGCTCCGCGACCGCCTCGGCCGACAGGGTCCGGGTGACCGACTCGAAGAGACCGGTGGCGAGCCCCACCACCAGGGCGCAGACCACGTACTGGGGGAGAGTGCGGTGGAAGAGGATCATCCCCAGGAAGCCCAGGGCGACGAGACCGCCGCCCGAGGCGAGCACGGCGCGGTCGCCGAGCCGCCGGGTCAGGCGCGGGGTGAGCGTGGAACCGGCGAACCCGGCGGTCACCATGGCGAGCGAGATCGTCGCGATGGCCTGCGGCCCCAGGTCCATGCCGTACCCGGTCGTGGAGCGTGAGGCACCCAGGAAGAGGGCGTTGGCGCCGAGAAAGCCGATCGTGCCGAAGGAGGCGCAGAAGGTGAAGCCGCTGACCACCGCGAGCCGTGGGTTGCTCAGCATCCGCACACTGACCAGCGGGTGCGCCGAGCTCCGCTCGACCGCCACCCAGGCCGCGAGCAGGACGACCGCCCCGACGGCGAGAGCGAGCGTACGCGGTGCTCCCCAGCCCCACGTACCGCCCTGCGCGAGCACCAGGACGAGCGCCACCAGACCCGCCGTGAGCAGCATCGCGGCTCCGTAGTGGAAGCGGCCGCCGCGTGGTGCGCCGCTGGCGGGCAGCACGATGCCCGCGATCACGGCGAGCACGCCGACCGGAACGGCCGTCCACAGCCCGGCCGCCGCGTGCCGCTCGCTGAGCGCGCCCGCCACCAGGCCGCCGACCCCGATGGAGAGGAGCAGGACTCCCACCAGGAGGGAGATCCCGGTGCGGTTCCGTTCGGGTGCGCGGGAGCGCAGGATGCCCACGAGCAGCGGGAAGAAGCCGACCAGGGCGCCCTGGAGCACCACCCCGACGGCCAGCGTCACGGCGGACGGCCGCACGGCGATCAGCAGCGAACCGCCCGCCACCATCGCGACGCAGACCCGCAGGAGCCTGCGGTGCCCGTACAGGTCGCCCAGCCGGGAGAGCAGCGGTGTCATCACCGCGAAGGCCACCTGGGACAGCAGATAGATGTTGTTCTGTCCGACGGTGCTGATGTGCAGGGTGCGGCCGACCTCGGGCAGCAGCGGTGTCAGATAGCCCTGGACGATTCCGCCCAGCAGGATCACGACGGCCATCGTCGCGAGCATGCCCGGTCCGGAGCTCAGCGTTCCGGGTCCGCGTTCCGTTCCCGATATGCGTAGGGGCACAGCTTCACCTCTGGATCACTGGTGGCGGGGGATCTCTGATGCGGATCTCTGTCGCGGGGTCTCTGGAGCGGTGGCCTCCGGTGCCGACGGATCTCCGGTGCGTACGGAAGTCCGGCGCGTACCGGTCTCCGGGCGCGTCCCGATCTCCGATGCGCAGGGATCTCCGGCGTGTCCCGATCTCCGATGCGCAGGGATCTCCGGCGCGGGGGACCTCGGTGGCCGGAACCGGATGCCGTGGCTACTGTGCGGGCGGAAGCACGAACGGCCGCGAATATTCATGGATTCGTCCGCAAGGAGGGCTTGTGATGCGAGAAACGGTCACCCCCAGCGAACTCGATCTCGCTCTGGTGAACGCCCTCCAGCTGCGGCCGAGGGCGTCCTGGTCGGAGCTGGCGCCGCTCCTAGGGGTGACCGCGGGCACGCTGGCGCGGCGCTGGGAGCGGCTGAGCGCGGAGGGGCTCGCCTGGGTGTACGCGGCGCCGGGGCGGGAGTTCTCGCGCAACCGCTGTTCGGCGTTTGTCCTGCTGCGCTGTCTGCCGGGGGACCGGTCACGGCTGATGGCGGAGCTGAGCGCGCTCCCGGAGGCCGTGACCATCGAGCTGACCGGACCCGGCACCGCCGATCTGCTGCTGGACGTGCTCGCCCCGGATCTGACGGCACTCAGCCGGTTCCTCACCGGGAAACTGGACCGGATACCGGGGATCACCGCGGTGACCTGCCTGTTCACCACGTCTCTGTACGTCGAGGGCAGCCGCTGGCGGCTGCGCTCCCTGGACCCGGCCCAGCAGACGGCCCTCGGCAGCCCGTCGCCGGCGGGGGAGACGATCCGTACGCTCCCGCTCGACACCGTCGACCGGGCGCTGCTCGGCGAACTGGTCCGCGACGGCCGCCTCGGCCTGGCCGAACTCGCCGAGCGCACGGACACCAGCCCGGCGACCGTCCGTCGGCGGCTGCGCCGCCTCACGGAGTCGTCGGTCCTGACCTTCCGCTGCGACATCGCCTCCGCGCTGGCCGGGTGCCCGGTCCCGGTCTCCCTGCTCGGTCAGGTCCCCGCGCGGGACATCGGGGCCAGCCACCGGGTCCTCGCCGCCCTGCCCGAATGCCGCCTGGTGGCGGCCGTGACCGGGCCGGCGAACATCTTCGCCACGCTCTGGGTGCACGACCTCGGGGACATCCAGCGGCGCGAGACCGCGCTCTGCGCCCGGCTGCCCACCCTCACGGTGACCGACCGCATCGTCGGCCTGCACACGGTCAAGCGCATGGGGCATCTGCTCGACGAGGAGGGCCGCAGGGTGGGCGTACGGCCGATCTCCCCCTGGTAGCAGAGGAGTCGGCCGCCAGGGCCTGCCGTGCGGATCAGGGGCTGCCGTCCGCCAGGGCCTGCCGTGCGGATCAGGGTCTGCCCGGCGGACGGGAGCCCGCCCTCGGGCCGGACCGTCTCACCGGCCGAGCGCCCCGAGGACCGCGCCGGCCATGCTCCGCTCGCCGGCCGCGTTGGGGTGGAAACCGGCGGCGGCCACCGACTCCTTCGGCTCGATCCACCGCACGCCGTCCGCCTTGCAGGCGTCATGGCCGACCGAGGGGGTGTAGGTGTCCACATAGGCCGCGTCGTACACGGCGGCCTGCTCGGCGAGCATGGAGTCGAGCGCCTTCTCCTCGTCGCGGAACCACGCGAAGTCGCCCTTGGCGAGGGGGATCGTGCCGCGGCAGGCCGAACCGTCGTCGGGGACGATCACCGGATAGCCGACCAGGGCCACCTTCGCCTGCGGGGAGCGGGTGTGGATCTCCTTGAGGACCGCTTCGATCTTCGGGCCGATGGCGTTGATGCGCGAGCGGATCTCGTCGGTGCCCAGGAGGGTGTAACTGCTCTTGCAGGGCGCGCCGTTCGGCGCGAGGTTCGCGAGCAGCACACAGCGGGTGATGACCCCGGTCAGGCCGAGGTCGTTGCCGCCGATGCCCAGGGTGACCAGCGTCGTGTCCGGGCGCAGGGCGTCCAGCTGGGGCGGGGCCGAGCCCTGCCGCTGGGTCATGTCGGTGGTGTCGGCGCCCCCGCAGGTCACATCCGTCACTTGCGCCGCACCGATGGCCTTCGCGGTCAGGGACGGATAGTTCTGGTCGGAGCGGGCGCAGTTCACGTCCACCTGATCGGGGATGCCCGCCCCTGAGCTGTACGAGTCGCCCAGCGCCACATAGTGCGCCCCGGCGGCGTTTGCCCCCGTGTGGCCGGCGGGTGCGGTCGTACGGGCCGCGGCGGGCGCCGCGAGAGCCAGGGCCGCAAGCCCGGCCACGGCCAGCGGGACACCGGCTCTGGCGAGAGGCCGGCGGACGGCTGCGGCGGGCGGGAACCCGGTGGGACGGGGCACGGAACGGTGCAGCGGCATTGCTGTCCCTCATCTCGTGAGAGGCCCGGACGTACGGGGGCTGTACCGGGGCGGAGCACCCCGGGCTCGAAAACCGTAATGTGATCGGTTTATGGTCGTCAATACGCTGGAGCGCGGCGGATTTTGCTGGCCGTGGGGCGCCGTGCGGAGGCCGGGTCGCCGTGGGCGCAGAACCTTGACAGTGAAATCCGATCAATTTACGGTTTTCGCGACCGCGACAGAGCTCTGCCGCGCCCGGCCGGTACTCCTCCGATGTCGCACCGGCCGACGCCGCATCGACCGACCGGGCAGGCCGTATGACCCACCAGAAACCGCCCTCCGCGCCAGCCGCCCCCGACGGGCCCCTTCAGCTGACGCTTGCTCAGAAAGCTTCGCTGACCAGCGGAGCGGGAGACTTCGTCACCGAGACGGTGCCGGGGGTGCCGACGGTGTCCCTCTCGGACGGGCCGCACGGCCTGCGGCTGCCCAGGGGGCAGGGCGACGGCGGTCAGATCGATCTGCACAGCGCGGCCCCCGCCACCTGCTTCCCCCCGGCGGTCGCCCTCGGCAGCAGCTGGGACCCGGGACTCGCGGCCCGGGTCGCCGCCGCCATCGCCACCGAGGCGCGGGCGCACGGCGTACAGGTGGTGCTCGGTCCCGGCATCAACATCAAGCGGTCGCCACTGTGCGGCCGCAACTTCGAGTACTTCTCCGAAGACCCGTTCCTGACGGCCGAGATGGGCGGGGCGATGGTACGCGGCCTGCAAGAGGCGGGGGTGGGGGCCGCGTTGAAGCACTATGCGGCCAACAACCAGGAGACCGACCGTATGCGGATCAGTGCCGACATCGACGAACGCCCGCTGCGCGAGATCTACCTCCGGGCCTTCGAGCGCATCGTCCGCCGCGACCGCCCATGGTCCGTCATGGCCTCCTACAACGCGCTCAACGGCGTACCGGTGAGCGAGAACCACCGCCTGCTGACCGGCATCCTGCGTACCGAGTGGGGCTTCGACGGCGTGGTGATGTCCGACTGGGGCGCGGTGCGCGACCGGGTCGCCGCGCTGCATGCCGGACTCGATCTGCAGATGCCGGGCACCGGTGGGCGCACCGACCGTGAGGTGGTGGCCGCGGTCGAGTGCGGGGCCCTGGAGGCGGAGGTGCTGGACCGGTCGGTGGAGCGGCTGGCGCGCTTCGCCCGGCGTGCGAACGCCTCCGTCGGACGGGAGCGGGGCGAAATCCCGTACGAAGCACACCACTTGCTGGCGCGGGAGGCGGCGGAGCGGTGCCTCGTCCTGCTCAAGAACGACACCGCCCTGCTGCCGCTGGACCCCGGCGCCGGCCGGATCGCCGTGATCGGTGAACTCGCGCGCACCCCGCGCTTCCAGGGCGCGGGCAGCTCCCAGGTGACCCCCACCCGTCTCGACCTACCGCTCGACTCTCTGCGGGCGGCGGCCGACGGTGCGCGGGTGGAGTTCGCGCCGGGGTACGCCCTGCCGGACGGCGGTGGGCATCCGGCCGGGCACCAGGAGGCGGGCAACGCGGAACCGGCTGCGGGGGATTCAGCTACGGGTGATCCGGCCACAGTGGGCCCGCCCGCGGAGGGCCCCGCTGTGGGGGATCCGGCTGCGGGGGCCCCGGCCGCAGGAGATCCGGGTACGGGTGAACCGGCCGCAGAGTGTCCGGCTACGGGTGACCCGGTCGCGGGAGATCCGGCCACGGAGTGTCCGGCTACGGGTGATCCGGCCGCTGCTCTCGCGCTGGAGGCCGAGCGGCTCGCCGCCCGCAGTGACACCGTGCTGCTGTTCCTCGGGCTGCCCGCGCAGGACGAGTCGGAAGGGTTCGACCGCGACCACATCGATCTGCCCGAGGCCCAACTGCGCCTCCTGGAGCGGGTCGTCTCCGTCAACCCCCGGGTCGCGGTGGTCCTCTCCAACGGCGGTGTGGTCCGTACCGCGCCCTGGCACGACCGGGTCCCGGCCCTTGTCGAGGGCTGGCTGCTGGGCCAGGCGGGGGGAGCCGCGCTCGCGCGGATCCTGTTCGGTGCGGCCGGCCCGTCCGGCCGGCTCGCCGAGACCGTACCGCTGCGCCTGGAGGACTCGCCCACGTATCTCTCCTTCCCCGGCGATGAGGGGCATGTCCGTTACGGCGAGGGGGTGTTCGTGGGATACCGGGGGTATGACGCACGCCGCAGCGAGGTCGCCTTCCCCTTCGGCCACGGTCTCTCCTACACCTCGTTCGACTACTCCGGTCTCACCGTCGAAACCGGCCCGGACGGCGCGCGGCTGACCGTGCGGGTCGGCGTGACCAACACCGGGCGGCGGGCCGGGCGCGAGATCGTGCAGATCTACAGTGCGGGCCCCGAGGAGAGCGCGACCCTGCGCCCCGAGCGTGAACTGCGCGGCTTCACGGCGGTGGATCTGGAACCCGGCGAGCACCGCGAGGTCCGGGTCGAGCTGGACCGTGCCGGCCTCGCCCACTACAGCGAGCGCGAGGGCGGGTGGCGGGTGGCGGGCGGCACCTACCGTATCGAGGCGGCGGCCTCCTCCCGGGACATCAGGCTGGCGGTGCGGGTGACCGTCGACGGCGACCCGTCGCGGATCCGGCTGACAGGCCGTCACACGCTGGCGGAGTGGTTCGCGCACCCGGTCGGCGGGCCGCTGCTTCTGGAACGGTTCGCCCGCGGCGGCGGCGCGCCGGGCGGCTCAACCGCCTTGGCGGACCCGGTGATGCGGCGCTTTCTGGCCGGGATCCCGCTGGATGTGATCGCCGATTCCCCGCAGAGCCCCGTGTCCCCCCAGGACCTCAAGGACCTGGCTGCCCGCGCCGCGGCGGAGACGCCCGCTCCCGAAGGCCCGGGAGCGGGTTAGCGGGTTAGCGGAGACGGCTGCCCCCGGCTCCGCCCGTACGTACTGATCCCGGCCCGGGTGAAGGCCCGGGGCATCCGGCCCCCGGCACTCCGCTGCGGGCCGGTACCGGAGCCGTACGGGTCGACAGCCGTCCGGGTCAGCAGCCGCGCGGGCCAAGCCAGCGGGTAAGCACAGACCGCCAGTTCGGCCACCGTCTGTCACGGCCTCACCCGCTTCGGCGCCCGCTGTCACGAAGGTGTCCTCCTGGTTCTCCAGGGCCCACCAGTCGCTGGAGACGTTGTTTCCCTCGGTCTGGCGGGCCGAGGTGGCGGCCCCCAGCAGGAAGTGCGCCGGGAGCACGAGAGCGGGCCCTGCTGAGGACGTCATGCGGCCACCCGTAAAAAGCGTTCGTTGATCGGTTTTCGTGTTAGCGTACAGGCGGCGCCGGTCCCGGAGGAAGAGGCGCCCGCGCCGACGCGCAGTCCGGGCCCGGCCGGTCCGGGGCACCCGAGCGCCGTACCTGACGATTCGGCCGACCGGGCTCCCGGGCCCCCGGACGGCTGGTGGAGGCTCCATGAACGCGGTCATTCCCAGCCCCGCCGAGCGGTCCGCCGCGGCGGATGCCGGTTCCCTTCCGGCTGCCGGCCCCTGGCGCATCCGCGCCGGCGAAGGTCTGGCGCCGGTCGCCGACACGCTGCGCGCCCTGCTGGCACCGCACCTGGGCGAGCGCCTGTTGCCCGGTGACGCGCGGGCGGGGAGTGCGAGCGACATCGTCCTCTCGCTCGACGCGGCCGGTGTGCCACCCGGCCGTACCGTGGGTGTCGCGCCGGACGGCGGAGACGTACCGGCCGACGAGGCGTACCGCCTGACGGTCGGCCCCCGCTCCGTCGACTGCCGGGCACGCACCCCCGAGGGCGTCTTCCGTGCGGCGACCACGGCCGCCCAGCTGATCCTGACCGCGGGGCCCGAGGGCCTGATCGCCTGTCAGGAGCTGGCGGACGCACCGCGCTACGCCTGGCGCGGGCTGCTGATCGACCCGGCCCGATGGTTCATCACGGCCGACGAGGTACGGCACATCATCGATGTCGCCGCCCTGTACAAGTTCAATGTGCTGCATCTGCACCTCACGGACAACGAGGGCTGGCGTCTCGCCATACCGTCGGTCCCGTCCCTGACCGCACCTCCGCAGGGCGCCACGCCTGCGGGCGCCGGGCAGGATGGGCCGGGGGAGCGGAGTCACTACACCACGGACGAGTACCGGGAGATCCAGGCGTACGCGGCCCGGCGCCACATCACCGTCGTTCCCGAGATCGACCTCCCGGGCCACTGCGCCGCACTGCGCACCGCCCTGCCGGAGCTGCCTCCCGCTCCCGCGCCGCCCGGACTCGCGGGGCGCTTCCCCTTCGTACCGCCGCTCGACCTCACCGATGCGGACACCCATGCGGCGGTCTCCGCGGTCCTCGCCGATGTCTGCGCCCTGACCGAGGGGCCTTTCGTGCACATCGGCGCCGACGAGGCGGTCGGCATCACCGAGGACAGTTTCGCGGCAGGTGTACGTGAACTGCGCGCCCTCACAAGGAAGTTCGGCAAACGACCGGTGGCCTGGCAGGAGTCGTCCCGGGCCGGGACCGGGCCCGACGACATCGCCCAGTTCTGGGTCGACGTCCCGATGATGGACCTGCCCGACACCGCGGAGGAACTCGCCGAGCGGCCCCGGCTGGCCGCATCGGGCATGACCCTGGAGTTCATCAGGGCGCTCAAGAAGTTCTTCGCCCCGTCCGACCACGACGTCGAGCGGATCATCGCCGGGGGCGGCCGGGTGCTGCTGTCACCGCAGTCCCATCTGTACCTGGACCGCGGCTACGCACCCGAGGGCGGAACCGCCGATGAGGCCGCCGGCGCGGCGCACCTGGGCTTCCCCGGCTACCGCCCGCGCAGCGTCCGCCACACGGCGTCCTGGGACCCGGCCTCGTACGGCATCCCCGACGAGCGGGTGGCGGGCGTCGAGGCGACGCTCTTCGCCCATACCCTGCGCGGAATGGAGGACTTGACCACCCTGCTGCTGCCGCGCATCGGTTCACTCGCCGAGGCCGCCTGGTCGGGACGGGCGCCGGAGTGGGACGAGTACCGCACCCGCATCGCCCGGCACGCCCGCATATGGAGCGAGCGCGGACTGGTCCACTTCGCCGCACCGGACGTGCCCTGGGATGAGTGAGCCGGGGGTGCCTCCACCTCGGTCTGCGGTGGAGGCACCCCCGGCTGCGGCCCGCGGTTCCGCGCCTGCCCGGTGCCGGGCGCCGCCGCGGTCCTGGGCGCGCACCCGGGGCCGCGGGTCACCCGACCCGTGCGGCGATGGTCCGTGCGCACGCCATCGACTCCGTGTGCGTGGTGTCCACTTCCAGGTCGTAGACCACGCCCCGGTGGACCAGGTCCGCCTGGGACGCGGCCATACCGACGACCCGGTCGCCCCGCGCCACCTCGCGGTCCGCGGCGACCGCGCTGTCGCATCTGACGCCGACCCACAGCACCGGCAGACCCTCCAGCGCCCGCTGCCAGCGCCGCTGCGAGTCCGCCCCGCCGAGGAAGACCTCGTCGACGATGACCCGGGCCCCCGCGCGGGCCATGGCGGCGATCCCCTCGGTCCACGCCGCCTCCAGCGCACGGAACTCCGCCCCGACGATGATCCCTCCGTCCGGAGCGAACTCGATCCCGGCCTGTGCCGACCGCAGGGAGGCGGGCAGCGCACCGACCAGCGTGTCGACCCCGAAGGCCGGCCAGGGATCCGGCAGGACCGCCTGAAGGCACCGGACGATCCCGGACTTCCCCGCGCTGGAACCACCGTTGAGAACGATCACCTGGGTCATCACCGGCCCACAGTAGGGCCGCCGGACCCGTGCCCGAAACGGATTCCGGCGGGCGCCGTCGCAGCGGCGCCCGCGGCCGGACGCCTACCCCGCCGGTGTGTAGTCGTAGATCGACGGCACGCCCATCCCGGACTGTGTCTCGGCCTTCACGTCCTTGCCCGACACCAGCAGGAACGACGACCGGTAGAAGGGGACGAACCAGCCCTGCTGGACGAGATGCCTGTTCAGGGCGCGCGCCGCCGTGTCCGCCCGGGGGCCGCCCGCCTGGATGCGCGGGAGCAATTGCCTGACGGTCGCGTCGGTCGAGCCGAAGAGGTTGAACGTGCCGGGTGTCACCAGGTCCTGGACGGTGACCCAGTCGACCGGTGACTGGCCGATGTTCATGACCATGGCGGAGTAGGCCCGGTCCTTGTAGATCTTCTGCACGGCGCTGTTGCCGTCGAGCTGGTCCCAGACCACCTTGATCCCCACCGCCTTGAGATCCGTCGCGATCGACGAGGCGAGGGCGTCGTTGACGATGGCGGAGATCCTCGGCAGCTTCAGGGTGAACCCCTTGGCGTAGCCGGCCTGGGCGAGCAGCTTCCTCGCCTTCGCCGGGTCGTGGTCGTAGTACGTGTCCAGGCTCTTGTCGTACGCCTTGGTGTCCGTTCCGAAGACCTGGTCGGTGATCTGACCGCCGCCCCGGCGGATCTGGTCGAGCATCGTGCCGCGGTCCAGCGCGTAGTTGAGTGCCTGACGTACCTTAACCTCCCGCAGCGCCGGGGTCCGTACGCCCGCCCGGTCGAAGAGGAGCAGCCCCTGGAAGTCGAAGGTGTGCTCGGTCGTCCGGAGGTCGGTGCCGGACTTGACTGCCTCCTGCTGGTTCGCGTCCTGGAGGACGGCGGTGTCTATCTGACCCGTCCTGAGGCCGTTGACGATGGCCGTCTCGTTGTCGAAGACGCTGATCGTCAGGGTGCGGTAAGGGAGTTGGCTGCCCCAGTAGTCCTTCCTGCGCTCGAAGACGTACTTGCCGCCGACCGCCGTCCTGGCCTTGTCGAGGGTGTACGGGCCCGTGCCGTCCGGATCCGTCCTGAGGGTGCCGCCCGCCAGTTTCGCCGGGCTCGCCATCAGCCCGGCCGCGTCGCTCAGATAGAACAGCATCGCCGGGTCGGGGGCCGAGAGCCGGAGCGTCACATGGGTGGCGTCCCGCACCTCGACGGCCCGCAGGGCGCTGAGATCCTTGGCCCCGCCACCGCCGCCCTTCTTGAAGTGCTCCATATTGGCCTTGACGGCCTCTGCGTCGAACGCGGTCCCGTCGGTGAACTTCACGCCCCGGCGCAGCGTCAGCGACAGCCGCGTCCGGTCCTTGTCGTACGACCACTTGGTGGCCAGCATCGGCCGGAAGCTGCCGTCCGGAGCCCGCTTGAGCAGCGTGTCGTAGACCGCCTGGAAGTACGGCAGCGCGCTGCCGAGCGCGTCGGCCGGGTCGAGGCTCTGGGCGCCCGTGAGGGTGGCGATGTCGAGCTCGGTGGAACCGCCCCCGGCGGAACCGCCGCCTCCGCCGCAGCCCGCGAGCGCCAAGGACAGCACGGTGACGCAGGCTGTCAAAGCCCCGGTTCGAGCGGAATGCCTCATCATGTTCTCTCCGTCTGGGTGGCCGGGAAAGGGGGTGACCCGGCGGAACGGCAGCGGGCAGCCGGGCAGCGCGCCCAGCCGGAAGGCTCGTGGACTTTGAAAACCATATTGTGATCGGTTTCTGGCCGTCAATGCGTCGTCCGGAGAAGCCTGAACCGCGCGGTGCGGCTCCCCGGCGCCAAAACAGCACAAAGTATGGTTTTCGTGTGCGCGCGGATGCCAGGTCAGCGGCTCCGGTTGCCGGTCCGGTCCGGACCGAAAGGGCGTACTACGCAGCCGCCCCCGCCGGCGCCGCCCGGTCGGGGCGGAACCTGCGGGGGCGGGTGAACGCCTCGGCGGGCTGGTCAGGCGGCGTCGGCCCGGCCGGTTCCCGGGGCGTGCGCGGCGATGTCGAGCGCCGCCGTGATCCACTCGTCGAACGGTTTGCCCGTCCGGTTCGCGGCGGCGCGCCACCGCTCCATCGTCTCGCTGGCCACCTTGAGTTCAGGGAGCCGGGTCAGCGGCGTCGGACCGGAGGAACCGCGAGCGGCCCGCAGGCGCCGGCGGAGCTCCGTCTTGGACCACTTGTTCTCCTCCGCCCGCGCCAGCCACAGGTCCTGCTGGGCCGGATCGAGCGAGGCGACCTCCGCGTGGTGCTGGAAGCTGAGCTGAGGATGACGGCGGGGCATCTCGAACTTGCGGGCCGTCCAGGCGTAGTTGCGCAGGGTCTGGTAGTCCAGGCCCGCGACGTCCACCGCGCGGCGGTACCGGTCCCCGTAGCGGTCCTGCCCGTAGACCAGCCAGTCGCCGAGGCACCAGGCGAAGGAGTCAGCGGTGTGGAAGATCTTGACCCCGGCCTCCTGCCAGACGTCGAACGGCACCGCCTTCGGGAACTGCAGACCGACTCTGGTGGTGAGGATCTGGTCCTTGCGCGGCGCCTGGTACGGCCGCGAGGAGGCGACCGGCCGGGCCGCCCGGGGCGTTCCCTGCGGGAGGCCGCCGTGCCGGCCCGCCGTAGGAGGGCAGGGGGCCGCCGCCGAGCCGATCCTGGCCAGGGTGCGGCGTTCGTCCGGTGCGGTTACGGGTCCTCTGGTGCTCGTCGTCACGATTACGTCCGTCCATCGTCTGTCGTCCCATGACCGATGGGCGGCAGCGCGAGCACTGAGTCTCGTTTCCCCCGCTGCCCCCAGCCCCTCACCCGTTGGGCGAATCGGGGCTTTCCCTCAGGATGGTGGAGGGGGCAGGGCTTCACCAGTGTTGCCATGTTGACTGAATGAGGAAACGGTCCGGACCAGTGCCCGACCCTTACAGCCGGGTGCCGGGCCGGTCGCGGCCGGCCCTCCGGATGTCCCGCCGGCGGGACATCCGGACGGCGCGCCGTTCCCGTACGCGGTCCGGCCGTTCGGCCGCTGTCAGAGCGGTCCGGGGGGCCTGGCGCCAAGGGTGTCGGCAACCCCGGCCAGACGTCCGCGCAGCAGCAGCGACTCCAGCGCCGCGGCCGTGACACTGCGGGAGTTGGCGGGCCCGAACCGGTCGGGCCAGTCGCTCAGCACGACCAGCCGCGGCACCGCCCGGCGGGCACGCTGCGGCGGCCGGTGCGGGACGGTGACCGGTGCCGGGTCGTCCAGCGGCTCGGCGTGGTGCAACGCCTCGTGGATGTCGGGTACGGCAAGTCCCCGGGTGAAGCGGAGATAGGCGGTGTGCGCACTGTCGCGGGGCAGATCGCCGCGGAGGCTGCCCAGGCTCAGGGCCCAGCGTTCGTTCTCCTCGCGCGCCAGACATCCGTACCGGGGAACCCCGTCGGACGGTGCGGCGACGACCGCGATGTCACTTCCGAGCGCCCCGGCCGGCAGCCGGTAGCGCCGTATCACATAGCCCCCGCCGGACAGCCCCGCGCCGCCGCCCCGCCCGGCGGGGGCCGCCCCGGAGAGCCAGACCGAGGAGTGCGGGGCAGCCCCCGACGCGTCCACGACCAGATCCGCCTCGACCACCTGCTCGTGCTCGCCCTGGGGCCGCACCCGGACCCCGGTCACCCGGTTCCCGCTCGGGGCGAGCACCAGCCCGGTCACGGTCGAGCTGTCCACGATGCCGACGCCCGGCCGGGTCAGCAGCCGCCTTCTCAACTCCCGTACCAGGAAGGCCCGGCTCATGGAGATGCCGGGCTGTCCGGAGTCCCGGCGGTCGAGCGGGCTGTCCCCGAGGTACCAGCGGCAGCCGCCCAGCAGGTCGGCCGCGGGCGCGCCCGCGGCCCGCAGCGCGGCGAGGAAGCCGGGGAGCAGCCGCTCCACCGCCCGGTCGCGGAGCGACAGGATGCCCAGCGTCTGGAGACGCCGGCCGTACTCGGGCGCCGTGTCGTCCCCCGTGACGATCCGGTCCTGTTCGAGGAGGGTCACCCACGCGTAGAGGTCGGCCAGGGCGTGCGCCGCCATCAGTCCGGTCGCGCCCGCGCCGATGACGACAGCGTGTCCGCGCGCGCTCAGCATCGGCGATTCCGCATGGTTGTGAAACGTCCTCTCGGCGGCGAAGGATGGGTGACACACCCCTCGCGGCCCGGAAGTCCGGACGGCCCACCGCCGTAACGGGGAGAGAGCGCACGGCTTTTCCACCTCGTGGGCTCTCGCGGCTCCAGCCGGCGACCAGGCGGTCTGAACGGCGATGATGACCGACCGTCGCCCCGAAAGCCAGGGGGCGCCGGCGCACCCCGCCGTGCGGCGTCACGGCCCGCGGACCCGGCCCGGCCGCGTCCCGCCGGGCCCGCCGGCCGCCGGGAAATCCACGAAGCACCGTGCCGTGCGGCGGAGTTGAGGAGGGCGGGCGGACCGGGGGTGTGACTCCGGCCGGGAGCTTTCCTGTGGACACCGTATGTCACGGATGACTAATATCCGAGATGTACGTGAATACCGTCCGTAGCGGACCAGTGAGCAGAGCGTGCGCCGGTACACGGGCGGCGGCGCTGGAAAAGGGTGTGACGTCATGAGCGACACGGACGCGGCCGTCCCCGCCCCGGTGGCGGCGGCAAAGGGACCGGAGAAGGAGGCGCCCGCCGGGAACGGGCGCATGCTGGCAGTGCTGTTGACCGCGATGTTCATGGCGCAGTTCGACTTCTTCGTGGTGAACGTCGCCGCACCGTCGATCTCGCACGAACTGCACGCGGGCCCGGTCATGCTGGAGCTGATAGTCGCCGGTTACGCGTTCGCGTATGCGAGCGGTCTGATCACCGGCGGGCGACTGGGCGACCTGTTCGGCTACCGCAGGCTGTACATGGTGGGCATGGTCGCCTTCGCCTTCGCCTCACTGCTGTGCGGGATCGCCCAGGAGCCGTGGCAGCTCGTGGCCGCCCGGCTGCTCCAGGGGCTCACCGGGGCCATGATGGTCCCTCAGGTGCTGGCGACGATCACCTCGACGTTCGCCCCGCAGGACCGCCCCAAGGCGATGGCCTGGTTCGGGGTCGCGGGCGGGCTCGGCTCCGTGTCGGCGAACGTGCTCGGCGCCCTGATGCTCGACGCCGATCTGTTCGGCCTGGGCTGGCGGGTGATCTTCCTGGTCAACCTGGTGGTCGCCGCCGTGGCGATCTTCTTCGCCAGGCGGTACCTGCCCGTCATGACCCCGCCCCGGCGGCAGCGGCTCGACCCGCTGGGCGCCGCGGGCGTCGCCCTCACCGTCGCGCTCGTCCTGGTGCCGCTCTCCCTCGGCAACGACGAGGGCTGGCCGGCCTGGACGTTCATCTGCCTGGTCGCGTCGGTGCCCGCCGGTCTGCTGACGCTCCGCTGGCAGAAGGCCGTACGGGAGCGCGGCTCCACACCGGTGCTCGATCTGACGCTGCTGCGGATCCGCTCGTACGCGTCGGGGGTGCTGGCGGGCGCCGCGTTCCTCGCCTACTTCGCCAGCTTCATGTTCGCCCTCTCCCAGTACCTCCAGGTCGGCCGGGGCTACTCACCGCTGCATGCGGGTCTGCTGGTGACGTCGAGCGCCGTGATGTTCTCGTCCAGCGCCATGGTCGCCTCCCGGCTGATGCGCCGGTACGGGCTGCGGGTGGTGGTCGTCGGCGGTGTGATCACCATGGCCGGACTGGCCTCGCTCGCACTCCAGCTGTACTTCTCCGGAGTGGACACCACCGTGCCGGGACTCATCGTCTCGATCATGCTGACGGGCGCGGGGAACGGCGCCGTGCTGCCCCAGCTCATCGGCGCTTCGATGCTGGGCATCAAGCCGCAGCAGGCCGGGATCGGCGCGGGTGTGCTCAACACGGCCCAGCAGTTCGGGAGTTCGGCGGGTGTCTCGCTGGTGGGCGCCGTGTTCTTCTCCATCGCGGGGCCCGCGGTGGCCACCGGCAGGGTGTCCGGGCCGCACTACGCACGGGCGATGGAGGTCGCGGCGGTCATCGATATCGCTCTGGTGCTGATCGTCACGCTGCTCATGGCGTACAACAAGCGCTCGTCCGACCGGCTGCGGGCCGCCCGCTAGTGCCACGGCAGGCAAGGTTTGCCCCGTCGCGACGCCCGGCACGCACTCTCGCCGCACCGGCCGAAAGCCCAAGTACGTCCAGTACGAGGACTTCCGGCCGGCACGCCGAGAGCATGCACCGGACGCCGCTCCTTGACGGGCAAACCCTGCCTGCCGCGGCACTGGAGTCCGGCCGGGCCACAGACCGCTCCGCCCCGCCCCGCAGCCACGGCCCCGCCCCCCCCGTTCGGGGCCACGGGCCGGGGCGGGGCGGAGCACCACCGGTACGGACGAACGCCCCGGTGGGCCTCGTGATCCGGACGGCACGGCCTACGGCAGGCGGACCTGCTCCATCGCCTTCCGTACGTCCTCGACGCGCGGGTCGTTCATCTCGCTGTACGCGTTCAGGGCTGCGCCCCAGGAGGCTGTCGCCCGTGCCTCATGGCCCAGTTCGTGCAGGATGTCCCCCTGGCGGGCGAGCGATTCGGCTTCGCCCCACCGGTCCCTCGCGGAACGGTGGAGTCCGACGGCGAGTTCGGCGTACCGCAGGGCCTGCTCGCTGTCGCCGCGCGACTGGTAGATGATGCCGACCTTGATCAGGCTCCGCCCCTGGCGCTGGTAGTCCCGGATCTCCTCGCAGATCTGCAGCGAGTCCCGCGCGGCGGTCAGCGCCGCGTCCGGCCTGCCGGTCCGGGTCTCGATGTCGCACAGGGTGCCGAGCGCCGCGGCCTGGCCCTCGTGGCTGCCCGCCTCGGTGAAGATGTCGAGCGCGCGCACGGCGAAGTCATGGGCCTCACCGAGATCGCCGTGGTCGCGCACCGTGATGGCGCAGTTCTCCAGGGCCCATCCCTCGCCCGGCCGGTCCTGGACACGGCGGAGCAGGACCAGCGCCTCCTCGCAGAGACGGCGGCTGCGCCGGCAGTCGCGCAACCACCAGCAGGCGTACGCCAGATGGGTCTTGATCCACCCCGCGGCCCGGTCGTCGCCGGTCTCCAGGGCCGCCTTCTGCGCGAGTTCGTGCGTCAGTATCCAGACGGACCAGGGCTTGCGCAGGATCAGATAGTCGAACAGGCGCAGTCCCAGCAGGACCACCTCGTCACGCAGCCCGTGCTCCGCCGCGAGTTCGCTGACCGGCATCAGGTTGGACAGCTCCGAGTCGCACCAGCGCAGCGCCGCCACCGCGTCGTCGAAGGCGGCGGGGGCGTAGTCGTCGTGCCGCGGCTGCCAGCGCACCCAGTCCAGACTCGTACGGAACGGGGCGAGGTGGGCATGGGTCGCCGACACCATGCGGATGTACCACTCCACCATGCGCTCGACGGCCTGGCGGCGTGACTCCGCCACCTCGTCGACGAGGACACGCTCGGCCGCGTAGAGCCGTAGCAGTTCGGGGAGCCGGAGGCCGTCGTCGCCCAGCGCCTCCAGCAGATGCATGCTGTGCAGCTTCTCCAGGAGCGCCGCGGTCTTCGCCGGCGGGCGGGCGCAGAGAGCCGCGGCGCAGGCGGGGGAGATGCGCACCCCCGGGTGCAGGCTCAGCAGCCGGAACATCCGCCTGCTCTCGGGGTCCAGTTTGCGGTAGGACCAGGAGAACACGGTGCGCACCGCGACCGGTTCGTCGGGCGAGAGCACTTCCAGCTGCCGGCGCTCCGCGACCAGATTGGCGAGCAGCTGCTCCAGACCGATGTGCGGGTTGCTGACCGCCTGCTCGGCCACGATCCGCAGGGCGAGCGGCAGATGACCGCAGCGGACGGCCAGTTCGTCGAGGACATGGGCCTCGGCGTCGGCCCGCTCGCCGATCGCTGTCCGCAGCAGCAGTACGGAGTCTCCGTCCGACAACGGCTCCAGAGTGACCCGGGTGGCGTGGGTGCGCACCGCCATGGCGAAGAGCCTGCTGCGGCTCGTGACCACGACGACACACTCGCTGGAGCCCGGCAACAGGGGCTCCACCTGGGAGAAGTCCGCCGCGTTGTCCAGGATCACCAGGGTCCGGCGGCCGGACAGCATCGTCCGGTAGAGCGCCGCGCGTTCGTCGACGCTCCGCGGTACCTCGTTGAGCGGGCAGCCGAGCGCCACCAGGAACTTCTCCAGGGCGTCCTGCGGAAGGACCTGCGACTGGTTGCTGGAGTAGCCGTGCAGATCGACGTAGAGCTGACCGTCGGGAAAGAGCCGGGCGACGCTGTGCGCCCAGCGCAGCGCGAGTGCGGTCTTGCCCACACCGGGCGGGCCGTCGACCGCCACCACATGCGGTGCGCCCGGGTGGTCGGGCTCCTGGAGCGCGCCGTTCAGCTGTCCGATGGCGCTCTGGCGGCCTACGAAACCGATGGTGACACCGGGCAGTTGGGCGGGGCGCACCAGATGCGGCGGGGCGGCGGCCGGAGCGGGATCGGCCGCGGCGAGGGCCAGCAGCCTGCCGCCCGCGCCCAGGACCTCGTCGCACCGGCGCGCCAGATCCTCGGACGGCCGTCTGCCGTGTCTTATCTTGCTCAGCCAGCCGGCCGTGTAGCCCACGTGCTGTGCCAGCTTGCGCCAGGAGAGCCCGCGCTCTTCCAGTAGTGCCGCGAGTTCCCTGCTGAAGGGGGTGGCCCCGTCCGGCTCGGCAGCCAAAACAAACCTCCTGCTGCGCTGGATATCGACAACGATGTGCAGGTCAGTGGGGCTAGAAGCGGGGCCTGGAAAGGCTGCACATCCGCACATCCCGGCAGATCACACCGTTCGCCACCGACCGCACCGCTGGTCTCGTCATCGACTCCCCGTTTCCCCCGTGGTGCCATCAACGCCATCCTCCGTTACGCGGACCCGGCCGCCGAACGCGATAGTGCGGTGAATTCCCTTCAAGTGAACGAGAAGGGCAGACGGTGGTTCCAGCGGAATCGGGGGGCGCAACCTGCCCACTGTAACTGTGGTCAAGTTAGGGAGCAAGAGAGTTTCCTACTGGCCGGTCGGGTGAACTCAGGGGCCCGAATCGGCGCCCGTTTCCCTGCCCGATCCGGTAAAAGGCGGGCCGGTCCGGGCGGGCGCGGTTTCGCAACGCACCCGCCTGACCTGAGAGTTCGTGCCGTCCCCTTCGTCTCCGGGGCCCTCGGTCCCGGCCGCCCGTCGTTCACGGGGTGTTCACCGCGGGAGGATTTGGCACACCTTCCCCCGTGCTCCCCGTGTTCGGATTCGGAGTTCCGGTGGAAAGCCGGGAAGGTATACCGGGCGGGCGGCCGAAATGCTACGTCAACGATTCGGAATACTTTGTTCCGTTCTTTTCTCTCCTTTGGGGCGCCTTGTTTCGGTGCCGTGAATTCCACGGCCGGGCGGAAGGTGCTGACCTGGCCGGTACCCGGCCTGGGCGGCTTCCCGCGGAGCGCCGGGCCCGGTCACTCGCCGGGGGGCGTGCCGGAGTGAAGGTGCTGAAACCTGTGAAATCGCCAGAAAGTTGGGTAAGTTGATGTAAGGCGGCAAAAGGGTCGAACGGCCCCGGTCCGGTGGTCCTTGGGGGCGAATTCCAGACAGTGTCGGGCGCAATCCAGGGCTTCGGACGCACCCCTGTGCGGGGCCGCCGGGCTGTCCCGCCGGCGGGACAACCGATCAGAACCGGGCTGCTACTGTGGGTGAGATGCCTGCCACACCCCCCGACTCCGACGGCGCCGGCCGAAGCTCCCTCGGAGCCTTCATCAGGTCGCGTAGGGAGCGCCTCTCGCCCGCGGACGCCGGTGTCGCCGACACGGCCCGCCGGCGGACGCCCGGACTGCGGCGCGAGGAGGTAGCCGTACTCTCCGGAGTCAGCCTCAGCTGGTACACGTGGCTGGAGCAGGGGCGCGACATCAAGGTCTCGCGCCAGGTGCTCGGTTCACTGGCCCGCGCTCTCCGGCTGTCCGTCATGGAGGAGCAGCACCTCTACCGGCTCGCGGGGGAGCTGCCGCCGGCGGCCGAGAGCGGCAGGGCGTGCCCGGTGGCCGCCGGCCATCTGCAGGCCGTACTGGACGCCCTCAACCCCAACCCGTCGTTCCTGCTCGACCAGCACTGGGACATCCTGGGCTGGAACCGGGCGGAGACCGGGCTGTTCACCGACTTCTCCGAACTGCCGGAAGCCCGCAGGAACATGCTGTGGATGATTTTCGGGTGGGGCCCGGCCCGGGAGCTGATGACCGACTGGGAGCAGCAGGCGACGCTCGTGCTGGCGCAGTTCCGGATGACGGCCGACGAGCATCCGGCGGACCCCAGGTTCGGCGAGATCACCGCGGAACTGCGGTCCGCGTCACCGGAGTTCGCCCGGTACTGGGAGCGGCACGAGGTGGCGGGGTACCAGCCCGTCCTCAAGCGGTTCCAGCACCCGCGGGCGGGTGCGCTGTCGTTGCGCCAGTCGAAGCTGATCGCCGCCGACGACCCCAGGATCCATCTGGTCACCCGGCTCCCGGTCGACCCGCAGAGCGCCGCCCGGCTGCCGCTGCTGCTGGACTGAGCCGCGGGCACCACCGACGACGACGCCGGCCCGGACGACCTGAAGAAGGTCG